>DJIE01000023.1 GCA_002433465.1 Salinisphaera sp. UBA6602
GGCGCTTGTGCTACCCCGAGCGCGCACGGACGTTTCGTACACGACTACCGGAAACTACGGTTTCCGCGAACGCGCGCTGGGCCGATCATGACCGCATAGATTCCCTGCCCGGCCACCCCGGGCTTCGACGCGTTCGCCATGGCCAAGCCGATCAGTTTCTTCGTTCATCACCAGGGCCGCGGGCATGCCCAGCGCACCATGGCGATCGTGCGCGAGCTGCCGGCGACACAACCGGTGAGCGTGCTCACGGCGGACCCGTCGTTGTTCGATGGCTTCGAGCGCGATATCGAAATCATTGCCCTGCCGAACATGATCGGCGCGCCCGTACCCACGCCCGAGCTCTACGATCAGCCCACGCCATCGGTCATGCACTGCGTACCGCTGGGCCTGGCCGCCATGCGCCAGACCATGCGCCGTATTCTCGACCATCTGGACGATCGCGATACCGGGCTGTTCGTAATCGACGTATCGGCCGAACTGGCCCTGCTCGCACGCATCGCGAGCGTGCCGGCCATCAAGATCCGTATGCACGGCAATCGCGGCGATGCCGGGCACCTGGCCGCCTACGATGCCTGTGCCGGCATGCTCGCCCCCTTCGACGAACGTCTGGAACAGGCGGACTACCCCGACTGGGCACGCGCCAAGACGTTCTACAGCGGCGGGCTGTGCACCAGTCATGAACACGGCAACGATCGAACCGCGGCACGCCGGGCGCTGGGCCTGCCGCTTGATCGTGAAATCGTGGTGGCCATCACCGGCGGCGGCGGCGCGGGTACGCCCTATGCCCCGTTGACCGTGGCCGCCCGGGCCGCGCCCGAAACGCTGTTCGTCACCGTCGGCCCGCTGCACCGCGAGGGGCACGAAACCGACTTCGTCAACCTGGTCAACCACGGCTGGGTATCGCATACCAGCGATTACATCGCTGCCGCCGATATCGTGCTCGCCTCGGCCGGCGACAATACGGTCCACGAAGTCATGCGGACGGGGCGTGCGTTCATCTGCGCGCCGGAGTGGCGCTATTTCGACGAACAGCAGCGCAAGGCCGAATCGTTGGCCGCCGTCGGTGCGGCGATCCACCTGCGCAACTGGCCGGGCGATCTCGACGGCTGGCGCACGTTGCTTGAACGAGCCCGAAAGCTCGATATCGAACACCAGCGCGGCCTGCATTCGCCCGAGGCGGCGGCCCGGGCGGCCGGCTGGTTGCAGTCGCGCATGGAAACGCTATGGCATGACGACGACAGACGCGCCCCGCAGCCGGTGGCAATGGCCGCCAACTAGCCGTAGCGGACCTCGCCGTCCAGGCGGGCAGCCCTTGTTTCTTCGACGCTCGGCCGGTGACGTACCACGATATCGCCTGCCGTAGGCGACCAGTCGATCAGGCCGGCGTCGCGAAACATGGCCAGCCAGTAATCCATGCACCAGCGTCCCCAGCGAGCATGGAACCGACGGGCGTTGGTGACGATCGCCTCGAAATGCGGATACGGCGGCCGGTACAGGGCATGGTGCTGATGCCAGGCACGCGCTCCCGCAAGCCAATAGAAGTCGATGCCCGCCATTGCCAGACGCCAGGCATAGTCGGTTTCTTCCCCGCCATAGCCTTCGTAAGCCTCGTCGAAGCCGCCGGCACGGGTATGGTCGGCGTGGTGCAGCGCGAACGACAGCCCCCAGAGCTGGCCCGGGTCGCCTTCGGCTAGCGGCGCGTCGGTGGCGAGCCGTGGGCGCGCCGGATGAAGCTCACCCAGCCGATCCAGGCGTTCGAAATCCGGCCTGCCAGCGGCGTCCACGCGCACGGCATCCGCCGGCAGATAGCGCACCTCGCCCATGAACAAACCGGCCCGCTCGACCAACGCCGCGCGATAGCGCTGCACCAGTTCAGGCGCCGGGATACAGTCCACGTCCAGAAAGATCAGCCCTTCGTGGGCGGCACGCTCGGCGGCCAGATTCCGGGCCCGTGCCAGCGGTAGATGCGCGCCCGCGACCCGAACATGCCGCACGGCGAAATCCGTGACCGGCAGATCGTCCTCGATTTCGGGCTGCATCCAGGCGATGACGAGTTCATCCGGCGGGCTCGACTGAGCATTGAGCCCGTGCATGAGGTTGACCAGATGCGCGCACCGGTCGCGCACCAGGGTGAGTACGCTCGTCTTCACGACGCGTGGCAACGCGCCTGAAAGTGCGTCACGCCTTCGATGACGCCCCGCGCATGGCTGGCACCCGCCAGATAGGCATGCCCCAGCCCGGCCGCCTGGGCCAGCCCGTCGCGATAGTTGGCCACCACGATCGCACAGGGAAGCATCTGAAGCATGTCCAGATCGTTGGCCGAATCGCCGGCCACATAAACCCGCTCGTGGTGGGTGTCGGTGGCCTCGGCCAGATACGCCACCGCCGCGCCTTTCGACGCACGTATCGGCAGCACGTCCACGCAGCGATCGTTGCTGTGAATCACCCGTGCCTGCAGCCCGTTGTCGGCCAGCAGCGCCCGCAGGCGCGGGGCGATGTCCTGCCCCGGCTCGCACAGATAGCTGATCTTGTGCTCGCGCTGCTCCAGCGGCGACTGGGCGACGAGTTCGTCCACGCCGTCCAGCACTCGGGCCACGGTGGCGCGCTCCCAGCCGTGGTTGATGCGAGCGGCCCAGCGGGTATCGCGGACATAGGTCACGCCGTCGGCCGCCAGCCGATACACCTCGGCGCCCACGCAGGCGATAAGAAAATCCGGCCAGGCAATGCCGGCCTGCTCGAGAATCAGCAGCGCGCTATGAAAGCTGCGCCCGGTCGCCACGCCGAAGCGCAGCCGCGGCTGGCCGGCATGCCAGGCATTGAAGTGCGTCACCCCCTGCGCACAGCCCACCAGCGTGCCGTCGATATCGCAGACCAGCATGGCATCGGCCGGCGCAGCGGCGCGGCGCCGACGTTCAGGCACGCCATCGCATAGGCGGTGTAGCAGCCGATGGTAATAATCGACGTGCCGGGCCCAGTCGAACACGCTCGTGGCCTTGCGCCCACCGGCCTGGCAGGCCAGCCAGCGCTCGCGGTCGTCGAGCAGTTCGATGGCGGCCGTGGCGATGGCATCGGTGGAACAGGGGTTGACCAGCACGCCGTTGTGGCACTGCTCGATGATGTCGTTCGGCCCGCCGGAATCGGTGGCGACGACCGGCAGCCCCGCGGCCGCGGCTTCCAGCAACGTCAAGCCGAAGGGTTCGTTGAACGCTACGTTGGCGAACAGCCCGCAGCGCTCGCGTGCCCAGGCATAGACTGACGGCACATCGGCGCCGTGGTGCTGTTTGGGGTAGGCAATGCGGCCATACAGATCGTAATGATCGATCAGCGCCAGCATTTCGCGCAGGTTGTCGGCGATCTCGGGTTCCAGCGCATCCAGGGATTGTCGGCCGCCGGCAAGAATCACCAGATTGGCGCGTTCCTGCAGCGCCGGGGACTCGCCATAGGCACGAATGAGGCTGGCCAGGTTCTTGCGCGTAACCGGGCGTGCAATGGCCAGCAACGCGGGTTTGTCCGGCTCGTTGAGAAAACGCGACATCAGCGCGTGTACCCGCGCGTTGGGCTGAGAACGCGCGAAGGCCTGCAGGTCGCTGGCCGGGCGGATTACGCGGATACGGCCTGGGTCGTATGCCGGGTACTGCGCATACTGAAGCTCGGCTTCGTCGCGTGAGCTGGCGATCACCAGACTCGCATCGCGCAGCGCCTGGTTTTCCACCTCGATACGACGATCGAGGGCCACGTTCGCCGGGGCGTTGGCCTGTCCGGCCGCCGCCGCATAATCGCGTTTCGGCTGGCCCAGCGAGTGGGCGGTGAACACGAAGGCAATACCGCGCCGGTTCTTGACCTGTGCCGCCACATGGGCGGCATCCGCGTAGTGGGCATGCAGCAGGTCCGGCGCCCGGTCGAGGCTATCGATATAGCCGACCAGCCGATCGCTGAACGCCGGCAGCTGATCCCAGAGTTCTTCCTTGCTGCGATAGGCCGAATCCGGCGTGGGCAGGCGGATGATGCGCACCTTCGGGTTCACGTATTCGCAGCCGCTGCGATAGTCGCCCGCGGTGAATTCCGCATCGAAGGCGCGCGTGACGATATCGATCCGCTCGATATCCGGGTCGCGTGCCGAGGCCTGGGCCAGTTCCAGCAGGTAACGAATATGCCCGCCGGTATCGGCGGTGAGCCCGTATTCCACGTCGTGGGCTCGAAGACACCCTTGCAGGGCGATGTGCATGATAAACATGGGCGCGCTTTATCCTGTGTCGCCGTGAACCATCATCCCCGTGCCATGACCCCGAACCGGCCGCTGCGCATCGCGCAGATCTCACCGCTCATCCTGCCCCTGCCCGCAGCCGAAGCCGGCGGTACGGAGCGTATCGTGGTCGACCTGAGCTATGCGCTGAACGCGCTCGGCCACCAGGTCACCGTGTTCGCAAGCGCCGACAGTCAGCTCGACCTGCCCTGTGTGAGCGCGCTTGAAAGTCTCGCCTTCTTCGAAACCCGTGACGGCCACGTGCCGCCCGGGCTGCCCGGCGTACTCGAAGCCGCGCTCATGGAGCGGCTGCGTGAAAGCCTGGCCGATTTCGATATCGTCCACTGCCACGGCGAATTCTTTCATGCCGCCCTGCTGGGCGAGCAACGCAAACACAGCCTTACGACCATCCACTGGCGCACCGACGAACTCGACCGCCAGCTTTTCTTCTCCGCCTTTCCGGACCTGCCGGTGGCCGCCATTTCGGCCAGCCAGGCGCATACGATACCGGCGTCCAACTGCCGCGGCGTTGTTGCCCACGGCCTCGACCCGGCACGCTTTGCCCCACCGCCGCCGGTCGAGCCCGACCACAGCCTGCTGTTCATCGGCCGCATGACCGATCAGAAGCGTCCGGATCGCGCGATCGACATTGCCCGACGCTGCGAACATGCACTCAAACTAGCCGGAAGTCGCGACCCCGGAAATCCGTACTATTTCGAACACCACGTCCAACCGGCGCTGGGCGGCGCTATCGAGCACGTTGGCGCGATCGACGATGCACGCAAGCGCGAGCTGCTCCTGGCGGCGCGCGCGCTGATTTTCCCGATCGACTGGCCGGAGCCCTTCGGCCTGGTGATGATCGAGGCCATGGCCTGCGGCACGCCGGTGATCGCATGGAACAACGGCGCCGTGCCGGAAGTGGTTGAGCACGGCGTGACCGGCTTCATCGTCGACAGCATCGACGAGGCCGTGGCGGCCGTGGCTCGCCTGCCCGAACTCGACCGCAGCGTCATCCGTGCACGCTTTCTCGAACGCTTCACCGCCGAGCGCATGGCGCGCGACTATGTCCGCCTCTATCGCCGGCTGCTCGCGGATGCGTGAGCACTTTGCAATGGCGCGCAACCCATTCACGACCGCATTACTACGCATTACCCGGTTTGCGCCCAGGGGCTACCATCCATGCCTATGCCGAGCGACTCGAGCACGCCCCATGGGTGAACCTGTTTGCCGCGGGGCTGTCCCGCCCGGCGCCCGCTTGGCGCGGCCACCGGCCATGAACTGCGCCACACGTACGCGCGTGGCGATCTGTGTACCCGTACGCGACGAACGCGAGTGCCTGCCCGCCCTGCTCGATGCCTTCTCGCGCCAGCACCGGCCGCGTGCCGATCTGGTGGTGTGCCTGTTGTTCGACGGCTGTGACGATGGTGGCCATGCCTATGTCCAGGCACGCAAAGCCGAGCTCGGCTATCGGCTGGTCAGCGCGCGGATCGAGCGCCTCGCGACAGCCCGTGCCGGGCGCGCACGACGCGCGGCCATGGCGCTGGGCGCAAAAACGCTTGCCCGCGATCGCCAGCCCGGCGACATCGAACTGCTGCTGAGTACCGATGCCGATTCCGTTCCGGCCGCGGACTGGGTCGACGCCAGCATCCGCGCGCTCGAACAGGCCGACGTCGTGGCCGGCTATATCGAACGCCCGGATGCGCCCCCCATGGATATGCACCGCCGCGTGGAACGCTACTGGGAACGCCTGCGCTGCCTGCAACGCACGGTCGACCCACTCGACTACGACCCGGCCCCTTCGCATCCGTCACAGGGCGGCGCGAGCCTGGGCTTTCGGGCCGACGTCTATGCGGCGCTGGGCGGTTTCGACGATATCGCCACCCACGAAGACGTCCGCCTGGTCACCGCGGCCCGGGCCGCCGGTTATCGCGTGCGCCACGATCGCGGCGTACGCGTGGCTACGTCGTCGCGCGTGCACGGGCGCGCCGTCGACGGCCTGGCCGATACCCTGCGCGCCCGCCAGTCCTGCCGCGACATGCCCGCGGTGCAGAACCCCGACACAGCCCTGGCACGTTATCGCCTCTGCGCCCAGACGCGCGCCGCCTTCGACGGCATCGCCGACGCCGCAACGGCCCGCGCGCTGGCCGAGCACAGCAACCGCTCGGTGGACGAACTGCGTGCCATCGCAGGCGAATGCGCCAGCGCCGAAAGCTTCGTCATGCGGCTCGTGCCCGACCCCGAAAACAGCGAAGAACTGGCGCTCGATTCCGCCGAGCAGCGACTCGCCCAACTGGAAACCGCCTACGGATGTCCGACCGCATGACCGACACGCCCGATCTGGCCAGCCTCGACCGCAACGCCGGCGATAGCGCCTATATGGCCGCGGGCATCGCACGCCTGCAAACGGGCCTGGCGTTCGACGATCCGGCCGACGCAGCGACCTATCGGATACTGCTGCGCCGCCTCTATGCCGCCGGGCGCTTCGACCTGCCCCTCGGGCGTCTGTTCGAAGGCCATATCGATGCCCTGCAGATCATCAACCGCTATGGCGATACCAACGCGGCGGCCACCCTGCACGCAGCCGCGCGTCAGGGCGCTTGTTTTGGCGTATGGAACGCGCCGCTGGCCGGCGAAGCACTCACGCTCGCCCAGGACCGGCTCGACGGCGGCAAGGCCTTCGCCTCAGGCGCGGGGCTGCTCAGCCATGCACTGGTCAGCGCCGAGGTGCCAGACAGCGACGCCAAGCAGCTGCTGGTCGTGGATCTCGCGCGCACGCCGCCGACCCTCGATACCGAGTGGTGGCAGGTGCTGGGTATGCAGCGCTCGCATACCCATCTCGTGCGCTGGCACGACGCGCCGCTAAGCGACCACGACATACGCATCGGCCAACCCGGCGACTATGAGCGCGAACCCTGGCTCAGCGCGGGCGCGCTGCGTTTTGTGGCCGTCCATGCCGGCGGCATCGCCGGCCTGTTCGACGGCGTACGCCGGCATCTGGTGACCCGCGGCCGCCAGGGCGACCCGCACCAGGCCGCCCGGCTGGGGCGCCTGTTCGGCCTGGCCGACAGCGCGGCCGCCGTGGTCGAGCGCACCGCTGCGCGCCTGTATGAAACCGATGCCGATCATCATCCGGCGCTTGTGGCCAACGCCCGCAGCGCGGTGTTGGACGCCGGCGAACAGGCGCTCACCCTCGCCCAGCAGTGTGTCGGGCTATCCGCGTTTTTCGAAACCGACCCCCTGTGCGCGCATATGGCCGATCTGATGGTCTATCTGCGCCAACCTGCCCCCGACGCCCAGCGGGTGAAAACCGGCACGGCCGCGGCGGCCGGGCATATCGAGCTGTCGCTATGAACGCGCCGGATCTGGAACACATTGCACGCGCCCACGTCGTCGCCCCGCATCCAGACGACGAAGCCATCGGCGCCTTCGGGCTCATCGCCGCCCTGCGGGCACGCGGCACGATGGTCGACGTCACCCTGGTGACCGACGGCGGCGCCTCGCATCGTGAAAGCGAACGCTGGCCACGGGCGCGGCTGCGCGATACCCGCTATGCAGAAACGCAGCGCGTACTGCGCCGCGCCGGCATCCGTCACCAGGACCTGCGCTTTCTCGGCTATGCCGACGGCGATCTCGGCTTCGAAGGCCCGGCCACCATCGCCCGCCTGGCCCGCGATCTCGCCCGCCGGCCGCGCCCCGAGCTGATCGTCACCCCGTCGATGCACGACAACCATGCCGACCACCGCGCCGTCGCGGCGGCGGTCAAACGCGCCTGGCCAGCCTCCATCCCGCGGCTGTCGTATCTGGTCTGGCCGCGTATCGAACCGCACCACCCACGGCCACGCGGGCGTAATCTGCGCCTGCCGCTACGCCGCCGCGCGGCCATGAAACAGGCCGCGCTCAAACTCTATCGCAGCCAGTTCGGCCAGCTCGTCGACGATGCGCAGGGCTTTACGATCGGCCGCGATCTGCGCGTGCGCTTCGGCCATCCCGTCGAACGCTTCGGCCGCCGGCCATGAAATCCGCGCATCGCCAAGCCATCGACCTCGCCGGCTTCGAAGCCAAGTTCCGCGCCGGCCCGGACCCCTGGCACACGTTTACCGCCCGCGATGAAGCCATCAAGCGCCAGCGCATCCTGCGCGCGCTCGGCCACGGCCCCATGGCCCGTATTCTCGAACTGGGCAGCGGCAACGGCTCCAACAGCCAGGCCCTGGCCCGACGCGCACTCAAGCTGCACGCCTGCGACGGCAGCCCCAGTGCCACCCGGCTCACCCGCGATGCCCTGGCCAATGCGCCCCACGCCCACGCCTGGCAGATCGCCCTGCCCGCCCGCCTGCCGGGCACCCGCTACGAAGCCGTGGTCATCGCAGAACTGCTCTACTACCTCGAACCCCGCGCCATGCAACGCCTGGCCCGCGACGTCGCCGCCGTGCTCCCCCCCGGCGCCCGGCTCGTGCTCGCCCATCATCAGATCGAATTCCCCGACAACACCCAGCGCACCGCCGGCATTCACAAGAGCTTCATTCACGCCCTCGGCCGGCCGCTGAAACGGGTGCGAACCTTTCGCGCCCAGCGCTGGCGGGTAGATGGCTACCGCCTTTAGCCAAGCCGCGCCGCGCTAGCCGATACCGGTTCCCCCCGCCCACAAACGGTGGCGACGGCGTTCGCGGCGGCTCCGAGTGCCCGTTTAAATCATCAACAAGCTTGCCAGCAGATTCTTCCACTGCTATAAATTGAACACCGTTTAATTAATTCGGATCGCAGCATGGCTTCCGGGCAGTTCAGGCTTCTTGGCGAGCGGCGGTTTTCGCCGTTCTTCTTTACCCAGTTCCTTGGCGCGTTCAACGACAATCTGTTCAAGAATGCGTTGGTCATCCTCATCGCCTTTCAGGGGTCGAGCTGGGCGATGACCGAGGGCGGCATGAGCACGAACGTGCTGGTGAACGTGGCGGCGGCGTTGTTCATCCTGCCCTTCTTTCTGTTTTCGGCCACGGCGGGCCAGATTGCGGACAAGTACGACAAGGCCACGCTCATGCGCTGGATCAAGGCGCTGGAGATCGTGATCATGGCCGGGGCGGCGGTGGCCTTTGCCCTGCATAGCCTGGTGCTGCTCATGCTGCTGCTGTTCCTGATGGGCGCGCAGAGCACCTTGTTCGGGCCGGTGAAGTACGGCTATCTGCCGGCGCATCTGGACAACCGCGAGCTGACCGGCGGCAACGGCATGGTGGAGCTGGGGACGTTCCTGGCGATTCTGCTCGGCACGATTGCCGGCGGCCAGCTGGTGCATACGGTGGGCGATCGCACGATTGTGATCGGGGCAAGCGTGTTCGTGTTTGCGGTGCTGGGCTGGCTGGTGAGCCTGTTCATTCCGCGTACGGCGCCCAGCGCGCCGGACCTGAAGTTCAACTGGAACCCGATCACGGAGACGGTGCGCATCGTCGGCTATGCGCGCGAGAACCGGACGATCTTTTTGTCGATCATGGGCATCAGCTGGTTCTGGGCAGTGGGGGCGATCTATCTGGCGCAGCTGCCCAACTATGTGCGCGTGGACCTGGGCGGCGATGAAACGGTGGTCACCCTGCTGCTGGCGCTGTTTTCCTTTGGTATCGGCATCGGTTCCATGCTGTGCGACCGGCTTTCGGGCGGGCGGATCGAGCTGGGGCTGGTGCCCTTCGGTGCGGCCGGCCTGGTGTTGTTCGGCGTGGATCTGGGCTTTGCCGGCGTGGCCACCCCCGCCAACGAAGTGGGTCTGGGCGCGTTTCTGGCCCTGGATGGCAGCTGGCGGGTGCTCGCGGACCTGGGCCTGATCGGTCTGTTCGGCGGTTTTTATATCGTGCCGCTGTATGCGCTTATTCAGGAGCGCGCGCCGCGCGAGCGGCTGTCGCGCATCATCGCGGCCAACAGCATCATCAACGCGCTGTTCATGGTCCTGGCCTCGCTGTATGCGGTGGGCGCGCTCGCGCTGGGGCTGAGCATTCCGGGGCTGTTTCTGGCCACGGCCATCATGACGGCCGCGGTGGTGGTGTTCATCTTCACGCTGGTGCCCGAGTTCACCATGCGTTTCATCATCTGGCTGCTGGTGAGCACGATCTACCGGGTGCGCAAGCGCGGGTTGGAGAACATCCCCGAGGAAGGCGGCGTGCTTCTGGTGTGCAACCACGTGAGCTTCATGGACGGGCTGATTCTGGGCGGCTCGGTACGCCGCCCCGCCCGCTTCGTGATGTATCACACCATCTTCGATATCCCGGTGTTGTCGTTCATCTTCCGTACCGGCAAGGCCATTCCCATCGCCCCCGCCAAGGAAGACCCGGAACGCCTGGAAGCCGCCTACGACGCCATTGCCCGCGAGCTGGAAGATGGCCAGGTGGTGTGCCTGTTCCCGGAAGGCGCGATCACCCGCGACGGCGAACTTCAGACGTTTCGTGAAGGCGTTGAGCGGGTGGTGCGACGCACGCCGGTGCCGGTGGTGCCCATGGCCCTGCGGGGCATGTGGGGCAGCTTCTTTTCGCGCAAGGGCGGCCCGGCCATGAAGCGGCTGCCGCAGCGGTTTCGGTCGCGTATCGAGCTGATCGCCGGTGAGCCGGTCGCGCCGGAACAGGTGGACGCCGCCGACCTGCAGCAGCGTGTGCAAGGCATGCTCGACAGCGGCGAGCCGGTGCCGGCGCCTAAGCGCGCGAACTCGCCGGCGACGTCCGGCTGACGAGGCCGGCCAGGTAGTGGGTGATCAGGTCGTCGGTCAGGTGTTCGGTCGCCTGGCCGCCGACCATATGCAGCTTGCCGGTGAGCGTGAGGATGCATACGCCGTGCACGCCGCTCCACAGCGACTGGGCCGCGGCATCGAGCGCTGCGCCTTCGGCACCCGACACCCGGGCCAGCGGCGCCATGATGAGCTCCACCAGCTGGGCGATACGGGTATCGATGAAGTCCGGGCCCGCCACGCCTTCCGGCAGGCGATGCTCGAAACAGGCCCGCCACAGGTTCGGGTGGCCGCGGGCGAAATCCGCATATGCCCGCGCGGCGCCCAGCAGCTGTTGTTCCGGGTCGTCGGTGGCGGCCACCGCGGCCTGCATGGGCAGCCGCAGGCGGTCGAGCGTGCGCGCGTTCACCTGCAGGATGAGATCGTCCAGATTGGCGAACACCAGATAGATGGTGCCCGGCGTATAGCCGATCTGCCGGGCGATGGCACGCGCGCTCAGCCCGGCCAGGCCCTTGTTCACGATCAGCTGCTCGGCGGCCTCGAGCATGAGATCGCGCAGCTGTTCGCGGGTGTGTTCACTGCGGCGTGCCATGGATTATCGCCCGACCAAATAGGGCCAGCATAGCGCGATAGTGAACGGCGTTCATTATCGGCACGGCGCCCCGACCCAAGCCGCCGGGCGCAAACCAGGGCGTGCCGTCATATCTTATGACGACACGCCCTACAGCGTAGACTGCAGATGCCCGCCGTCGACCGTGATCGTGCTGCCGGTCATGTAGCGCCCGGCATCCGAGGCCAGTAGCAGCAGCGGGCCGACCAGGTCATCGACATGGCCGAGCTGGCGCTGCGGAATCCGCTTGAGCATCTTCTGCCCGGCGTCGGTTTCGAAAAAGCCGCGATTGATATCGGTGGAGATATAGCCCGGCGCGATGGCGTTCACGCGGATACCGTAGCGTGCCCATTCCAGGGCGAGACTGCGGGTGAGCTGTTCCAGCGCACTTTTCGAGGCCGCATACGGGGCCAGTGCCGCCGCTACCCGATGGCCGAGAATCGACGTGATGTTGATCACGCTGCCCGGCTTGTCGGCCTCGCGCAGCCGCCGGCCGCATTCGGTGGCTACTCGCCAGCAGCCGTTCAGATTCACCTCGATGGTCTTCAGCCAGTCGGCCTCGTCCATGTCCATGGCCGGCGCGGCCGCGGCCACGCCCGCATTGCAGACCACGATATCGACCGTGCCGAACGCTTTTTCCGCGGCGTCGAAGCCGGCGCTAACCGATGCCGTATCGCTGACATCCATGGGCACGACCGTCGCCTCGCCGCCGGCGTCGCGTACCGCGTCGGCGGTGGTCACGAGCGGGCCTTCGCGACGCCCGCAGAGCACGACTTTCGCCCCGGCTTCAGCCAGCGCGGTAGCAAAACCGCTGCCCAGGCCGCCGCCCGCGCCGGTAATAAGCGCAATACGGCCGGTCAGATCGAATCGATCGGTCATGGGTATCTCCTGTTGTTGTTCGAAATCGCGGCAGTCGCCTGCCCGGCCGTCAGCTTAAATGTTCGCGGGCGATGGCGATAATGCGCTCGCGCAGCCAGCGGTGGGCCACGTCGTGGTGGTCGAGCGCGCCCCAGGTCATGCCGATATGAAATTCCGGCAGCTCCATTGGCGGGTCGAGCACGGCCAGGCCCAGATGCCGTGCCTGATAGCGGGCGATGCGTGCCGGCAGCGCCACAATCATATTGCTGTTGGCCACCAGCTCACGCGGCAGCTGATAATGACGGGTAAGCACGCTGATCTGGCGCGAGCGGCCCGTATCGGCCAGCACTTCGTCGATACGCCCCAGCCCCACGCCGGTCTGGGTGATCAGAATATGTTTTTCCGCAAGAAACGTTTCCAGGGTGAGCTCGCCGTTGGCCTTGACCAGCGCCGGATGATCCTTGCGGATCAGGCAGGCCATGCGATCGCTCCAGAGCTGCTGCTGGTGGAAATTGGCCGGCAGCTTGCCGAACCGGTTGACCAGCACGTCCGCCTCGCCCCGCTCGATCTGGTCGATGGCATCGCTGCCCGCGCTGAGAATATTGAGCGCGATGTTCGGCGCCTCGCGCTCGAGCACACCCACCACATGCGGCATGAGCACCGAGGCCGCATAGTCGGTAATGAGAATGGTAAACAGCCGCTCGGCGGTGGCCGGTTCGAATGCGCGGTTGGGCGCGATCGCGCTTTCCAGCTGGGCCAATGCGTTGCGCACCGGGCGCTGCAGTTTGAGCGCACGGTCGGTGGGCTGCATGCCGCTGGCGGTGCGTACCAGCACCGGGTCGCCCAACAGTTTGCGCAGGCGCCGCAGCGCGTTGCTCATCGCCGGCTGGCTCAGATCCATCGCCAGCGCCGCTTTCGTTACGCTGCGCTCACGCAGCAGCGCATCGAGAAAGACGAGCAGGTTCAGGTCGATATCCCGAACATTCATTGCATGAATACGTGCGCCGCAAAATCAGGCGCAAGCATAGCATCCCGAGCCGCGCAGAATCGCTATCGTCGCCGCGCCAAAAAACGGTGGCCGCAGTCGATGCAGCGATAGTAGTTGCGCAGGTTCATCATCTTTCTGAAACCATGTCGACGTAACGGGAGCACGCCAAAGCTTTCGCACTTGGGGCACCGCTCACGATTTTTCTCAACAACTTCGGCCGTCATGGCAGGTATTGACCGGTTGTGGCAACAGCAGACCTCTATGGGCGAGGCACAGGGGCAAGCGTACACCGTTTCCATCGAGCGTATGACAACGATTCATCCACAATTTAACTTGGCCGCGATTCAAATGCGGGCCGGCTCATTGCGGGTCAGATACTTAGGAAACGAATGCTGTATCTGCAAATTAAAATAAATTTCGCTCCACCCTTATTCCGATATTACAGAACGATTACAACGCTACAACAACGCGCATTCCGTGCTGCGCCGCCTGCACATACTGCCAGTCAATAGATCAGCGGGTTGGCTTTCGAACCCTCTTTTCTAAACAGCTTTATTTTCTTATAGGACTACAAAACATGAGCGATACCCGCCGTCACGTCGTCGTGATCGCGCACGCGCCCTCGCCCAACACCCGCCGCCTACGCGATGCGGTGCTGCGCGGCCTGAACAATCCGGATATCGACCACGTCAGCGCACGCTGGATCGCGCCGCTGGAGGCCGGGCCGGACGACGTGCTGGCCGCCGACGCAGTCATCCTCGGCACGCCGGAAAACCTTGGCACCATGAGCGGCGCGCTCAAGGACTTCTTCGACCGCAGCTATTACCACTGCCTCGACCATACGGACGCCCTGCCCTTTGCGGTCTATATCCGCGCCGGCCATGACGGCACAGGTACACGACGCGCCATCGAGAGCATTACCGGCGGGCTGCGCTGGAAGGCCATACAGGCACCGTTGATCTGCCAGGGCACTTTCGATGCGGCGTTCGAAAGCCAGTGTGAAGAACTGGGCCTGATGATGGCTGCCGGCCTGGAGTCGGGCCTTTTTTAACAGCAGGCATGATGAACCTGCACAAAAGATGAGCAGGCTGCACCAGATTGGCCCTGCGTGCCGGCACCCTGGCCACGGACGTCACGCCACCCGTTGCCGGCCTGGCGAACCGTATCCCGTAACCGAATTATCGACCCGACGCAGGAACGACGGCACGTGTCCGCCTGTTTCACCGCCGTCGAAAAACAGGCGTCGGCGCCTGGCCGCCGTGCATTTTCAATAGCTTAGCCGCCGCTGGCGGCCGCGATCGTGTACCCATTCGCGCGTGGCTAGTATGACGACCGGCCGCTTGTGGGGGCGCGTCGGTAGCGTCGCTTCGACCAGCTGAAGTCGGATCGACGCCGGGCTGGCATAGGCGTTGCTAAGCGGTTGTATACACCTCTGTATGCAGCTTCTATGACCATTTCGACCCTGGCCGACTGGCAGGCCACCTACGCCGACAACGCCCATACGCCCCGTAGCGCGCTTCATGCGCTACGCGACAGCCTGGGCAGCGACGACCCGGCATGGATTCATATCGTGAGCGGCGCCGAGCTCGACGCCCAGCTAGATGTCCTGGATGCCCGCCTGCAGGGCGCCGGCGGCCAGCCCTCGGCCCTACCGCTCTACGGCGTTCCGTTCGCGGTCAAGGACAATATCGATGTCGCGGGCCTACCCACCACGGCCGCCTGCCCCGCCTTTGCCTATACGCCCGAGCGCTCGGCCGCAGCGGTAGAAAGACTGCAGGCCGCCGGCGCCATCGTTTTGGGCAAGACCAATCTGGACCAGTTCGCGACCGGCCTGGTGGGCACACGCTCGCCGTATGGCGCCGTGCCCAACGCCTTCGACAGCCGCTATATAAGCGGCGGCTCCAGCTCCGGCTCGGCGTCGGTGGTCGCACGCGGGCTGGTGGCCTTCTCGCTGGGCACCGACACGGCCGGTTCCGGGCGCGTGCCGGCCGGCTTCAACAACCTGGTGGGCGTAAAGGCAAGCTGCGGGGCGATCAGTACGCGCGGCGTGGTACCGGCCTGTCGCTCGCTGGACTGCGTGTCCATCTTCGCGTTGGATATCGCCGACGCCGACGCCGTCCGCGGTGTGCTGACCGGCTTCGATGACGAAGACGCCTACTCGCGTAGCGCCCCGCATAACGTCGCCACGGCCAGCGCGTCGGCTACGCCGCGGCTGGGCGTGCCGAGCCAGCCCGAATTCTTCGACGACGACAGCGCACGGGCCGCCTTCGACGCGGCCGTGACCCATTGGAAAGAGGCCGGCGCCGAAATCGTCGAACTCGATTTCACCCCGTTTCACGAAGCCGCCGCCCTGCTCTATCAGGGGCCGTGGGTGGCCGAACGCTATGCCGCGGTGGGCGAATTCATCGAGTCGCATGCCGATGCGGCCGATCCGGTGGTGGCCGACATCATCACCGGCGGCAAGAAAGCAACCGCGGTCGATGCCTTTCGCGCCCAGTACGCCCTCGCCGCGCTCAAGCACAAGGCCGATGCACTCATCGACGGCGTAGATGCGCTGCTGGTCCCGACCGCGCCGAGCATCTATCGCCAGGCCGAAATCGCGGCCGATCCGGTCGCGCTCAACAGCCGGCTGGGCACCTACACCAACTTCGTCAACCTGCTCGATTATTGTGCGCTAGCCCTGCCGGGCGGTTTTCGCGACGAAGGCCTGCCGGTCGGTATCACCCTCATCGCGCCGGCCTGGCAAGACGACCGCCTCGCTGCACTCGGCGCCCACTGGCAAAACCACCAGCCCTGGTCGCTGGGCACGGGCAAACGCCTGGCCGCCCAGGTCGCGATCACGCCCGGTGCCGCAGCGGCCGACGACGTGGTCCGGGTCGCTGTCGTCGGCGCGCATCTGCGCGGCATGCCGCTGAACTGGCAGCTCACCGAACGCGACGCCCGCTTCGTGGAACAGACAGAAACGGCGCCGAATTACCGCCTGCTGGCCCTGGCCGGCACCACGCCGCCCAAGCCCGGGCTGATC
>DJIE01000103.1 GCA_002433465.1 Salinisphaera sp. UBA6602
CGGCGTCGCCGCGGCGCTGGCCGGCGCCAACTTGCAGGCCGCACTTCAGACCCCCTGGGTGCTGGGCGCATTCGCGCTCGTGTTTGTGGCACTCGCGCTGGCGATGTTCGGCGTCTACGAGTTGCAGCTGCCGGCGGCCCTGCGTAACCGGCTGGATCGCGCCAGCAGCGCCCAGCGCGGCGGAAGCCTCGGCGGCGCGGCGGTCATGGGCGCACTATCGGCGCTGATCGTCGGCCCGTGTATGACCGCGCCGCTGGCCGGGGCGCTGCTGTTCATCGCCGAATCCGGCGACGTGCTAATCGGCGGCAGCGCGCTGTTCGCGCTCGGCCTGGGCATGGGCGCGCCGCTGGTCCTCGCCGGCAGCCTCGGGGCCCGATTCCTGCCACGCCCGGGGCCGTGGATGAACGGCGTGAAGGCGGTGTTCGGTTTCGTCCTGCTGGGCATGGCGCTGTGGTTCGTCGCCCGCGTGACGCCCGCCCCCTGGATGCTCGGACTGTGGGGCGCGTGGCTGCTCGCCATCGGCACCACGCTCTATCAGGTCGCGCTGCGCGCCGCCCAGGCGACGCTACCGCTAGCGATGATCGCGCGCGTAGCCGGCCTTCTGATCGGCCTCTGGGGCGCGCTGCTGGTGATCGGCGCCGCCGGTGGCGCCAGCGATCCGATGCGGCCGCTGGCCTTTGCCGGCGCGCCCGCGAACACGACCGACGCGGGCGGCGAAGCCGGTGCGCAGACAGACGACTTCATGGCCCGTTTTGAGCCCGTGTCCGATCTCGACGCTCTTGATGCGCAAGTGGCCAAGGCCGGCGAAAACGGCCGCTGGACGGTCGTGGATTTCTACGCCGACTGGTGTATCTCGTGCAAGGTGATCGAATCCGAAGTCTTCGGCGACGCCCGCGTACAGGCGGCACTGGACGACGTGCAGCTGCTGCGCCCGGACGTGACCGACAACGACGCCGCCGACCGCGCGCTGATGGGCCACTACGGCGTCGTCGGCCCACCCACCCTGCTGCTGATCGGCCCGGACGGCGAAGAGGCCCGCAGCGCGCGCATCGTCGGCGAGCTGGACGCCGAGGCCTTCCTCGATCACCTCGAGCGCGCACGTGACGACTTGGAGAATTCCTGATGCTGTCCTTCAACCTCGGCCCGCTGGCGATCTCGGTCGCCCATGCCCTGATGCTTTTCGCGCTGATTACGGCGTTGATAGCCGGCAAGGTTGCCGCGCGCCGGCGTGAAGTGCCGATCACCGACACGCTGTTCAACCTGGCGCTGGCCGGCGCGGTGGCGGCCCGGCTGGTGTTCGTGATCCGCTATTTCGGCGAATACCGCCCGGCGCCGCTGGGCATTTTCGACATTCGTGACGGCGGTTTCGATGCGATCGGCGGGCTGCTGGGCATGGCCGCCTACGCAAGCTTCGTGGTCTGGCGCCGGCCGCTGCTGCGCGCACCGCTGGCCGCCGCGCTGGTCGCCGGCGGCCTCGCCTGGGGGCTGACCGGCGGCGCGCTCACCTTGATCGAACAGCAGGCGGCGAGCCTGCCCGAGGCACGGCTGCAGACGCTGGATGGCCGCGCCACCGATCTCGCTACGCTACAGGCCGAAGCCGAGGGCCGGCCGATGGTGGTCAATCTATGGGCGACCTGGTGTCCGCCCTGCCGTGCGGAGATGCCCGTCCTCGAGGCCGCCCAGAACGAGCGCGACGACGTGCTGTTCGTGTTCGCCAACCAGGCCGAGGCAACGCCCACCATCCAGAGTTTCCTGAACAGTCAGGATCTGCACATCGAACACGTGCTGCGCGACTCGGGCGGGCATCTGGCCAAGCAGGCCGGATCAGCCGCATTGCCTACGACACTGTTCTACGACGGCGACGGGCGTTTGGTCGACAGCCATCTGGGCCAGCTGTCGCGCGCGACTCTCACCGCCGCTCTCGAACGTTTCGACACGGCGCCCACTGCTTCTTCTCACGATGATGAGGAACAACCATGACCAGAACCGCACGACTATCTCTAATCCTGACGATCACCGCTACCGCCATCGGCATGTACGCGCTGGTCGCATGGGCCGCCCCCGAAGAAGAATCCGATTCACCGGCGCCCGTGGCGGCGATGGAGGATCGTGGAATGAATATTCTCGGCTCTTTCGATGCCCCAAGCGGGCTGACCGGATACGCCGCTACCGTCCAGGGCCGGCCAATGGCGATTTATGTAACGGAGGACGGCAAGCATGCAGTACTCGGCACGCTAGTCGACGAACAGGGCAACAATCTGACGGCCGACCCTCTGGAGCGTATATCGTCGGGACCGCAGAACAAGAAGGCTTGGGACCAGTTGGAAGACGCCACTTGGGTCCGTGATGGTGACGCCGACGCGCCCCGTATCGTCTACGAGATCACCGATCCGAACTGCCCTTACTGCAACCAGTTCTGGCAGACAGCACGCCCCTGGGTGGAAGCGGGTGACGTCCAGATCCGCCACGTCATGGTCGGTATTCTCAAAGCCGACAGCGTGCCGAAGGCCGCCACGATCGTCGGCGCTGATGATCCGGAGGGTGCACTGGAACGCCAGGAGCGCAACTACGCCAGCGGCGGTATCGAAGTCACCGAGAATATTTCGGACGCCGCTCGCGACAAGGTCCAGGACAACAACGCCCTCATGGAGGCCTTGGGCTATTTCGCCACGCCGACGATTCTCTATCGCAAGACCAACGGGGATATCGGACTCAAACAGGGCATGCCACGCGGCGACGACGTAGAGAAGATTCTGGGACCCAAACCCTGATCAGGGCGTTCAGCGCGGCAATCGTGGTCATCGAGGCATCTTCAGCTGACGCGTTGCACCTGCCAACGGCAGTCACGGCGCAGCAAAAAGCCATTCCTGCGTTGGGTGAGCGAATCGATGATCCCACTGCTACCGACGCAAATACGACCACGTCGGCTAAGGCCACCGTCGTTCGAATTCTCGAGCGCCGCCTAACGTTCGAACGAAGACTGGCTGGTTTGGAGTCGCATGGGTGGCCGTATCAACCGATATCCGGCACACCCGGACTGACATTGACCCAGAGCCTTGGGAGGCACTGGATCGAGCGCACCCAGCCCAGTGTTCAACCATTCAGTAACGCATAAAGGAGCTCGTTATGACCCCAATGTTTCGTACAACTCTCATCATCTTGAGTGTCGCATTGGCTAGTGTTTGCCCCGCCTTGGCCGCAGGGGGCGACTGGCGCTACCCGGCCATCGAAGGCTATGGCGGCATCAAACCACTCCCCGAAGCAGCCAATCAGCCCTCAGTCAAGGCCGAGCACAAAGCCGTGTTCGATGTAACCAGAGCAGCGAAGAGCCCCGACCAGCTGAACCCGGGCTTGGAACGCGTCGCACGGGCCGTGAACGTGTTCGCATCGGCCGGCGTGCCCGCTGAAAAGCTCGACTTCGTGGTTGTGGTTCACGGGCCAGCGACACCCGGTATTCTGAATGACGCCCAATACGAGAAGCAGTTCGGACAGGCCAACCCCAACACCGCGCTGATCGCCGCCCTACGCAAGGCGGGCGTTACCCTGCACGTCTGCGGCCAGGCGCTCGCCAAGCATGCGTTCGATCAGTCATGGGTCAACAATGAGGTCGATGTTGCATTGTCGGCGCTCAGCGATCTGGTGATCTTTCAAAGTCGCGGCTACGCTGTCGTGCCCCAGTAAGAATGTTCGTGCGCTCTCTTAGCTAGCCATCGCCCGCAACATCCAAGCCGTCTTCTCATGCACGCGCATACGATCAGAGACAAGAGCCGCCGAAGACTCGTCACCGGCATGCTGCGCGCGTTGCAGTACATCCCGGCATGTCATCACGACCTTTTCATGTCCCGCACCTAGAACCTCGACCATACGATCTGCATTAGGCACGTCTTCGACCTCGGAGATCGAGCTCAAAGTCGAGAACTGGCGATATGTACCCGGCGCGACCTGATCGAGCGAGCGTATGCGCTCCGCGATCTCGTCCACGGCCGCAGCCAACTCCGTGTACTGCTCCTCGAACATAAGATGCAACTCGCGAAAGCGCGGGCCGGTCAGGTTCCAATGGAAGTTATGCGTTTGCAGATACAACGTATAAGAATCAGCGAGCAATTTTTTCAAACCTTCGCCGGTGTTCATCCGACCTGCTTCATCTATCCCGGTGTTAATCGAGCTCATATCGTTCTCCAGATGCTGAATTAGTAGGCGTGCGACTTGCTCCGGCTCGTCGGTGAGGAACGTTGCGCATTGCCTCGCTCTCTTTAGAAAGCGTTCACTGGGATCTTCAGGTACGCGGTGCCGTTATTCTCCGGCGTAGGGAGGCGCCCTCCCCGCGTATTGATCTGAAGCGCGGCGAGCATGAGCGCGGGCAGCGGTAGTTCCGCATCACGCTTGTTTCGCAAGGCCGTATACGCGGATTCGTCCATGTTCTGCAGATGCGGGTTACGCTCCCGCTGTTCGCCCACCGTGGACTCCCAGCGCGGTTCTCGCCCATCCGGCATGTAGTCATGACCGGTGAAAAGGCGAGTCTCGTCCGGCAACTCAAGAATGGCCTGGATCGAGCGATAGAGTGTGGCTGCATCGCCGCCTGGGAAATCTGCTCGTGCGGTACCGAAGTCGGGCTGGAACAGCGTGTCGTGCACGAACGCGGCATCGCCAATCACGTAGGTGATCGAGGCCAGGGTATGACCCGGCGAATACATTACCCTCGCCTCAAGCTCGCCGACAGTGAACGTGTCGCCATCGCCAAAAAGCCGATCCCACTGGTGTCCGTCAGTTTTGAAGTCGTCACCGAAGTTGTAGATCTTCTTCCAGAGCTTTTGGACGTCGATGACGTGCTCGCCGATCGCGCGCGGCGCGTCGAAAAGCCCCTGAAGATAGATCGCTGCCGAGAGATGGTCCGCATGCGGATGTGTGTCCAGAATCCAGTCGACCGTGAGCCCGCGCGACTGCACGAACGCCGCGATCTCATCGGCGGATTCCGTGCTCGTGCTCGCCGATTTCTCGTCGTAGTTCAGTACCGGGTCGATGATCGCACAGCGTTTGCTGACTGTATCGACACAGACGTACTGAACGCTGAAAGTCTTTTCGTCGAAGAATCCGACGACTTCCGGAGTGCCGCTCGCCATGGTTGTCTTCCTTCTAATCTGTGGAAACCAGAATTGCACCAACCTAAGAATCGGTTATTTGCAAATGCCTTCGGGTTCTATTATACCCTTAGGGGTATACGTAGCAAGACGGAGTAAATCATGTCGAGCAACACAAGCCATCATCGCGTCGTTGTCGCGGGCGGTGGTACAGCCGGGCTATCAGTCGCCGCCGCCCTACTGAGGCAATCGCCTCAACTTGATGTCGCTGTAATCGAGGCGAGCGACGTGCATTACTACCAGCCGGGCTGGACGCTCGTAGGTGGTGGCGACATGCGGGCCGAAGACACAAAGCGGCGCGAGGAAGAAGTTATGCCGGACAAGGCCCGCTGGATCCGGGCCACGATCAGTGCGTTCGCACCGGACGAAAATCGCGTCGAGTTGGCCTCCGGCGAGTCAGTTACCTATGACTTTTTGGTAGTGGCACTAGGCCTCCAGATCGACTGGCAAGCCATTGAGGGTCTGTCCGAGACACTGGGCCGCAACGGCGTAACCTCGAACTATCGATACGACCTCGCACCCTATACCCACGAGTTGGCCCAATCGCTGACCGATGGCGCCAAGGCGTTGTTTACGCAGCCGGCTATGCCAATCAAGTGCGCCGGCGCTCCGCAGAAAGCGCTTTACTTGACCGCCGATACACTGCGCAAACGCGGGATATCGGCGGAGATCGGGTTCTATAATCAAGGCGGTGCGATGTTCGGGGTCCCCGCCTATGCACGGGAGCTCGATAAAGTTATTGCTTCGTATGGAGCGACGCCCTATTTCAAACACAATCTAGTGGCCGTGGACGGTGAAAAGCACGAAGCCACCTTTTCGACTGACGATGGGCCAGTAACGCGTGCGTTCGACATGCTCCACGTGGTGCCGCCGCAGTCTGCGCCGGACGTTATCAAGGGAAGTCCACTCGCGGGCGACGCCGGCTGGGTCACCGTCGATAAGAACCGGCTCACGCATACCCGCTACGATAATGTGCTGGCTTTGGGTGACTGCACCGACACCCCTAATGCGAAGACCATGGCCGCCGTACGCCGCCAGTTCCCAGTCGTGGTCGCTGAACTGCGCGCGGCCCTGGGGGAATCGGCTAAAAAACGTACTTACGACGGTTACGGGGCGTGCCCACTCACGGTCGCGCATGGCAAGGTCATGCTGGCCGAGTTCCGCTACGGTGGTGAAGTGGTCTCTAGTTTTCCACTGGATCCGCGGACTTCGCGGCGAATGTACTGGCCAGTCAAAAGCCAATTTTTCCCGGCCTTGTACTGGCAGGTCATGCTACGCGGACTGGACTGGCACTGGCCGAAACCCAAGCCACGCCCGGATCTAACGGAATAACTTCGTGTTCGACGTGTTTGATTTCACGCCGCTGACTGCGTCGGCCGGCGGGGCGCTTATCGGCGCGGCGGCGGCATTGCTATGGATCGGAACGGGCCGTATTGCTGGAATCTCCGGCCATTTGCACGGTGTCGTAAGGCGTCGCACGGACGACCGTATGCGGCGAGGTATGTTCCTGGTTGGCATAGTCGGCGGCGCTGTACTAATCGCCCTATTCAGCGCGAACGCCGTGCCGGAACGCACGAACTTTCCGACGCCTCTGCTCATAGCGGGGTCAACTCACGAAACGGAAAAAATCGTACGTTAAGCCGCGACGCTCGAACACAGAGTATCGGTGACACTGCTCCTAGTTCGCCAAAGCCTCGATGATGCGGCAATCCTTAATCCGGCCGCCCTGGCAGGCATGGATAATACCCTCCAATGATTTTTCCATGGCCTGCAAGTCCGCAAGCTTGTCACGCACGGTTTCGAGATGCTTTTCTGCGAGTTGAGCTACATCTTCACACGAGGCATCGCTCTGATCCGTCCGCGCCAGCAAAGTGCGCACATTGTCCTGGCTGAACCCCAGTTGACGGCAGCGCTTGATGAAAGTCAGTCGTTGTACGTGTGAGGCGCCATAGTGACGCTGGCCGCCGAAACCACGGCCGGCTTCGGGCAGCAGGCCGACCTCACCATAGTAGCGAATAGTTGATATACGCACCCCCGTGCGTCTAGCCAATTCACCAATACGCAAGTGCGATTGCGTCATGGAGCACCTCATGATTGAAGCTCTAGTTACTATAGCTTTTATCATGCCGTGACTATCGCCTACAGACAAGCAAGCGGCCGAGGTGTGCATGCGACAACAAACTTTGGTAAATCGCTTGCTCAAGGCAGCTCCGATAACACGACTTGGCGTCCTTTGGAGATACGGTCTGGCGCTGTTCGCTGGCGCGGTGCTGCCGCTGGCTTTCGCGCCGGTGGGATGGAGTTGGCTGGCTGTGTTGTCGCCGGCGGTACTATTCATACTCGCGGCCGGCCTGACGAAACGTCCCTCGCTCTGGGCGGCCTACCTCTTCGGCTTGGGTTACTTCGGCGTGGGGGTGTCGTGGGTTTTTATCAGCATCAGCCGTTATGGCAGCGGTCTCGTCATGGCCACGCTCGTTACCATGGGCTTTGTAGCGCTGCTTGCCTTGTTTCCGTTGTCCGCGATTTATCTCGTGCGCATGCTGCGGCCTCAAATGGACGGCCTCGCATTGTGGCTCGGGTTGCCGGCGGCATGGGTATTGAGTGAATGGGCACGACTCTGGTTCCTGAGCGGCTTTCCCTGGCTGTTTCTGGGTTATAGCCAGGTTGATACGCAGCTTGCCTCGATCGCACCGGTATTTGGTGTGCTGGGGGTGAGCTTTGTTCTGGCTCTGTTGGCTGGTGTACTCGCGTGGGTGGGGCTTCATCCCACTCTGCGACGCACGGTAATCGGCGTGGGCGTGCTGGGCGCACTATTCATCGGCGCGTCGCTGCTCGACCGAGAATGGACCCGGCCGGTGGCCGAGCCGGTATCGGTGGCGCTCGTGCAAGGCAATATGCCACAAGACATGAAGTGGAAGCCGCAGATGTTACCGCTGACCCTGAAACGCTATCGAGCGCTCACCGAGCCGTATGCGAGCGCCGACCTCATCGTCTGGCCGGAAACGGCTATTCCGACGTGGTACGACCTCGCTGTCGGCGATCTGGACCGAATCCAGTCACAGCTTGGTACACACGGCGCGACGTTGATACTCGGGATTCCGGTACGGACTGATCAAGGCGAGGCCTACAATGCCGCCGTCAGTTTGGGGCGCCCGCCACGGTTTTACTACAAGCGTCATCTGGTGCCCTTCGGCGAATACATTCCATTGCGCGGACTTCTCGGTCCGCTGCTCAATATCCTGGGCGCGCCGGTCACGGATTTTAGTGCAGGGCAAAACCCCCGCCTGTTGCGCGCTGGCGATCTGCCGATCGGTGCGTTGATCTGCTATGACATTGCCTTCGGCGCCGAAGTCGCCGACCTGCTACCGAAAGCGCAGTTATTGGTCAATCTCAGTAACGACGCCTGGTTCGGTGACTCACTCGGCCCGCACCAGCATTTGCAGATTGCACAGATGCGCGCCATTGAAACCGGTCGCCCGCTTCTGCGGGCGACCAACACCGGCCTTACAGCCGTGATCGATCACGACGGTCGCCTGTTGGCGCGCGCACCTCAGTTCGAGGCCACTGTTTTGACCGCCGAGGTGATACCCCGGACGGGGGCGACGCCTTATGTCCGCTGGCGGGACAAGCCCGTGCTGGCGTTGATCGTGGTGGCGCTGGGCCTGCTTGTTGTGCTGCGAGTGGCCAGTAAACGAATGCTTTTTCGCTAACTGCTTGACTCTCTAGTTGCTAGAGGTTTTAGGCTTGCGCTCGATACTACGATCAATAGCTGATTACGGCCGGGCGTATAAGGCGTTGTCGCCTAAACACGAGCGGTTCTAACGCTTCTCGGAGACCATGTAACATGTCTGATTGCGGCTGTGAATTCGAGGCCAAGGACAAAGCGCAACAAACTGCGCTGTACTGGCTGCTGGCGATTAACGGCGTGATGTTCCTGGCTGAATTCGCGATTGGTCTGCTAGGCGGCTCCACGGCGCTGATCGCCGATTCACTCGACAACTTCGCTGATGCGGCGGTTTATTCGGCTGGGTTGTACGCGGTCGGTCGCGCCGCTTACCACAAAGCACGCGCCGCGTCCATAGGCGGGGTCGTGCAGATACTGCTCGCTTTGTTCGCCTTGGGCGAAGTGGTCCGACGGACCGTGATGGGCAGCGACCCCGAGCCCGCCTACATGGTGGCGATGGGCTTGGCGGCACTTGTCGCGAATATCACGTGTTTGCTCATCATCGCCCGCCATCGGGAAGGCGGCGTCCATATGCGCGCCAGTTGGATCTTTTCGGCCAATGACGTGATTGCCAATGTTGGCGTCATTGTCGGCGGCGCGCTTGTCTACTTCCTCGATAGCCGTTTTCCTGACCTCATCATCGGTCTTGTCGTCGGAATCATCGTGCTGCTCGGCGGTATCCGCATCCTCAAGGACGCGCGTAAAACCCGAGCCGAACTTGAGGCATCATCGCCATCGGAAGCGCCTTGACGTGGCAATCGGTGCCGGCAACATGAACGTCTGCCGACGTACTACGGTGCGTGCGGCAGAACAAGGGCGCCAGGGGAGTGTCTGGTGTCTACGCGTTCGATAGTGAGCAAGGAGAACGCACTGACCCCGCGCGGCAGGCTGCGCTGGTTGTGGTTGACCTTTGCGCTACTGGTCGTGGATCAGGTGACCAAGTATGCGGCCAGTATCTATCTTGACTATGGCGAGCGCAGAGCCGTCACAGAATTTTTTAACTGGACACTTCTACACAATACGGGTGCTGCATTCAGCTTTCTGGCCGATGCCGGTGGGTGGCAGCGGGCATTCCTGATCGGTGTCGCCGTCGTTATATCAGCCTCGCTGCTGGGCTGGCTGTGGCGCGGAGTGGCTTCGCAAGGTCAAGCGATCGCGCTCAGTGCGATTTTAGGCGGTGCGCTGGGCAACTTGACGGATCGCCTGCTACGCGGCCATGTCGTCGACTTTCTCGATTTCCATTACGCACAGTATCACTGGCCGGCATTCAACCTGGCCGATGTCTGGATCATAACGGGCGCCGCATCACTGATGTGGGCGCATACAAAATACCGCGGGTGAGCGTCTCGGCCGGATCGCTGAGTCCCGGCTCGGACTGCCTGCATCCCCACCGCTGGCCGGGCACGCCAGAGTAATTTTGAATGACAAGTACGGCACGACATCTAAATCGCTACCGGCCAAAAGCATGGAAAACACCATGAAACTATTCGTAGCATTGCTGTTGAGCCTGCTGGGCGCCATCGTGGGGACAGCCCCTGCCGCGGGACAGACCGGCCCGGGCCGCATGGGCGACGGCGGCATGATGAACGAATCGATGATGCAATGCGGCATGATGGGTGGCCCGATGATGGTCGCCTGGATGCTGTTTGCGCTTCTCGTGTTGAGCGTATTGGTGCTCGCCGTGGTGGCGCTGATCAAGTACCTGCGTAGCTGATGACGACGATCGACCCTAAACGCCGCATGCTATTGCGT
This sequence comes from Salinisphaera sp. UBA6602, assembly GCA_002433465.1. GTDB lineage: Bacteria > Pseudomonadota > Gammaproteobacteria > Nevskiales > Salinisphaeraceae > Salinisphaera. Next base: position 10,615 of record DJIE01000103.1, read on the forward strand.
TGCGTGGGCGGCCTTGCGGGTATCACCGCTTTGACGCCCACAACCCTGTTGACGGCGTGTAAAGATAGCGCGGCCGCGGGTACGAAGCACGAAGGCGCGGGCCATTACGGCCTCGAAAACGGCCCCTTCGATGTCGACCTGCGGCTGCGTGCGCAGCCAGACACGGCGCCCATCCTGCACGGCACCCCCAGCGAGGTCTGGCGCTACACGGCCGATCTGCGCGGCGGCCCCGCGGATACTCTCGCCACGGTCGGCGACAGCTACACCGGGCCGTTGATCCGGCTACGCCGCGGCCAGCGTTTCCACGCCCGGCTGGAGAACGGCCTGCCGGAGGACACCACCGTGCATTGGCATGGCCTGCACGTGCCGTCGGATGTGGATGGCCAGCCGCGGCTGCCGATCAAGCCCGGCGAAGCCATGACCGTTGCCTTCGAGGTGCGCGACCGCGCTGGGCTGTATTGGTACCACCCGCACCCGCACGGCCCTAATGGTGGGCGGGTCGGCTTCCAATCCTATGCCGGCCTGGCCGGCCCGCTAGTCATCGAGGACGAGGCCGAGCGCGCCCTGGGGCTGCCGGCCGGGGA
>DJIE01000210.1:0-436 GCA_002433465.1 Salinisphaera sp. UBA6602
ATGCTGCGGGTCCATATTCGCCTGAATCTTGAACACGAAGCCCGACAGCGGCTCTTCGGTGGGGGCCACTTCGCGGCTGGTGGTCGCCCGCGGAATCGGCGCCGGCGCCCATTCCACGAATGCATCGAGCAACGGACGAATACCGAAATTGTTCACCGCCGAACCGAAGAACACCGGCGTGAGCTCGCCGGCCAGATACATGTCCAAGTCGAAGCCGTCGCCGGCCTCGCGCACCAGCTCGATTTCCTCGAGCAGGTCGTCGTAGAAGATGCCGGCGATATCCTTCAGGCGCGGGTCGTCGAGGCCGTCGAGGGTGACGGTCTTGCCGCCGGCCTCGTTGTCGGTGCCTTCATAGAGGTGCACCTTGTCTTCGAGCAGGTGATACACGCCCTTGAACTGGCTGCCCATGCCGATCGGCCAGGTGATCGGCGCACAG
>DJIE01000210.1:818-1171 GCA_002433465.1 Salinisphaera sp. UBA6602
TCGCGGTCCATCTTGTTGATGAAGGTGAAGATCGGCGTGGTGCGCAGCCGACAGACCTCCATGAGCTTGATCGTGCGCGGCTCGACGCCCTTGGCGATGTCGATGACCATGAGCGCGCTGTCCACGGCCGTGAGCGTGCGGTAGGTGTCTTCCGAGAAGTCCTCGTGGCCCGGCGTGTCGAGCAGATTGACGATGCGTTCGTTATAGGGGAACTGCATCACCGAGGTGGTCACGGAAATGCCGCGCGACTGCTCCATGGCCATCCAGTCGGAGGTGGCATGACGCGATGCCTTGCGCCCCTTGACCGTGCCGGCGAGCTGGATCGCGCCGCCGAACAGCAGCAGCTTTTCGGT
>DJIE01000210.1:1532-4847 GCA_002433465.1 Salinisphaera sp. UBA6602
ATGATGGCAAAGGTCCGACGCTTGGTCGCTTCGCGCGCTGTCGGCGTGTTGTCGAGGGCGGTTGACGCGCTCATCGGTGACTCCGGATCACTATAAAGGGCTGTATCAGCTGATAAAAATATGTGTATAGTGCAACACTATTCATAGTGATAAGAAATGCAATTATGAATAGCGATGTGCTTTACCTATAATTCGTCTCGAAGCCGGCGGGGCGCAATACCTCGCCGCTCTTCGCAGAATCGGTGTCCCCCCTTCACCGGTTTTTGCGCCAACGCAGCGTACATCCTACCCGAGCGATGACGTTGCGATGGTGGCGTCGCTTTCCCCCGAGCGGCGCTGCTCTTCAAGGCCCGGATCGGCTGCCCTCCCGATTCGGGCCTTTCTTTTTTGCCGCCGCCCGTGGTCAGGCCGCGGATGGGCGAGGCGTGATCGCCTTGCGACGTATGCGAACCAGCACCGTGACGATATACAGGCACAGGAACACGGCGAACATCAGCTCCTTGACTTCGCCCCCGTCAATATCGAACGGGTAGGGCACATCGCCCAGGGCCGCTTCGAACAGCTTTTCGGGGATCGAGGCCAGCGGCGCGACGAAGCCTATCACCACGCAGTCGAACGTGGGCATGGCCCAGTAACCGAAGCTGCCTTGGGCATAGCTGCGGCCGCGTAGCCAGCGCCGGATCGGCAGAATACAGCCGCCCACGAGCATGGCAATAGCCAGCAGATTGCGCGGCAGCTGGTCCAGAAGCGATCCCGCCAGTGAGTTCGAGTTGTGCAGGTTCGTTTCGGCCTGATTGTTCAAGGCGCGCCACTGATCCGGCGTCGCCCAGCCGAACCAGTGCTGGCCCCAGCTGGCTTCCTCGCCGCCGAAATACAGGCAGCCCAGGCTGAATAGCGCAAAAAAGCCGGCCAGGACACGATCGCCGCGCTGAAATGCCCAGACCGTGGCCACCACCCCGCCGATACAGGCCATCGCCAGTACGACGACCGTGCCCACCTCGGTCAGCCCCGACTCGTGCAAAAGCCAGGCGTCGTAGACCGGCGCGTCAAGCACAGCGCGCGCTACATAGTGGGCGAAATAGATCGCCAGCGGTACGCCCAGCCACGCCCAGCGCGGCAAGACGGTGTCATCGGTTTGGTGGGGCATTGAAAATATCTATCTCGGGGGCCGCCAAACGGCCCGAATCAACGAACGGCGAACGGCCTGGGCAGGCTCTGCGTGCCTTCCACGGCATGGCTTTCGACGTGCTCGACCCGGGCCGGCGCCGGGCCGTCGTGCAGCCAGCGCTCCAGGGTGTCGAGGGTGTCGTCGCCTGCGCTGGCCTGCACTTCAACGCGGCCGTCGGCGAGGTTGCGAACCCAGCCGGCCATACCAAGCTCATCGGCGCGTTTGCGTGTAGCCTCGCGAAAGCCCACGCCCTGTACGCGGCCGCTGACGAAAAACTGGCGAGTGTTATTCATGACGAGGTCCGTAATGCGTCATTATAGAGTCACAATTCGTATTTGGCGTGCTTCGAATCATGTTCAACCGCATTCGCCGGCGCGTGCGTCGTCTGATCGAGCCGAACGTCGCCGCCGCAGCTCCTCGGGATACGACCGTACAACTGCGCTTGCCCAGCCCATACGGAGGTACGCCCTGGTTGACCGCAACGGTTGCGATCAGCGCTACGCCGCGTGGTCAGGGCGAGGCGCTGCGCCTGCGTGCCCACTTCGACGGCGCGCTGCGCATGCCGCCGGCCGGCGCCGAACGCAAGCGTCTGGCCTTGGACTCGGGCGAGTCGCGCGGGCTGATTCGACACGGTCGCAATGCGGCCGCGGCGGTGGCGCGTAACGTCATCGAGCGTTTGCCCGCCCAGCCGCTGGAGCAGCTGGCCGCCAAACGCTGGCGTACATGGCTGGATGTGCAGCTGAGTACGTCGCCGCTGGATGAGGGCGCACAGGCGCTCATGCCGGAGCCGTTGCGCGGCATCTATGGGGGCGGTCTCCCGCGTAGTGGCACAGGCGAGCCGCGTATCGGCGTCTGGTCCGGCCCCGCCGGCGGGCGCTCGGGTGGCGTGGCCCAGCTGGTGCTGCTGCAGCTCGACGAAAGGGACCTGGGGCGCACGCGCGGCGCAAACGCACGCTCGGCGTTCAGCCTCAATGCCAGCGTTGCCCAAGTGGTCGAGCCGTTGCGCGGGGACGACGAACAGGATTGACGGTAGCCGGCGAATTGACTCGCGCGCGGTTTTACAAGAGCATATCGCTGCGCCGCGCTCTATGGCGCAGGCTGTTTTCGGGAGATTTCGATGATTCAAAGTTGGCGTAAGGCCCTGGCGGCCTTGGTTTGTTGCGCCTTCGTGTATGGCCCTGCGTTCGCCCAGTCCGATGGCGGTGACGCGGCCGGCGATGCCGCAGCAGGTAAGGATCGTTTCTATACCTGTATCGGCTGCCACGGCATTCCCGATTACAACAATGCCTACCCGACCTACCACGTGCCCAAGATCGCCGGCCAGCATGCGGCTTATATCGAGTCGGCGCTGAAGTCGTATCGCAGCGGTGCACGCAAGCATTCGACCATGCACGCCCAGGCGTCGAGCCTGAGCGATCAGGACATCAAGGACATTGCGGCGTATCTGTCGCAGCAGAAACCGTAATGGCGGGGCGTATCTACATGAGACATGCAGTTTCACGCGGTTTGATCTGTCTGGCGCTGTGCGGTTTTGCCGGTTCGATTGCCGCCCAGGAAGATCACGGCAACGACAAGCCGGCTGGCAACGACTGGGTATCTCAGACCACCCAGACCTGTGCGAGTTGTCATGGCAAGAACGGGGTATCGCAGACGCCGAACTTCCCCGTCATCGCCGGTCAGCACCAGGATTATCTGGTGCATACGATCAAGGCCTACCGCGACGGCGATCGTGAAAACGCGATCATGGCCGGGCAGGTTCAAGGCATGAGCGATGCGCAGATCAAGGCGCTGGCTCGCTACTACAGCAAACAAAGCGGCCCGCTGCATACGGCGACGGCTGAGTAGAAACGTATTGCGGGCGCCGTAAGCGCCACGTTGTTGGGGAATAGTCGATGTCGAATTTTGCGATCTACATGATTGGTATCGTCATCGTCGCTGGCGCGCTGGCCTACGGTGCCTACGCACTGAGCGCGCCGCCGGTCTGGATTGGCGTCGGCGTGGCGGTGATCATCGGCTTTGGGCTGATGGGCGCGGTCAAGAAGACGCGCGGCCCGAGCAGCGGACCCCGGCGCTAGGGAAGCTCTGCATAAACCTCTCACGGATCGCGTTCGCGTCCTCACAGGCGGTGCGGCAAGGCGTCCAAGCGC
>DJIE01000177.1 GCA_002433465.1 Salinisphaera sp. UBA6602
CTGGCCCGGGTTGAATGGCTTCTGATATGGATTGGTGCCGGTATCGGCGTGTACTTCCTCGTACTCGCGTTGCTTGGGGTACGCCCGCGCCAGTTCATCATGCGGGAAACGGGTTAAGCATGCGTATTGTCCGTAACGTTCGCCGCATGAGCGCACTCGACCAGGGCTGCGCGCTCACGATCGGTAATTTCGATGGGTTGCATCGCGGTCATCAGGCGATCGTGCGTCAACTGCGCGAGCGCGCCCAGGCGCTGGGTGTACCGAGCGTGCTGATGAGCTTCGAGCCCATGCCGCGCGAATTTTTCGCCCCGGAGCGCGCGCCGGCGCGGCTGTCGTCGCCCCGCGAAAAGATGCGTATGGCTCAGGCACTGGGCGTGGATATCTTTGCCTGGGCACGTTTCGATGCCGAGTTTGCCGGCATGTCGCCGCACGCTTTTCTGGAAGACCTGCTCTCGGCGCGCCTGAATGCACACTATCTGTTGGTGGGCGAGGACTTTCGCTTTGGCCAGAAGCGCGCCGGCGATATCGAAACCCTGCGGGCATTCGCCCACGACCGCGAAATGGAGGTGGCACCGCTGCCGGACGTTCAGGTCGACGGTGCGCGCGTCAGCTCCACGCGGGTGCGCGATGCGCTCGCCGCCGGCGACGTGGCCCAGGCCAACCGTCTACTTGGCCACGCCTACTGGGTGAGTGGCCGGGTGGTTCAGGGCGAGCGGCTCGGGCGGACGCTGGGTTTTCCCACAGCCAATATTCGGCTCGCCCGTAAGCCTGCGCCGCGCTATGGGGTCTATGCGGTCTGGGTGTATATGGCCGACGGTGTGCGCCGGGCCGGGGCGGCGAGCTTTGGCATACGTCCGACCGTGAACGGCCGCGAGCCGCTGCTGGAGGTCTTCGTGCTCGATTTCGAGGGCGATTTATACGGCCAGCGGATTGACGTATCCTTCGAAGCGTTCATTCGTGCCGAAGAGCGCTATGATTCGCTCGACGCCTTGACCGCCCAGATGCATCGCGATGTCGCCCGCGTGCGGTCGCATCTGCAAGAGCCGGAATCCCCATGACGTTATCGACCGACAAGACGCGTACGTCCGACGAGCGCGGCTTCCAACTACAGAACGTGCACTGGCTGTGGCTATCGGCGGCGGTAATCGCCGTAGACCAGATCACCAAGCAATTGGTGGTGAACAACCTCGAGCTGTTCGACCGCATCCCGCTGTTCAGCTGGCTGAACCTCACCCTGATGCACAACACCGGCGCCGCATTCAGCATATTCGCCGGCGCCACACCGTGGTTCTTCGTGGGGTTGAGCGTCGTCGTGGCGGTCGGCATTCTCGTATGGATGCGCCGCCACCCCCACGGCGAGCGGCTGGTTGCCAGTGCGCTGGCCCTGATCATGGGCGGCGCGCTCGGTAATGCCATCGACCGCGCAGCGCGAGGCTATGTCGTCGACTTCGTCGATTTTCATATCTACGGCTGGCACTACCCGGCATTCAACGTGGCCGATAGCGCGATCGTGCTCGGTGCGATTCTGATGGGTATCGATATGCTGCGTCCCCGGCGGCATTAGAAGATCGCCAGGCATACGCCGCGCTGGCAGCCAGCGCGGCAGTCCGATAATTCCCGTCTTGCAGTGAGCCATGCCGACTTCGACAGCCGGTCGACAAGAGCGTTTGCTCGCTGGAAATCGTGGGCTCGGACGACGCTTGTGGCAGGCAAGCGTCGACCGCCGGGGCGCGTGGTCGCCTAACCATTGGGGCTGGGTGTTGTGTTTGCCTAAAGCCCCGACCGGTCGGTAGAAGTTAATGGCAACGGGCTAGGACTTCTTACAGGTCCCCCGCCTCACGACCGTTTGCTTGTTAGGCAAGCCGCAGCCGCGCCCCGCTGCACTTGGGCCTGATTGCTATCCCAGACTGCCTTGACCGCTCGCTGACGATGAACGATATCGTGCTGCTATAGCTTTGCGACAGGCGTCTGACTTCCCATTTACCAGCATTGTTGGCTGATCGCAGCGCCAACAGCGGCACCGTTCGCGGTTTTTTGCCCACGCTGGTTGATAGTCAGAGTTGTGCAGTCGTCGTTGGTTTGATCGTTCTGCGCGTTGGCGGATATCTGAAAGCCGTTCGCGTCGGCGCTGTCGATGTTGAGCGTATAAGCCTCATTCTCTGTTTCCGCGGCCATGCCGAGATCGGCGAGGTTCTGGGTATAGGTGTACTGGGTGGTGTAGAGGCGCTCCTGGCGATTCGCGGCTTGCAAGAGCGCGCTTTGCGCATCCGCCCGTCGCGACTTGCGCACCTGGTCGAGATAAGAGGGGTAGGCGATCGCGGCCAGAATGCCGACGATCGCCACCGTGATCATGAGCTCGATAAGCGTGAAGCCGTATGTTTTGCGTTGTCGCATGGTCTATCGCCTATCTATCGCCTGATCTCGCGCCAGCTGACGCGCTGGTTGGTGTTCTGGCCGGCATCCAGCAGCCAGGCGATATTGCCTCCGTCGCTGGTGTTGGAATTCACCTGCACAGTCCCGTCGTCGTTGAAGCTTAGCCCTAGGCCACCGACGGGCGACGACGTGCCGAGCACGATGCCGGAAGGGGCGACCTTATCGTTATCCCCGCCGATCAGATCGGCGCTATCGTGCTTTCGGTTTCCGTCCAGATCGAATATGGGACGTTCTGTCCGTCCGCCCGTATCGGCCCGCACGGCCATGATCGCGCCGGTCGCTTCCAAAGTGCACGTCTGCTCCGGCGGGACCAGGGTAGTGAACACTACCAGATCACCTACAAGCGTTGGCGTGTTGATCAGCAGCTCCCCGCTGCCGGAAGGCATGTCCATAAACCAGCCGCGCTGGCCGTCGCCGCCGCTGCTGCCGGTGTCGTAGCTGACCGGGTTATCGCTGACGACACGGTAGGTCGTGTCGCCGGATTTGACGTTTGTCACCGTCTGCTGCTGAAGGTTGGCGCGCGTGAAGTTGGCGGATGGGCTCGGCTTCTTTGCAGCGCTGCTTTCACGGTAGCTGAATACGTCGGCGTCCCAAACACCGTAGAAGGTGTTGTTTGCGTCGGCGTTGAACAGGGCGTCGGTTTTCTCCAGGTACTTGCCGGTGCCGAAGTACACCATCACGCCATAACCGGGGCCGTAGGGATGGACGCCGACCTGGGGTGCCATGGTGATGGGTTGTACGCTGCCGCCGGGGCCTCTGGCCGTGAACAGCTTTTTCACGGACCAATCGGAGGTGGATTTGGACGTCAGATCGAACCGCCACATGTTGCCGTACAGATCGCCCGCGTAGACGTAGTCGATAATGAAATCGTTATCGACATCGATCGGCGTGACCTCGCTCAGACCGTTCGGGTAGGCACTGGCCGCCGGCGCGGAATTTGTATCGATGGCGCTACGAATCGGTTCGCCATCGGCCATCCGTACGATATGCAGGGATGCGCTGCGGCCAGCGCTGTTGTAGCCGTTGCCGAACAGCGCGGCCCAGTCGCCGTTATGAAGACGCGAGATGGAGGGCTTGCCGTAGGTCTGGCCGAGTGCGCCGGACGCGGTGTACTCCCACAGAACCGTGCTTGAGGCGTTGGCTTCGCTGAAGTTGTCCGGATCGGTGATGTCTAGCGCATAAACCGCGTTGCCGCCGTTGTTCATGCCGCCGACGAGCACCGAGTGCCACTTGCCGCCGAAAAACGCGTCGCCGGTCGCAGGGGAACCGTCGACATAGTAGCGGTGCGTATAGTCCGGCTGGGTCAGCGCACCCACGTCGTCGAGCAGGGTGCCCGGCACATACGCCAGACGCTCCACGCCGCCGTCCACGCCGCTGCTTGCCTCGAATCCGTGCAGCATGCCGTCGTTGGCACCCACATAAACCATGGGTGTGCGATTGGCTTGTTGCTGGGCGAAGCCGTTGCCGCCCGGCTTGCTGTACGCGCTCCCGTTTTCAGGAAAACGGGCCGCGTTTCCTTCCAGGTGTTTGTCCTTCCAAACGGTCGGGTAGCGGACGAACTTCGGTTCGGCGACATAGGCCGGGGTGGATTGGACGATATCGCCCAGAACGTGGTCGCCGCGATTGCGAAACGGCCCGCCCTCGCTTCTTTCCTGAGTTCGGTCGCCGCGCAGATAGTTGATCTTGTCGGCGTTCAGATTGAGCGTGGCGTACAAGGATTCGAGTACGCTGGGACGAAATGCCTTGCCGGTGTATTTACCGCCGTTTGCGGTCGCGGTCAGTACGACGCGATTGCCGGGGCTGGGCATTTTTTCCGATGCCTTCCATACCGGCGTTTGTGCGACACCGCTGTTGGAAAGCCGGAACGCCCTGAGATCGCCTGACCAGTCGCTGCCCGAGTACGTGGCCTGAAAAGCCAGGCTCTCGGACGAAAGGCTGCGCGAATTAAGCGCAACGCCGCTGAACGAGCCGTCCTGGTTGAGAATTTCGTCCAGGGCGCCGGTAAAGGCGCTTGCGACCTCCACCGGCGTGCGCGCGTTGAGCAGCTTGCCGCGCGAATTGATGGTGGCGTGCCAAAGGTCGTCGATCTGCTCGCTGCCGAAGTTGTTCAGGCTGGGCAGGTCGGACCAGTTAGGCTTGTTGTCCCGATAAATCCGTTCGTCGGTGTAGTCCTGGCTGGGGTCGAACAGAACGCCGCGCTGGCCGAGGGTCACGCCGAGCGTGACCATATGCAGGTCGGTTTCGCAATCAAGCCAGGGGTCCGGACGGGCATCGCCACAACCGGCGGGCACCCGGAGTTGGTTGCGCTCAAAGCTGCCCACGCGGCCAAGGTTTTCGTAGTACTGCATCGCAACGTCGGCGATCGAGTTCGACTCATTGTCGCCAAAGGGCGCGCCGTAGCGGGCATTGGCACGACTGTTGAGGTCGGCATTGTCGACGCCGCTAACCGAAGAGTTGTTGTAACCGTCGGTGAACAGAATGGCGAAATTGCGCTGACAAGCGGATTGAATGATGTTCGAGTTGTTGCGCAGCTGTTCGCCCAGGTACTTCAACGCCGGCCGGTTCGGCGTACCGCGGGCCTGTGAAAAATCGGTATTGAAGATCTGGCTGTAGAAATCCGCGCGGCCATCCGGCTGAGAGCTGTTTTCGATACCCAGATTGCGCATGACCAGGTTGGCCGAGCTGTTCTGGTTGGCCTGGTTGATTGTGCAGGCACCGACATGCACGCCGCTGATCTCGTCGAACGCAGCGACTACGCCGGCTCGGGTTGCCAGATGACGCTTGCGGTAATAGGTATACCAGTTGGCGAAATTCTGGATGGCCTTGTTATAGGCCGCGGTGCTGACGAAATTGCCGGGTTTGATCTCGTAGCCTACAAGGGTCTTGTCGCCGTTGGGGGCATGGCCGACGCGGGTGGGCGAGCCGGATTTCCAGCCGAAAGAAGCAGGCAGAGGCGTGTTAGAAGGCAGGTAGAACGTCGCGGGAAAGTAGGAGATCGGGACAAGCTGGTTGTTGTTGAATGTCGCCGTGCTCGAGCTGGTCTTCCATTCGTAGCCGTATTCACGACAACTGAACAGGCCAAAACGCACGCAGACAACGTCCGCATATCGGACGTTGCCGAACGGGGTGTTGTTGAATACGGCGAAGGTATAGCCGTCGTCCGTGCGCTCCAACACCTGGGTCAGGTTGAGCCTGTGGCTGCCGGTGACGGGATCGGCCGGTGCGTTCGTGGGGCTACTATTCGGCTTGCCAAGCCACGGATCGTAAGTAGGCACCGACGGGTCAAAATAGGCGCTGTTGTAAGCCGGGGAGCGCGCGAACGCGAAGGCCGGAATGGGCGGCGCCGCGTAGTAGTTCGAATAGATACGACGGTCGCGATCGGAGCCGTTATAACCGTTCGGGAAAAGATAGGCGTAGGCGTTGTTGCTGCTCTGGACGAAGCCGCTGCCGGTCCAGGTCGAACTGCGGTTGCCATCCCAGTACAGCAGGCCGCTGTCAGTGGGAAACAGCGTTTCGAAATCCATCGAGCCCGAGTCGTCGACCGCGACCAGGATATTGGGGGGCACATTCACGCCGGACAGCAGTGGGCGATCCGCCAGATCGAGGTTCTGTGCAAACACGGTGCTCGTGCTGAGCGCGAATGCGATCGAGAAGAGGCCCAGGCAAAGGATGCGAGATTTGGTAAGCATGAGATCGCCTCGACTCAACGGGGGGTTCGTTCGTAGATGCTCTGGGTAACAGCGATGGCGGCCGGATTGGCGCCGCGCGCGAATGCCGTGATGCGGTAGCGAATCGAGCCGTCCCCATCAGCCCCCGCACATCGCTCGGGGTTCACGCTGTTTTCGCAGTCCTCGACGTCTTCGATGACGTAGCGCACCGTCGGCGCCGGTGTGGAACTGCCGCCCGCTGCGGCAGGCGGAGAATAGGTCTGGATCGCAGCAGAACCCGAATCCCATATCGCCGGGTCGAAGTAATCCGCCCCGCTGTTGCCATCGAATACGCGCGCCTGACAGACCACGAGCGTGTTCGGATTATTCGCGCTGTCGTTATTGCCGCTGTTGGCATCGAAAGAGCAGGCGCGCGTCTGCAGGTCGGGCGTCACTGCGGGCGACAGCCGGAGTTCGGCGGCGCGTAGGGCCGCATCCGCCGCCTGACGGGCCTGCGATTTTTCGCGCAGGTTGGAGGCCATGCGCTCCTGCAACGTCGAAGAGCTGATCGCCGAAACGGCGAGCAGGGTAATGACCACTAGAAAGATCAGGCTCGTCACGAGCACGAAGCCGTTTTCGGTGCGGGGTTTCGGTAGCTTGATCGTATGTTTCATGGGATCGCGTTGCGTAGAGCGACGACCTGGTCGACCAGCTGGTATGCGTGACGGTTGGTCGCGCTGAAATTGTTGCCGTAGGCGAAAGCGAAGTTGTGACTCGTCGCGGTGGGCGTGATGTTGTCCTCGCTTTCCAGCAACAGCTGCAGACGAACGCTCACCACGTTGTCGGCATTGGCGCCGCCCACCGAGTTGGCGTAGGTATTGACCGAACCATCCCGGTCGGTATCTATGCCATAGGTCACCTTGAATCGGGCCACGTTCTCTACGATCGGCTGCGGCACCGAGCCGGACGAACGATCACGGCACAGAAGGCTGTTCTGGTCGTTCACGTACAGCTCCAGGTCGGCCATCCTCAGGTTGCTGAGTGGCAATTCGGCCACGCCCGCGTCCGGACCGTTACAGCCGTCGTGGCTGGAGCCCGCCTGGAAGCGCAGACGCAGCGAGTCATTCCCGTCCGCGCCGCCGCTGGTAGAGCTTACGAATGCAAGGTTGGCGAATGGTGAACTGGCGCGGAACAGGTCGCGGGTGTCGATCTCCACGCGATAACCGGCGTGTGCCACCACGTTTTCGATCACAAACGACGCCAGCCGAGCGTTTTCCTGCAGGCCGGCCATATCGCGCTGAAAGCTGAAGCTGTTGCGGTTGCTTAAAAGAATCTGCAGCACGCCGGCGAGCAGCACGAGCGAGACGACGAGGGCCACCATCAGCTCGACCAGGCTGAAGCCCGCGCTGCGGTTGGGTTGCAAGGGCTTCATGGGCGCACCTCCGTTACGAAGGAGCGGCTCGTCGGCGCAGTAGAGCCGCTGGTGTCGTCGCGCTCCTGCCAGGTGATGGTGACCTGGTAGCGCAGGCATGCGGTGCCGTCGTTCTGTACACAGTTGATCGCGCCGCGCCCGTCCGGTAGCAGGCCCTGTCCGCTTGCGCTCTGATCGCCCAGCGATCGGTCCCAGACATAAGCGTCGTAAGTGGCCATTTGCGTGGGCGTGCAGGCGGTGCCGTTTTCACAGAGTGTTGGTGGCGAGCCAGCCGAGGGATTGTTCACGTTGTTATATGCATTGGCAGCAACCCCGGCCCGGTTCGCGCGCATGCGGTCGGCGATATTATCGGCGGCGAAAGTGGCCTGGGTTCGGGCCGAAGACACCTGGGTATTGACGATGCTCACCGTCTGCAGGCCGAGCAGGCCAAGCAGGCCTATGGAAACGATCACGATCGTGACCAAGGCTTCCAGCAGGGTGAATCCGGCGTTATGAATAGGATGATTCATCACGAGCCCCGGGCTTCCAGACGTTCGATACGTCCGCTGGTCGCGATACGGATTTGCGTGCTGTCGCTGGTGTCGTTGGAGGTGACGGTGAAAGTGCCGTTGCTGGTACGGGCGAAGCCGTTGGCGTCGAAGACCACGGGTGTGCCGGTGCCGCGGCTGAAGCCCACGTTGATGGTGCCGTCCAGGCGGCCGTGCACGCGAAGAATGTTGTCGTTCGTGGGCGCTGTTGTGCCCGCAGCGGGTGCGAAGATGATCCAGCCCTCATCCCAGTTGCCGCCGCCGCAGCTCGTCTGATTGGAACTTGCGCAAACATTGACCGGCTGTCCGCGGGTCACGGCTTCGCTACGGGCGTAGTTGAAGTCGCCCACCAGGTCGTTCGCGTTGGCCGCGATCGTATTTCGCTGCACCATGCCCAGATAGGAGGGGATGGCGATCGCCAGCAAAATGGCGGCCACGGCGATGGTCACCAGCAGTTCCAGCAGGGTGAAGCCGCGGTTTGAGGTCGGAGCAGACGAACGCAGATTACGCATGATTGCAGTATCGGCGTTCCGAAGAGGTTTATTGCGGATGCGCCGACCGGCGTAAAAGAGGGGCCGATGAACGGCAGCGGCTGTCGCTGGCAAATCTCAGGTCGGTCGGCCATGGGTCGGTTTCGACCGGCCCGTCAACGCATGGGGAATGCGTCATGAGAGGCCGATGGTGCCGGGGAGAGGAATCGAACCTCCGACCTACTAATTACGAATCAGTTGCTCTACCGACTGAGCTACCCCGGCTCCGAATTCGGCAAGGCGCGGATTATAGAGAAAGGTTTGCCCGCAAACAATGCTTGCTTTGACTGCAGGCGGTGCAGCACCGTCTACAACTGCAACGGATGGCGGCCCGCCGTCATGGCGGGCCGTCTTTATCGAACGAGGCAGGGCTAGTCGTCGTTAGCCGCAAGTTCCGGCGTGAACGTCGGTGCACTACGCGGCCGCACTGTCTGCTGATAGCCGTAGGCAATGCGAATGAGCATCGGCTCATCGAACTCGCGGGCCAGAAGCTCCATACCTACCGGCAGGGCCGGGGCGCTGTCGTTACCGGCGGGCTGCACCATACCGGCCGGCATGCTCAGCGCCGGAAAGCCGGAGAACGGGCTCAGTCGATTATTGCGACCCGTCGTCGGCGAGGCGCCCAACCTGGGTGCGAGGCTGAGTACCGAAGGGTAGAGCAAGACGTCGTAGGGGGCGCCGAGGGCGTTGGCGTTGGGGCCGTCTCCGTCGCGATTGTCGAGGATGCGCATCAAGCCGCTACGTACGATCGTCGGGCGCTGTTCGAGGTTGCGTTGATAGTCCTGTCGATACGCCACGGCCTGGGCGCTGGTATCGCTTTCGTCTTCTATCGCGCGGCCGATCTGACCATAGGATGCGAATGTGCCGGTATGACGCGCCTCGTAGCCGCCGCTGGCCTCCACCGCATCGAAACTGCGCAGGTGCCCGTCCAGATTCGACGGCCAGCTCATCAGGTAGGCGGTGAGATCGTTGCGGAACTCGAAGCGCGAATTGCTGGCAAAGCCGGTGAGATTGTCGAGCGCAACGCTGCGCGCGGTCAGGTCGTCGGCCGTGAGCACGTCCACGGTCGCGCCGGCCGCGCGCATGGCGTCGATGGCCTCGCGGATCTTGGCCTGGACCTGGACATTCTCGTCGGTGTTATCGCCGAACAGCGGTTGGAGCGCTGCGATGCGTACGCCCTCGAGACCGTTCGGGTCGAGATAGTCGGTGTACGTGGCGGGAACGTTGGTAATGACTTGATACGCTTCGGCGGTCTCGATCGCGGCCGAGTCGTAGGCGAAGGCCTGGCGTTGGTTGGCATAGGCCCCGTCGTCGAAACCGACCATGGCGTCGAGCATGAGCGCGCAGTCCTGAACGGTTCGGCACATGGGCCCGCCGGTATCCTGGGATGCCGCCAGCGGCACGATACCGTCCTGGCTCACCAACCGCAGGCTGGGCCGTATACCCACAAGGCCTTCAAGGCTGGAGGGCACGCGAATGGAACCGCCGGTATCGCTGCCGGTGCCGGCCATGGCAAAGCTGGCGGCGATGGCCGCACCGGTACCCGACGACGAACCGCCGGGGCCTTTGGTTGGATCGTAGGCGTTCTTTACCTGGCCTTCGATCGCGCTGCTGCCGATAAAGCCGAATGCGAATTCGTCGAGGTTCGCCTTGCCAAGGATGATGCCGCCGGCGTCGACGATACCCGTGACCGAGAAGGCATCGTCGGGTGAGCGGTTGTACTGCATGGCGGTACCGCCGGCGGTTGTGGTGACGTCGGCCGTGTCGAAGTTGTCCTTGAGTAGAACCGGCACGCAATGCAGCGGTCCACTCGGGCCGTCGACGGCATAGTTGCGGTCCAGCATACGGGCACGATCGAGTGCGCGCGGATTGAGATTGATCACCGCGTGCAGGCTCGGCCCGGCGTCGTCATAGGCCTCGATACGGTCGATATAGCCTTGTACCAGCGCCTCGCAGGTCAATGTGCCGGCCCGCATCGCGGCATGGGCCTGGTCGATGGTGCCTTCGACGAAGTTAAACGTGGCGGGTTCGCCGGGCGTCGCGGTGCCGTTATCGTCGACGGTGACGTTATCGCCGTCCGAATCACTGCAGCCAGACAGTAGTGCGCCCAGCAATAACAGGCTGAACGAGAGCCTTGATTTCATGGTGTCCCCAAAAGGTGTATGGATCCGCTCGACATCGAGCGCAGGGCGGTCGACGGGCTGTGCCAAAGCAGTGCGTAGGCCTGTGCCCGCGTCGCGCCTGGTGGGCGTAAGCAAGACCAATGCCATTGCATGGCAGCTACAGATTGCGCAGGCCCGGATTGGCGGACGGGCTTGCGCTGGGCCTGTGCTGTCTCGGACAATGCGCAGCGCGCGAGCACTGCGGAGAGGTGGCAGAGCGGTTGAATGCACCGGTCTTGAAAACCGGCAGGGGTTCACGCCCCTCGTGGGTTCGAATCCCACCCTCTCCGCCATCGCCGTGCTCCCTACCTGCAATGACAGCCCGCGCCGCCCGCGCTTTTCGTGCTGGCCTGTGCCATTGCCTGGCAACGGGGCATGCGCCGGGGCCAGTTCATCGCCGCGGTAGCCACGCGCGATCGAGGTCGTGAGAGGCAATTGAAGCGTTTCTCCATTGATGACGATTTGCGGTAAAATCGCGCCAAATTGGCCCAACAAGGATTCGCGCATGCACGAACAAGCACTTATCGATACGGCGAAAGCACTCGTTGTCGACGGCAAAGGCATTCTCGCCGCCGACGAATCGACCGGCACCATCAAGAAGCGTCTCGATAGCATCGGGGTGGAGTCGACCGAAAAGACTCGGCAGACGTATCGCAATTTGCTGTTCACCGCCGACGGCGCGCAGGACTACATCAGCGGTGTAATCCTGTTCGAGGAAACGCTGTTCCAGAAGGCCGACGACGGTACGCCGTTTCCCAAACTGTTGGCCGATCAGGGCGTCATCCCCGGTATCAAGGTCGACAAGGGCGCCAAGCCGCTGGTCGGCAGCCCGGAAGAAAAGGTAACCGAAGGCCTGGATGGCCTGCGTGAGCGCCTTGCCGATTACGCTAAGGCCGGTGCGCGCTTTGCCAAGTGGCGCGGCGTGATCGATATCGCCGACGATCGGCCGAGCGATTACTGCATCCACGTCAACGCCCATGCGCTGGCCCGCTATGCGGCCCTGTGTCAGGAAGCCGGCATCGTGCCGATCGTCGAGCCGGAAGTGCTCATGGACGGCGCGAACTCGATCGAACGCTGCGAAGAAGTCACCGACCGCGTGCTCGATGCCGTGTTCGCCGAGCTCAAGGCCCAGAACGTCATGCTCGAAGGCATGCTGCTCAAGCCCAACATGGTCATCGCCGGCAAGCAGTGCCCGCAGCAGGCGGGGGTCGAGCAGGTGGCCCAGGCCACGCTGCGCTGTCTCAAGCGTCGGGTGCCGGCGGCCGTGCCGGGCATCGTTTTCCTGTCCGGCGGGCAGAGCGACGAACTCGCGACCGCGCATCTGGACGCGATGAACCGCATGGGCCCGCAGCCCTGGAAGCTGACCTTCTCCTACGGGCGTGCGCTGCAGGCGCCGGCGCTGGCGGCCTGGGGCGGCAAGGACGAGAACATTGCCGCGGCCCAGAAGGCCTATCTCAAGCGTGCCCGCAATAACGGCGCGGCCGCGCGCGGCGAGTACAGCGCGGACATGGAAGAGGCGGCCTGAGCCCTGATGTCGGCGTAGCAAAAAAGCCCGGCCGCGGCCGGGCTTTTTTGTGCGCCGAATAAGTGCATGATGCGCCGCATGGATATCGTTTCTGCACTCAAGGCCAGCGCTCTGTTCCGGGAGCTGGATCGGCGCGCGCTGCGCTCGGTCGCTGCCAGCGCGCAGTGGCTCGAGCTGGGCGGCGGTCAATATCTGTTCCGGGTCGGCGAAACCAGCGACTCGCTCTACCTGGTCGTCTCCGGGCGCATACGGGTGGTCCAGCCCCAGAACGACGCACCGCCGCTGCTGCTGGGCGAAAGCAGCGCCGGCGAGACGGTAGGCGAAATCACGTTGATTACCGCCGAGCTGCATTCTTCCGATGCCTTCGCGCTGCGCGATACTGCGCTGATACGCGTTTCCCGCGACGTATTCGAAACCCTGGTGGAGCGTTACCCGAAAGCGATGCTGCGGGTCACGCGCCAGATCGTACAGCGCCTGCGCGCGGTCAAACCGGCGCCGCAGCGCGAAAGCGTGCGCAGCGCGCGTACCTATGCCGTGGTGCCGGCACATCCCGGTATTGATGTGGCCGCGTTTTCGCGGGCGCTGGCGGGTGAACTGGGGCAGGCGGCCTCGACACTGCGTCTGGATGCCGGTCGCGTCGACGCCGCGCTGGGCGGCGGTGCCGCCGCGGTAGACATGGGTATCGGCGAGCGCAACCGTGCCGTGTCCGGCTGGCTCACGCAGCTGGAAGAGCGGTATCGCTATATCGTCTACGAGGCCAGCACCGAGCCCGACCCCTGGACCCGGCGTTGCCTGCGCCAGGCTGACCGCGTGATTCTGATCGCCCACGGCGACCAGCGCCCGTTCGCCTCACGAAACCTGGTCTGGATTCGCGAGCAGGCGCTGCGCGCGCCCCAGGAAATGGTCGTGCTCGTGCCCGAACAGGGCGGCTACTCCGCACGGGCATGGCGCGATGCCGCCGGCGCCATTGCGCAGCACCGGGTGGCGATCGGCCTGCCGGGCGCACAGATGGCCCGCCTGGCGCGCATGATTTCGGGGCGGGCGGTGTGTCTGGTGCTGGGGGGCGGTGGCGCCCGCGGTTTTGCGCATATCGGCCTGATTCGGGCGATGCAGGAGAAAGGCCTGCCCATCGATGCCGTGGGCGGTACCAGCATGGGCGCGATGGTGGCTGCGATGGTCGCCATGGGGATGGATGCCCAGCAAATGCTCGCCCGCATGCGCGAGACGTTCGTGACCGGGCGTTTTCTCAACGATTATTCGCTATCGCGCATTTCGCTGATTAGCGCGGAAAAGTTTCGGCGCCAGTTGAAGACGCTGTACGGCGATCGCCATATCGAAGACCTCGACATACCGTTCTATTGCCTGAGCACCAACCTAACGCGCGGCGTGCCGGTGGTGCACGATCAGGGCGAAGTGGCAACCTGGGTGGGGGCGAGTATGGCCGTGCCCGGCATTGCGCCGCCGCTGGTGCACCGCGGTGATCTGCTGGTGGATGGCGGGCTGCTCAACGCCATTCCCTTCGACGTGATGGCCGCAATGGGTCGCGGCCAGGTGATCGTATCCGACGTGAGCCGGGCCACCGATCTGCGGGTGGAAATGGCCGAAGATGCAGAAACGGCCTCATTGCTCTCCCTGGGGTCGAGCGCGCGCCACCTGAACATGTTCAAGATTTTGTTCCATACGGCCACGCTCACCAGCGAACGCGAAAGCCGGGATATCGACGCCCGTGCCGATCTGGTGCTGCACATGCCGGTGGGCGGTATCAGCATGTTCGACTGGGACGAACTCGACGAGATCGTGTTCCGCGCCTATCACCATGCCGACCAGAAACTCGACGAATGGCTCGGCAGCCACCGCGAGGCGTTTCGTGCACGGGTGGTGGCCAATCGTTTGGATTAGCGCGATGGCCCGCCCAGCCGGTGCCGGTGCAGCGCGCATGGTTCCACGCCGCGGGCTGCGTTGATCTGCGGATAATCACGGTCGCATGCCGTTGCGCCAACGCGCAGAGTGGCGCTCTAATCTCCGGGCGACCGTTTATGGCTTCATGGCCGCTGGACGTTGTACGCATGCTTTCGCACACGCCCGTTATCCAGCCCGAGAAATCACCTGTTCCTATGCCGGGTGGGTAAGCAGATCGGACTTTTTTGAAAAGCGCCAGCGGGGTGGGCGCGCAGCGCTAGCTCAGAATACGGGCGACAATGTCTTCGTAGATACGGCTTAAACGCGCCACGTCTTCGGCTGCGATCCGTTCATTGGCCTGGTGGATCGTGTCGTTGAGCGGGCCGAGTTCCAGCACTTGGGCGCCGGTCGGCGCAATAAAGCGTCCATCCGACGTGCCGCCGGCGGTCGACAGCTGCGTCTCGATGCCCGCCTGGCTGCGAATCGCCGCTCGCGTGGCGTCGATCAGTGCCCCTTCGCGGGTGATGAAGGGCGCACCGGACAGCCGCCACTGAATCGATTCC
>DJIE01000195.1 GCA_002433465.1 Salinisphaera sp. UBA6602
CGCAACTATCAGGCGCGCAATTTCATGCGCGACGATATGTCCGAAGGCGACCTGGCTTTCTTCTACCATTCCAACACCAAGGTGCCGGGCGTAGTCGGCATCATGCGCATCTCGCGGGCCGGCTATCCGGACGACAAGGCCTTCGACCCCAAGGATGCGCACTACGACCCGAAGTCCGATCCCGAGAACCCGCGCTGGTATCGCGTCGACGTCACCTTCGAACGCGAACTCGAACGCGTGATCTCACTCGCCGAAATCAAGGACCACGCCGACGAACTCGGCGACTTCCCGCTGGTGCGCAAGGGCAACCGCCTGTCGGTCATGCCAGTGGACAAACAGCACTGGGATTTCATTCTCGGGCTGGAACACAACACGCCGGAATAGCGCATCCGCGGCAGAGGCTAGCGTGCGCTGCTCACAATGGAGGCCCACTTGATGCCACAAGACCCGATTGCCGCCTGGCACGAGCTCGTCGAGCGTCGTAGCGCCGACGGGCTGGAGGCCTTGGTCGACGAACACGCCGTGTTCTACTCACCCGTCGTGCACACGCCACAAACCGGCAGAGCCGTTACCGTGAAGTATCTGGCCGCCGCGCTGCAGGTTTTCGCCACTGACGATTTTACGTACGTGCGCCAGGTGAAAGACGAAAACAACGCGGTCCTCGAGTTCGAAGTCGAACTCGATGGCATCCAGGTCAACGGCGTGGACATGATCCGCTGGAACGACGCCGGCAAGATCACCGAATTCAAGGTCATGCTACGACCGTTGAAGGCCGTCAACCTCATCCATCAGAAAATGGCGGCCATGCTGCAGGCGCGTTAGCCAACGCCAAGGGCCTCGTCGACGCGCGCGATCACGGCTGCAACGGGAATGAGCGCCATCACGCCCGCATCATCTTCGATACGGGTTCCCCATTTGAGCGTATCCGGGGTGGCGTTGCGGTAGCGGGCTGCAGCTTCGGCGAAGTAGTCCACGCAGAATTGCCGTGAGCGATAGGCGCCACTGCGGCGCGGGTCGGTCGCAGCGTGCAGCGAGATGGTGGTGATGTCGGTGGCATTGGCCATATGGGCCGGCCCGGAGTCGGGAGTGATCAACACCCGGCCGCGTTCGAACAGGGCGATCAGCTGCTTGAGGTTGGTCTGGCCGATCAGGTTGGTCGCCGACGCGCTCATGGCCGCCTCGATATCCGCGCCCATCTGGCGTTCCAGATCGCTCGGCCCGCCGACGAGCACGACGCGTAAGCCGTGTTCATGAGCGGCGTGATCGGCCACCGCGGCATAGCGGTCGGCCAGCCAGTTGCGCCGGGTATGACTCGAACAGGGGCTGATGAACAGAATCTCGCGGGCATCGTCGCCAGTTAGTTCGCCCGCTCGGGCGCGATCGGCCTCGGCGATCGGCACGCGCCAATCCATGACCGGGTCGGTTGCACCCAGCATGGCAGCGAAGGCCAGAAAGCCGTCGACCACATGCCGGCTTTGAACCGCAGGGATGCGCTCGCGCACGAACAGGCGTTGGCCGTCGCGGGCCCGCCTTGCGTCGAAGCCGATACGCCGGTCGGCCTTGACCAGCAGGCTGATACGGTTCGCCCGCCAGCTGGCATGCATGTTCAGCAGCGCATCGAACCGCCGACCGGCGAGTTGGCGCTTGAGATCGGCGATGGCGGCACGCCCGCCACGCTTGTCGTAGACCAGGCATTCAACGCCTGGAATATCGACGACCAGCCCCGCCTCGGCCTTGTTGATGATCCAGGCGATTTGGATATCCGGATAGGCGGCCTGAAGCGTGCGGATCGCCGGCACAACATTTGCGCAGTCGCCCAGGGCCGACAGCCGCAGAATACATATGCGGCGCGGTATCGCGCCCTGGCCTGTAGCCGTCATTCAGCCGGCTTGGGCGTGGCGGTTGCGTCTGCGCCCTTGTCATTGCCCGTCGCGGCTCGGTCGGCCGAGCGTTCGGCTTCGATGAAAATACGTTTGACGTTCTCGCAGCGCTTCTTGATATCGCTGTCCATGCGTTCGATCTCGTTCTGGATCTGTTCGCCGCTCAGGCCCTTGGCAAACCGTACGCTGATATTCACCAGGATGAAGTTGGGTCCGACATGCATGGTCAGCACTTCGTTGGTGCGCGCGACCGACTCGTAGCCGGATACGACGTCGCGAATATCGCGTACCACGTGCTGGTTGGCCGCTTCGCCGATGAGCAGGCCCTTGGTTTCGATCGCCAGCCATACCGCGGTGATAGCGAGAATGATACCGATACAGATCGAGGCGATGCCGTCGAATATCTCGATGCCGGTGAGCTGACCGGCCAGCAAGGCGCCAAACGCGATCACCAGGCCGAGCATGGCCGCACTGTCTTCGAACAACACCAGGAACGTGGCCGGATCCTTGCCGCGTCGAACGGCTTCGAATACGCCCCATTTGCCCTTCACGCGATTGAATTCCTTGGCCGCGACAAACCAGGCCGCGCCTTCGAAGAGCATCGCCAGCCCCAGCACGACGTAGTTGATCATCGGGCTTTCGATCGGATGCGGGTGCAGCAGCCGGTTCACGCCCTCATAGATCGAAATGCCGGAGCCCACCGCAAAGATCAGCACCGCGACCATGAAGCTCCAGAAATAGATCTCCTTGCCGTAGCCGAACGGAAACCGCGCATCCGGCGGCCGCTTGGCCCGCTTCATGCCGTAGAGCAACAGGCCCTGGTTGCCGGTATCCACGGTGGAATGGATGCCTTCGGCCATCATCGCGGCACTGCCGGTAAAGGCGGCGGCGATGAACTTGGTGACCGCGATCAGCAAATTGCCGGTCAGCGCGGCGATGATGACGGTTTTCGAACCCGAAGCCATGGCGTTATCCCTGAGAAGCAAACGGCCGCCGCCTCCCAGGGCGACGGCTTGAACAATCGATCAGTGCGAGTGCAGAAACAGCTGGTAGGCCGGGTTCTGGCTTTCTTCGGCATACTCGTAGCCAAGCGCGTCCAGCGCGGCCCGACAGTCGGCCTGCTGATCGGGGGCGACCTGCATGCCCACCAGGACCAGCCCGTGGGCATGGCCGTGATTACGATAGTGGAACAAGGAAATGTTCCAGCGATCGCCTACGCTGTTGAGAAACTTGAGCAGCGCGCCGGGGCGCTCCGGGAATTCGACTCGAAAGAGCACTTCATCGCCGGCACCGCGAGCCCGGCCGCCGACCATGTGCCGTACATGCAGCTTGGCCATTTCATTGCGGCTCATGTCGACGACCTCGTAGCCGTGGGCTTCGAGATCGGCGATCAGCGCATCGCGCTCGGCGACGCCGTTGGTCAGCTTCACGCCACAGAACACCTGGGCGCGCTGGGCATCTGCATAGCGATAGCTGAATTCGCTGATCGAGCGATCGCCGATACGCATGCAGAACTCGCGAAACGAGCCCGGCCGCTCCGGAATGGTGACCGCCAGCAACGCTTCGCGACGCTCGCCCAGCTCGGCGCGTTCGGCGATATAGCTCAGCCGGTCGAAGTTGACGTTGGCCCCGGAGGTGATCGCCACGAGGTGCTGATTCGTGATGCCGGTTTCGGTCACGTACTTCTTGGCGCCCGCGACCGCCAGCGCCCCGGCCGGCTCGGCGAGCGCACGGGTGTCTTCATAGATATCGCGTACGGCCGCACAGATTTCATCCACGCTCACCGTCATCATCGCGTCGACGTGCTTGCTACACAGCCGGAACGGCTCCTTGCCGGCCTGCTTGACCGCCACGCCGTCGGCGAACAAACCGACTTCGGGCAGCATCACCCGCTCGCCTGCGGCCAGGGCCGCCCCCATGCTGGCTGCGTCCTCCGGCTCGACGCCGATCACGCGAATATCCGGGCGTACGCTCTTTATATAGGCCGCCACGCCGGCCAGCAGACCGCCGCCGCCCACGCAGACGAACACGGCATGAATATCCTGCGGATGCTGGCGCACGATCTCCATACCGATGGTGCCCTGGCCGGCGATCACGTCGGGATCGTCG
>DJIE01000071.1 GCA_002433465.1 Salinisphaera sp. UBA6602
CACCGACGCCGAAGGCCGTCTGGCACTGGCCGACGCGCTGACGTACGTCGAGCGCAACTACCAGCCGGACGCCGTGGTGGATATGGCCACCCTTACCGGCGCCTGTGTGATCGCTCTGGGCGCCCACGCTGCCGGCCTGTGGTCCAACAACAGCCCGCTGCGGCGCAGTCTGCGCGATGCCGGCGAACTGGTCGGCGATCGCGCCTGGCCGATGCCGCTATGGGAGGACTACCAGTCGCAGCTGGATTCCAACTTTGCCGACATGGCCAACGTGGGCGGCAAGCAGGCCGGCTCCATCACCGCCGCGAGCTTTCTGCACCGCTTTGCGCGCAAGCTGCGCTGGGCGCATCTCGACATTGCGGGCGTGGCCTGGAAATCGGGCAAGGAGAAAGGTGCGACCGGCCGCCCGGTGGGCCTGCTTGTGCAATATCTCATCGAGCGTGCCAACGCGGGCAACGCCTGATCGCGGCGCCTCGCCCACGACGAGCCCGGGTGCAAGGCGGCTGACGGCTGCGTGTGTCTGCACACGAACGGCAGCCATGCGCGCCCGGGCCGCCGTAAATCGGCCTTTCCCCGCGTTGCGGGGCAGGGCCGGCCGCGCGATGCCGGGTTGACGCCAGCAGAGGTTGTTCAGTGACCGAGGTCTTCTTCTATATTCTGGAAGACGAGGCAGAGGATGCCAGTGCACGTTTTGCCTGCCGCCTGACCGAAAAGGCACACGAAAACGGGCACCGGGTGTATCTGCATGTCGCCGACGAGGCCGCTGCCGACACGCTCGACGCCCTGCTCTGGGTCTTTCGCCAGGGCAGCTTCGTGCCGCATGCGAAAATGGCCGCGCTGGAAGCCGACGACGATCTGACGCCGGTGGTCATCGGCTGCGGCGAGCCGCCACCGGGCTTCGACGATATGCTGATCAATCTCGGCGGCGACGTCGGCCGTTTCTTCTCGCGCTTTGCCCGCCACAACGAAATCGTGGCGCCGACCGATGTCGATAGCGCGCGCACGCGGTATCGTTTCTACAAGGATCGCGGCTACGCCCTGACCACGCACAAGATCGCCGCGGGCTAGCGATTTTTTAAACTAACGAACGACCGGCCCGGATAGCGGGCTAAAGGCTTTTGGGATGGCAGAGCTGGACAAGACCTTCGACCCCCATACCATCGAGGCACGCTGGTACCCCGTCTGGGAAGAGCGCGGCTATTTCGCGCCCGATTACGATGCCCCGGGCGACCCCTACTGCATCATGCTCCCGCCGCCGAACGTCACCGGCAGCCTGCATATGGGCCATGCCTTCCAGCACACGCTCATGGATGCGCTGACCCGCTATCACCGCATGCTCGGCGATCCCACGCTCTGGCAGCCGGGCACCGACCATGCCGGTATTGCCACGCAGATGCTGGTCGAACGCAAGGTCGAGGCTCAGGGCGAATCGCGCCATGCGCTGGGCCGCGCGGCCTTTACCGACCGTATCTGGGACTGGAAAGCCGAATCCGGCGGGCATATCACCCGCCAGATGCGCCGGCTGGGCACCTCGGTGGACTGGTCGCGCGAACGCTTCACCATGGACGACGGGCTGTCCGAGGCGGTGCGCGATACCTTTGTCGCGCTCTACGACAAAGGCCTGATCTATCGCGGTCAGCGGCTGGTGAACTGGGACCCGGTTCTGGACACGGCCGTGTCCGATCTCGAAGTGGAGAACGCCGAAGTCGCCGGGCATATGTGGCACTTCAAGTATCCGCTCGAAAACGGCGCCACCTACGAATACGTGGAGACGGACGAGGACGGCAACGAAACCTTCCGCGAAACCCGCGACTATATTTCGATCGCCACCACCCGCCCGGAAACCATGCTCGGCGACGGCGCAATCGCCGTGCACCCGGACGATTCGCGCTATGCGCCCATCGTCGGCCTGCGCTGCGAGATTCCGGTCGGCCCGAAGGCCCAGCGGCGTCTGATTCCGATCATTACCGACGAATATCCGGACCCGGACTTCGGCTCCGGCGCGGTCAAGATCACCGGCGCACACGACTTCAACGACTATGAAGTCGCAAAGCGCAACGCCATCCCGATGTATCGGTTGATGGACAGCAAGGCGGCGCTGCGCGTCGACGGCGAAGCCTACGAGCAGGCGGCCGCCCGCGCGGCCGAGATCGTGGTCCGCGGCGAGACGCCGAACGCGGTGGACGTGGATGCGATCAACCTGGTGCCGGACGACTATCGCGGGCTCGATCGCTATGAAGCGCGCCGCCAGATCGTCGAGGCCATCGACAGCGAAGGCCTGATGATCGCGGTCGAGGACAAGGCCATCATGCAGCCCTACGGCGATCGCTCCGGCGACGTGATCGAGCCGATGCTCACCAACCAGTGGTTCGTGGACGCCAAGACGCTGGCCAAGCCAGCGATCGAAGCCGTTGAAACCGGGCGCATCAAGTTCGTGCCGTCCAACTGGGACAAGACCTACTACGAATGGATGCGCAATATCCAGGACTGGTGCATCTCGCGTCAGCTTTGGTGGGGACACCGCATCCCGGCCTGGTATGACGCCGACGGCCATATCTATGTCGGCAAATCCGAAGCCGAGGTGCGCGAAAAGCACGGTCTGGGCTCCGAGGTGACGCTGACCCAGGACGAGGACGTGCTCGATACCTGGTTCTCCTCCGGTCTGTGGCCGTTCTCTACCCTCGGCTGGCCCGAGAAGACGAAGGCACTGGAGACGTTCTACCCGACCTCCGTGCTGGTGACCGGCTTCGATATCATCTTCTTCTGGGTCGCCCGGATGATCATGATGGGCCTGGAATTCATGGACGACGTGCCGTTTCGCGAAGTCTATGTGCACGGGCTCGTGCGCGACTCGGACGGCGCCAAGATGTCCAAGTCCAAGGGCAACGTGCTCGACCCGATCGATCTGATCGACGGCATCGATCTGGAATCGCTGGTGACCAAGCGCACCGCGAACATGATGCAGCCGCAGAAAGCCCGCGCCATCGAAAAAGCCACCCGCAAGGCCTTCCCCGACGGCATCGCTGCCCACGGCACGGACGCACTGCGCTTTACCTTTGCTGCCCTGGCCTCGCCCGGCCGCGATATCCGTTTCGATCTGGGCCGTGTCGAGGGCTATCGCAACTTCTGCAACAAGCTCTGGAACGCCGCGCGCTTCACGCTGATGCAGATTCCGGAGGACTACACGCCGGCGGCCGACGACGCCGTGGAACTCTCCCAGGCCGACCGTTGGATCGTATCGCGCCTGCAGCGCGTCGAGCGCGAAGTCGCGACCCAGTTCGACCAGTATCGTTTCGATCTCGCCGCCAAGGCGATCCACGATTTCATCTGGCACTACTTCTGTGACTGGTATCTCGAGCTGATCAAGCCGGTTCTGTCCGGCGATGCCAGCGATGCGGCCAAGGCCGGCACGCGCCGTACCCTGCTGCGTACACTGGAAGCCACGCTGCGTCTGGCGCATCCGCTGATGCCGTTCATCACCGAAGAGATCTGGCAGCGCGTGGCTCCGCTGGCCCGTGGCCAAGCGCTGGCCAGCAACGGCGAGAGCATTTCCGTACAGCCATTCCCGCGTGCCGACGACGCCCGTATCGACGCCGTCGCCGAAGCCGAAATCGACTGGCTGCGCGACGTGATCGCCGGCCTGCGCACCATTCGCGGGGAAATGGATATCGCGCCCAGCCAGCCCATGCCGGTGATGGTCGCCAATGCCAGCGACAGCGATCGCCAGCGTCTGTCCGACCATCGCGCGGCAATCGATTTTCTCGCCCGCGTGGAGTCGATCGACGAAATCACGGTCGAAGACGCGCCCGATTCCGCCACCGCACTGGTCGGCGACATGCAACTTCGCGTACCGCTCGCCGGTCTGATCGACAAGGAGGCGGAACTGGCCCGTCTGGACAAGCGGCTCGCCAAGCTGGAAAAAGACCTCGCCGGCATTCGTGGCCGTCTGGCCAGCGAATCGTTCGTGGCCAAGGCACCGGCCGATGTCGTGGCCAAGGCCCGCGAACAGCAGGCCAGCGTCGAACGCGAGGCCAGCGAGCTGGCGGAACAACGCGCGCGCATCGCGGCAC
Organism: Salinisphaera sp. UBA6602; assembly: GCA_002433465.1. Taxonomy (GTDB): domain Bacteria; phylum Pseudomonadota; class Gammaproteobacteria; order Nevskiales; family Salinisphaeraceae; genus Salinisphaera. The sequence goes on from DJIE01000071.1 coordinate 4,071, forward strand.
TCTAGCCGCCTAACGGAGATATTCCATGGCCTTGCGACTTCTGATCCTGTTTATAGCGCTGCCCATCATCGAGCTGTTCCTGCTCATCAAGATTGGCGGCGTGATCGGCTTCTTCCCGACCATCGCGCTGGTGATCCTCACGGCCGTAATCGGCAGCCAGCTGGTACGTCGCCAGGGCCTGACCGTGCTCGCGCGTATTCGCGAATCGCAGGCACGCGGCGAAATGCCGGCCCTACCCATGCTCGACGGAGCCGCCCTGCTGCTGGCGGGCTTCATGCTGCTCACGCCCGGCTTCATCTCCGATGCCCTGGGTTTCGTGCTGCTCGTGCCCGGCCTGCGCCAGCAGATCGCACGACGCCTGGTCTCCCGGGTGGTGATCATGACCCCGGCCGGCGCAGGCGCGAACGAGCGCTATGCCGGGCGCGGCAGCGGCACGTCGTCGCGTACGCCGCAGTCGGTGATTGAAGGCGACTACGAACGCAAGAGCACCGATACGCGCAACGACGAAAACGACGGCCGCGACTGAGCCTGCGCTGCGAAACGCGCAGGCCCACAAGTCTTGGCAGTCGATCTAGCTCTGGCCTCGCGTGCCGCGTGGCTTCGTTCTCGCGCGACAAGACTTTTCGCAGATTCGCGCAGATGCGGTTGGGCTTTCGCGCAGTAGCGGGTTCGAGGCACGAACAGTCGACGGAGCCGGCCGAGAAGCGCCATTGAGCAGTACAAGCCGTGCAGCGCCCGACGCATGTCCGCGCCTCTACTGAGCTTCTGCCCTGTTAGCGTTCTTAGCGTTCATTTGCGGACAGTCTGTTGATTGGATTTCCCGGCACCGCCCGCATCGCAGCCTCGACCGCGCGCGTAACCGATTGAAGAACGCCGCGGCGCCTGGCAATCGTGTCGCGATGCGCGCTTATTCGGTAGTCTAAATTTTATTGCGCCTTTTCGAGCTCTGTTCGCCCATGCCGCCGACTGCACCAGCCGACGCCGCCCAACCTGCGCCCGCTCCGCTCCAGAGCGCCGATATCGCCCGCCGGCTCGCCGACGTGCGCAGCGCGGTCGCCACCCGGGTATTTGGCAAGGACGATCGTATTCGCCTGGCCCTGGCCTGCCTGCTGGCCGACGGCCATCTGCTCATCGAAGACGTGCCGGGGGTGGGCAAGACCACCCTCGCCCACGGCCTGGCCGACGCGCTGGGGTTGCGCTTTGCGCGTATCCAGTTCACCAGCGATCTGATGCCCAGCGATATTCTGGGTGTCTCGGTCTACGACCGCGGCGAGGCGGCCTTCACCTTCAACGCCGGGCCGATCTTTGCCCAGCTCGTGCTGGCCGACGAAATCAACCGTGCCAGTCCGCGTACGCAAAGCGCGCTGCTCGAGGCCATGGCCGAACGCCAGGTCACCATCGAAGGGCGTACCCGGGCCTTGCCGCAGCCGTTCAACGTCATCGCCACCCAGAACCCGCTCGACCAGAGCGGTACGTTCGCGCTGCCCGACAGCCAGCTCGACCGTTTCCTGATGCGTATCGAAGTGGGCTACCCGCCGCGCACCGCCGAACGCCGTCTGCTGGCCGGCGAACGCGACAGCACCGCCGCGATCGCGCCCGTGGCCGATGCCACCCAGCTCGGCGTCTGGCAGGCCGCGGTCCGTGCGGTGCATACCCGCGACGCGGTTCTCGATTATCTGCTCGAGCTGATCGAGTTCAGCCGACGCCGCGGGGTGTTCGAACAGGGCCTGTCGCCGCGCGCGGGGCTCGCACTGCGGCGTGCCGCCCAGGCCTGGGCGCTGCAGGACGCCCGCGATTACGTCATGCCGGAAGATATTCAGGCGGTATTGCCCGCGGTGGTCGATCATCGCCTGACCCGCAGCGATGCCGCAGAAGGCCGTGCCTCCACGCTGATGCGCGAGCAGGTCGGGGTCATCTAGCGCGTGACGGGCGTCGCAGACTTTTGGGCTTGGACCTGGCGCGGCAAGATCTGAACATGGCCGCGCTTCGCCGTCATGCGCGCACGCTACGCACGCGCTTCATAGAGCGACGCAATCCACCGCGCGGCCTGCCGCTGCGGGTGTCGCGACGGCGGGTGTATATCCTGCCCACGCGCAACGGCGTGGTGTTCGCCGTGCTGCTGCTGGTCATGCTGCTGGGCGCGACCAACTACAGCAACAGCCTCGCCTTTGCGCTGACGTTCTGGCTGGCCGCCGTGGCCCTGGTGTCCATGCACCATGCCCATGCCAATCTGGTGGGCCTGCGTCTGCAGGCTATCCATGCCGCACCGGTGTTCGCCGGCGATACGCTGGCATTCGAGCTCAGCCTCGATGCCACCGGCGGGCGCCGCCGCCGCGCGCTGCGGGTCAGCGCCGACGGTCGCGGCGCGACCGGCCAGCTCGATATCGGCCCCGGCGAAAGCCGGATGGTGACGATCGAACAGGTCACCGACGCACGCGGGCGCTGCCCCTGTCCGCGCCTGCGTATCGAAAGCATCTATCCGGTCGGGCTGTTCCGGGCCTGGACCTGGCTGCAGCCGAATACCCAGGTGCTGGTCTATCCGCGCTGCGCCGGCCATGACCGGCTGCCGCGCGGCGCGGGCGACACCCGCTCGACTCGACAGTTGGCCCGCAGGGGCACGGACGAGTTCCTGGGCCATCGCGACTACGTGCCCGGCGATTCACCGCGTCATATCGACTGGAAGGCCAGCGCACGCAGCGACGATCTGCGCATGCGCGAATACGCCGACCGCCAGAGTGAAGCCGTTTGGCTCGATGAAGACCGTCTCGGCACGACCGATCGCGAGGGGCGGCTATCCCAGCTTGCCCGCTG
>DJIE01000075.1:0-1781 GCA_002433465.1 Salinisphaera sp. UBA6602
GTATCGGCTGGCGGCGGATTCTATCTGGTCGCCGGCCGGCATGCGAGCATCACCTGCAGACGGCGGGATTCGCCCTGCCAAATTGTGGCCCTTCGCGGAGCGTGCGAAAATCCGCGCACTTTTCCCAACCGCCTTGATGCCCATGGCCGCCCGCCTTATCGACGGCAAGCAGATCGCCCAGGATTTTCGTCATGCCGTACGCGATGCGGTCGACACACGCCTGGCGCGCGGACAGCGCGCGCCCGGGCTCGCCGTTATTCTTGTCGGTAGCGATCCGGCGTCCAAGATCTATGTCGGCAAGAAGATCGAGGCCTGCCAGCAGGCCGGGCTCGTGTCTCAGGCGGTCTATCCCGAAGCCGATATTTCGCAGGCCGAGCTGCTCGAGCTGATCGACCGGTTCAACGCCGACGATGAGATCGACGGCGTGCTCGTACAGCTTCCCCTGCCTGCGCATATCGATGCCACGAAAGTGATCGAGCGCGTGCGCCCCGACAAGGACGTCGACGGTTTTCATCCGTACAACGTGGGCCGGCTGGCACAGCGCGTGCCGCAGCTGCGCGCCTGCACCCCGCTGGGCATCGTGCGCCTGCTGGAATCGATCGACGAACCCTTTCGCGGCCGCCAGGCCGTGGTGGTGGGCGCTTCCAATATCGTCGGCCGGCCGATGGCGCTGGAATTCTTGCTCAAGGGCGCGACCACTACCGTTTGCCACCGATTTACCCGCGATCTCGAATACGAAGTCGGTCAGGCCGAAATCCTGGTGGTCGGCGTCGGCAAACCGGGCCTGATCAAGGGCGAATGGATCCGCGAAGGCGCCACCGTGATCGACGTCGGCATGAACCGGCTCGATTCCGGCAAGCTCGTGGGCGATGTCGAGTTCGACACCGCCGCCGAGCGCGCGGCATGGATCACGCCGGTGCCCGGCGGCGTCGGGCCGATGACCGTTGCCATGCTCATGAGCAACACCCTGCGCGCGGCCGAGCTGCGCGAACAGGCAGAACGGGCCGACTAGGCCGCGCTCAGCTGCGCCGCCAGAGCGTACCGTCGGGGCCGTCTTCCAATACGATGCCCTGGGCGGTCAGTTCGTCGCGAATCTCGTCGGCGCGGGCGAAATTCTTTTCGGCCCGCGCTTCGCGGCGCGCTTGGAGCATGGCCTCGATGGTGTCCGCGCTCAGATCGCCCTCTCCGGCCTGTCCCTGCAGAAACGCCTGCGGCGACTGTTCCAACAGGCCGATTCGCCCGGCCAGGGTGCGCAGGCGGGCTGCGATCGCGGCAGCGGTTTCTCGGTCCTCCTGTTTGAGTCGTTGGCAATCGCGCGCCATTTCGAACAGCACGGCGATGGCGGCCGGCGTATTCAGGTCATCGGCCATGGCATCGGTAAAGCGTGCTTCAAAGGCATCCGCGATATCGCTTTGCGCATCGCCGGGTTCAACGTCGCGCAGGGCCGTATAAAGCCGCGACAGCGCGCTGGTGGCGGCATCCATGGCATCGGCGTTATAGGCCAGCGGGCTGCGATAATGCGTCGACAGCACGAAGTAACGCACGGTTTCCGCGTCGTACTGGGCCAGCACGTCGCGAATGGTGAGGAAGTTGCCGAGCGACTTCGACATCTTCTCGTCGTCAACGGTTACGAAGCCGTTATGCATCCAGGTCGTGACATAGCGCTGGCCGGTCGCCGCCTCGCTCTGTGCGATCTCGTTTTCGTGGTGCGGGAACTGCAGGTCCAGCCCGCCGCCATGGATATCGAAACTCGCGCCCAGGCAATGGGTGGACATGGCCGA
>DJIE01000075.1:2172-4991 GCA_002433465.1 Salinisphaera sp. UBA6602
GGGCTTGGCCGCTTTCCAGAGTACGAAGTCGAGCGGATCGGTCTTGGCCTCGTTCACGGCAATCCGTTCGCCGGCGCGCAGATCGGGCAGACGCCGCCCGGAGAGCGCGCCATAGCTGTCGAACGTGCTCACGTCGTAGTAGACGTCGCCGTTGTCGCCGGCATAGGCCGCGCCGTTGTCGATCAAACGCTCGATCATGGCAATGATCTGGTCGACATGGCCGGTCGCGGTCGGCTCGAGCGTGGGCGCCGTCAGGCCGAGCGCGGCCTCGTCTTCGCGCATGAAGCGGGTGAAGCGCTCTGCGATCGCCTCGGGCGTATCGCCGGTTTCATTCGCGCGCTTGATGATCTTGTCGTCGATATCGGTGACGTTGCGTACATAGGTCACCCGCCAGCCCAGCGCACGCAGATAACGCACGAACATATCGAACACGATCATCACGCGCGCATGCCCAAGATGGCAATAGTCGTAAGCGGTTACACCACAAACATAAAGCCGCACATGATCCGGCTCCAGAGTCTTGAGGGGTTGGCGTTGGCCGCTGAGGCTGTCGTGCAGTTCAATCATGGGGCGAAAACGTCGATAGGTGAGACGAACCGAGCGCCACAGTCTACCGGCTCGCACAAGCCATGCGCCCGTGGCGGTCTGCGTATGCACTAATATGGAAGCCATGAAAACGATATTGGCCATCGTCGTGTTGGCCGTCGCCGGAATACTCACAGCCCTTGCGCTGGACCCGTATCGCGATGCGGCGTGCATGGTCGAGCGCGCAATCGATACGGTACGCGAGCAGCACGCCGGCTGGCATTGCCTGCATTACGCCGCGGCGCGCGACGACGCAGGCGCGCTTGTCACCGCGCTCGACGAGGGCCTGTCGGTAAACCTGCGCACGCCGGCCGGCCAGACCCCGCTCAATATCGCCGCCGAATACGGCAGCCTGAAGGTTGTACGCGCGCTGCTCCAACGCGACGCCCAGCTTGAAGCGCGCGACGGGCGCAACGGCTTCACCGCCCTGCACTGGGCCGCCGAGGCCTACCACCCGGCGATCGCGCGGGCACTGATCGCGGCCGGCGCCCAGCCCAATGCCGCCAACAAGTGGGAGCAGACACCACTCTGGGTCGCCGCCTGGCAGCCGCAACAGGGCAACACCGAAATCGCCCATATCCTGGTCGCCGCCGGAGCCGACCCCACTCGACCCGACCACAAGCACAACACCCCGCTTATCATGGCAGCGCGCTCGGGCCACCAACCGATGATCGGCTACCTGCTCGACCTGGGCGCCGATATCGAGGCCCGTAACGATCAGGGACGCACCGCGCTATTCCAGGCCGTGATCGGCGCCCATGAAAACGCGGTGCGCCTGTTGCTGGCCCGTGGCGCGAACCCGGAGGCTGGCGCCGGCGGCGTTGTGCCGCTGGCCTATGCGCTCAATCACGATCGGCGTGATATCGCGGCCCTGCTCGTTGGCAACGGCGCAAGCGGCTACAAACGCTATGCTGCCGATGCCGCCATGAAGCACGGGCGCCAGGCGCTGGCCGACGCGAACTTTGATCGCGCGATCGACCAGTTCAGTGCCGCCATCGCCCTGCAGGCCGACCGCGCCGAAGCCTACTACCGCCGGGGGGAGGCGTTTGCCGCCAAAGGCGAGCGCTCTCAGGCGGAACAGGACTACCGCCAGGCGACCGCCTTGAAACCCGCCCATGCCGCGGCACAGGAAGCGCTTGCCAGGCTCTACGTCGACGACGGCAACTACGAGCGCGCAATTGGCGCGCTCCAGCCGCTGCTGGAAAATCAGCCCGACAATCCGCGCGCGTTGTTCCTTATGGCTGAAAGCCGCGATGGGCTCGGCGACGTTACAAAAGCCAATGGCTACTTCGAACGCGCCTGCACACTGGGTTTTCAACCGGCCTGCGGACGCTGAAACCGGCCCGCCAACCCCGTGCTGACCTGCTAGCTAAAATGATCCCAGCCGCGCTCGCCATCGCGGCCCCACACCTGTCCGTTATCGTCGAACGCACGCAGGCCGGGCTGTTGCTCGATCGTGCCAATCACGGTCAGCGGACAGTCGAGCGCGGCCCGCGCTGCGTCGAGCCGGTCCTCGGCGAGGGTGATGCACAGCTCGTAATCGTCGCCGCCGGACCATTGCAGGCGGCGCCGGCTTTCCGCATCGCAGGCACGTGTCAGCGCAGCGGATGCTGGCAAGGCATCGATAGCCAGCCGCGCGCCTATCCCGCTGGCCGCGAGAATATGGCCCAGATCGGCCGCCAGGCCGTCGGATAGGTCGATCGCCGCGTTCGCCAGCCCGCGCAGCGCCGCGCCCGGCCGCCATTGCGGCCGCGCCAGACGGTCGATACAGAAGCGCTGGTCGTCGCTGGCGCGATCGCGCATGGGCCAGCACTGCAGCCCGAAGGCCGCGTCGCCGAGCGTGCCGGTCACGGCAATCAAATCGCCTACACGGGCGGCGCTGCGCCGCAGCGCCCGGCCGGCCGGCAGGCAGCCGATGGCGGTGATGGTGAGCGACAACTCGCCACGGGTGGTATCGCCGCCGACGATATCCACCGGGTGATCGCCGATCGCTGCGAGCGCGCCGTCGATCAGCGCATCGCACCAGTGGGCCGACAGCTTGGGCGCCGAGAGTGCGATCGTGACCCAGGCCGGGTCCGCCCCCATGGCCGCGAGATCAGAGAGGTTGACCGCGAGGGCCTTGTAGCCGATATCGAAGGCCGGCGTCTCGAACGGGAAATGACGCCCGGCGATGAGCGTATCGGTGGTAATCGCCAGCTCCTGGCCGGCGGGCGGCGCGATCAGCGCCGCGTCGA
>DJIE01000075.1:5304-23397 GCA_002433465.1 Salinisphaera sp. UBA6602
CCGCGTCGTCGCCAATGCCCAACCGCGTATCGGCCCGACCGCTGTCCAGGCGTTGTGCAAGCCGCTCGATGAGCGCGAATTCACGCACGGAGCACCTTACTTGCGGGCGCCGACCTCGTTGGCGCGCAGGGAGCGGGCAGTCGCATCGAGAACGCCGTTGATGAAACGGTGCCCGTCGGTGGCCCCGAAGGTCTTGGCGAGATTGGTGGCTTCGTTGATGATCGCGGCAAACGGAATTTCGATACGGTCACGCAACTCGAAGGTGGCCAGCAGCAGGATCGCGTATTCCACCGGGTCCAGCTGTACCGCCGGCCGGCTCAGGTAAGGGTCGAAGGCGGCTTCGAGCGCGCTCACGTCGTAGACCACGCCGCGCAGCAGCGTCTCGAAATATTCGCGATCGAGTTCGCGCAGGCGCCCGGCCTGGGCAAACTGCAGAATCAGCTCGCCCAGATCGGTGCCGCTCATGCGCCATTGATAGATCGCCTGAACCGCGGCCATGCGCGCCCGAATCCTCGCCCCGCCGGGAACGCGCGCGGGGGTGGGGAGTTCGTCCTGCTCGGGGCGATCCTCTTCCTGCGATTCGTATTGAACCTGGTCGTCGCTGATGATCACGTGGTTACTCTCGACTCGCCTATTCCGCGATCATGCGCAGCAACGAGACCATCTCAACCACGGCACTCGCGGCTTCTGCGCCCTTGTTGTGGTCTTCGTCCGGCTGGGCACGCGCATCCGCCTGCTCCGCGTTGTCGGCGGTGATCACACCAAAACCTACCGGCACGCCGTATTCGAGTGCGGTGGCCGACAGACCCTTGGCACACTCGCCGGCGACGAAGTCGAAATGCGGCGTCTCGCCGCGGATCACCGCACCCAGCGCGATGATGCCGTCGTATTCATCGCGCTCGGCGAGGCGGTCGACCGCCAGCGGCAGCTCGAACGCGCCCGGGACCCGCACCAGCGTGATGTCGTTGTCATCCACGCCACAGTCGTTGAGCACGTCGAGCGCGCCGTCGACCAGGCGGTCGACGATGTCGTCGTTCCAGCGGGTACACACGATGGCGAGACGCAAGCCGTCGCCGTCGAATTCTCCTTGAATGCTGCGCATGATGGCGGCCCTTTTGATTCCGATCGATATTATTGCACGACGACCGCGGCTTATTCCGCGTCGTCGTTGCCTTGAAGGTATTCGACCACTTCCAGCCCGAAGCCGGAAATGCCCTGCAGGCGCATCGGTGCCGACAGCACGCGCATGCGGCGTACGCCGAGATCCGTGAGAATTTGCGCGCCCACGCCGTAAGTGCGCAGGATACGGCTTTCGTCGCCGACCCCGTCCGGGGCATGCGGCGGCACCTTGCCCTCGACGATACGGATACGCTCGATGAGCTCGCGCGCCGTTTCCGGCTTGCGCAGAACCACGACCACGCCACAGCCCTCTTCGGCCACGCGGGCCAGCGTATCCCGCAACGGCCAGCCAAAATCACCGTGGCGCACGCCGAGCATGTCGGCCAGGGTGTTGCGCACGTGCACACGCACCAGCGTCGGCGTTTCCGCGTCGATGGTGCCGCGCACCATGGCGAAATGCAGCACCTTGTCCACTTCGTCTTCGAATGAGTACAGCGTGAACGGGCCGAACTCGGTATCCACCTGCGACTCGGTCACCCGCACCACGGTTCGCTCGTGTTCGATGCGATAACGGATCAGATCGGCGATCGTGCCGAGCTTGATATCGTGCTCGGCCGCGAATGCTTCCAGGTCCGGCAACCGAGCCATGGTGCCGTCTTCGTTGAGGATTTCCACAATCACCGACGACGGCTCGAGGCCCGCAAGCCGGGCAAGATCGCAGCCCGCTTCCGTGTGCCCAGCGCGTGCCAGGGTGCCGCCGGGCTGCGACATCAGCGGAAAGATATGCCCCGGCTGAACCAGGTCCGAAGGCTGGGCATCGCGCTTGACCGCGGCACGAACGGTCTGGGCACGGTCGTGTGCCGAAATCCCGGTGGTCACGCCTTCGGCGGCCTCGATCGAGAGCGTGAAATTGGTCGACTGGGCTTCGTCGCTGGCGGCCACCATCAGCGGCAGATGCAGTTGGCGACAGCGCTCACGCGTGAGGGTCAAACAGATCAGCCCGCGGCCATAGCGGGCCATGAAGTTGATGTCTTCGGGGCGCACGCATTCGGCAGCCATGATCAGGTCGCCCTCGTTTTCGCGGTTGGCATCGTCGAGCATGATGACCATGCGTCCATTGCGCATGTCGTCGACGACGTCTTCGATCGGGCTGATGGCCATACCGGGCTCCTTGCAAGGGCGTTACGCGAACGCGAGAACAGGCGCGGCCTCGCACGCCGCGGCGCAGTCTAGCACCGCAGGCAACGATTGCCGCGCGGGCTGGTGACGAAAGGCGCTAGCGGGTTTCGACCAGGCGCGCGAGATAACGCGCGATGACGTCGATCTCCAGATTGACGCGGTCGCCCACCGCGCGCTCGCCCAGGGTCGTGTGCGACATCGTATGCGGCACGATATTCACCCCGAAACGATCGCCCTCGACCTCGTTGACGGTCAGGCTGATGCCATCGACGCACACCGACCCCTTGGGCGCGAAAAAACGGCTGAGATGGGGCGGTACCGAGAACACCAGCCGCCAGGAGCGCGCGTCCTGCTCACGCGCCTCCAGCACGCCGAAGCCGTCGACATGGCCGGACACCATATGCCCGCCCAGCGGTTCGCCCGCGCGCAGCGCGCCTTCGAGATTCACCGCGCTGCCCACCTCGAGCGCACCCAGCGTGGTCAGCGACAGGGTTTCTGTCGACACGTCGGCGGCAAACGTTGCGCCGTCAAGCGCGACCGCGGTCAGGCACACGCCATTCACCGCGATGCTGTCGCCGAGCGCTACTGTGCCCAGGTCCGTTTGCGCGGCGTCGATCACGATGCGCGTATCGCCGCCCTGGGCCTCGAGGGCCGCGACCCGGCCAAGGCCCTTGATGATGCCAGTAAACATAATCAGTCCTTTGTCGCTGTGCTCGGTCGCGCGGTGATACGCCAGTCGCGCCCGAGCGGCTCGACGCTATCGATGACAAGATTCGGCGCATCCGCCAGGGTGGCGATACCGGGCATGTGCAACAGCCCGCGCCCGCCGTCGCCCAGCAGCTTGGGCGCCATATAAATTACGTACTCGTCGACCAGCCCGGCATCCGCGAGCGCCCCGGCAAGCTGCGGGCCGGACTCGACCAGTACATCATTGATCTCGCGCTCGCCCAGATCGGCAAGCACCGCAGGCAAATCGAGTCCGTCTTTGTCCGAGCCGAGCGTTACGATCTCGGCACCGGCCTGTTCGAGCAGGTCAATGCGCTCGCGATCGGTGCAGGCGGTATAGACCAGCACCTTGGAAGCCGTTTCGAACAGCCGCGCGGACGGCGTGATTTGCAGGCGGGTATCCAGCACCGCTGGCAGCGGCTGTGGCCACTGCCCTTTCAGGCGCACGTTCAGGCCGGGATCGTCGGCCACGAGCGTACCGCGACCGACCATCACCACGCCGCTTTCCGCGCGCAGCCGATGCACGTCTTCACGGGCCACGTCGCCGGTAATCCACTGGCTCGTGCCGTCGGCGGCCGCGGTACGGCCGTCAAGGCTCATGGCCAGCTTCACGCGCACCCGCGGGCGGCTTTCGCGCATACGCTTTTCAAAGCCGGGGTTGAGTGCACGGCAGCGATCGGCCACGACGTCGGTGATGACCTCGATACCCGCCTCGCGCAGACGACCGATGCCCTGGCCATTGACCTGCGGATTCGGGTCGGTCGCGCCCACCACCACGCGCTCCACGCCGGCTTCGATCAGCGCATCGACACAGGGCGCGGTGCGTCCCGTATGGCTACAGGGTTCCAGAGTCACATAGGCCGTCGCCCCGCGCGCGCTCGCGCCGCGCCGCGCGACGTCGGCCAGGGCCGCCTTTTCGGCATGATCTTCGCCGGCCCGTTCGTGCCAGCCTTCGCCGATCACGGTTTCGCCGCGTACGATCACACAGCCCACGCGCGGATTGGGCCGGGTCGTATACCAACCACGCCGCGCCAGCTCAATCGCGCGCTGCATGAAAAAGGCGTGTACCGCCCTGCGAACACTGACCGTACTCACGATCGACCGCGCTCGCCGCCGGCGGCGCTATCGATCAGCGACAGCTGGCCATCGCCGCGACCCGGCGTCGCTTCCAGCCGCTCGATCTCCTCGCGGAACGCCTGCACGTCCTCGAAACGCCGGTACACCGAAGCAAAGCGCACGAACGCCACCTGATCGAGCTCGCGCAGCTCTTCCATCACCCACTCGCCGAGTTGGCGCGACGCCACCTCGCGCTCGGCGTCGGTACGCAGCCGCTGGAGAATATGACTGATGGCGGTATCGATCGCCTCGGCTGCCACCGGCCGCTTGTAGAGCGCGCGGGTAATGCCCTGGCGCAATTTGGCCTCGTCGAACGGCTCAGGCGTACCGTCGTTCTTGACGATGCGCGGCAGCACCAGTTCCGCCGTCTCGAAGGTGGTAAAGCGCGCACCGCACGCCGGGCATTCCCGGCGCCGACGCACCTGGCTGCCCTCGGCGGCCAGGCGCGAGTCGACCACGCGCGTCGCGCGCTCGTCACAGAACGGACACTGCATCAGCCGTTTCCTCGCAGCCCTGTGCCCCGATCAGGCCGCGCCGCGCGCCGCCGTGCGATACACCGGATAACGCGCGCACAGCTCGTTGACCTGGGTACGCACACGTTCGGCCTCGCCGGCGACATCGCCGCCCGCGGACAGCGTGTCCAGCACATCGCAGATCCAGGTCGCGATCTGACGCATATCGTCTTCGCCAAAGCCGCGCGTGGTGGCCGCCGGCGTGCCGATACGCAGCCCCGAGGTCACGAACGGCGAGCGCGGGTCGTTGGGTACGGCGTTCTTGTTGGCCGTGATATGGGCCTTGCCGAGCCATTCCTCGGCGTCCTTGCCGGTGATGTCCTGCTTGACCAGACTCACCAGCATCAGATGGTTATCGGTACCGCCCGAAACCACGTGGTAACCACGGTCGATGAACACCTGCGCCATGGCCTTGGCGTTGGCCACGATCTTGCGCGCGTAGGTTTCGAAGTCGCTTTCCAGCGCTTCCTTGAAGGCCACCGCCTTGGCCGCGATCACGTGCATGAGCGGCCCACCCTGGGTACCCGGGAAGACCGCGCTGTTGAGCTTCTTGTAGAGCTTCTCATCGCCGGTCGCAGACAGGATCAAGCCGCCGCGCGGGCCACGCAGCGTTTTATGCGTGGTGGTGGTCACCACATGGGCATGCGGCAACGGGCTCGGATACTGGCCGGTGGCAACCAGGCCCGCGACGTGCGCCATATCGACCAGCAGCCAGGCACCCACCGAGTCCGCAATCTTGCGCATGCGCGCCCAGTCGATATGGCGCGAGTAGGCCGAAAAACCGCCGATGAGCATCTTCGGCTTGTGTTCGTCGGCCAGACGCTGGATTTCGTCGTAATCCAGCTCCCCGGTTTCGGCGTCCAGACCGTACTGGACGGCGTTGTAGTTCTTGCCCGAGAAATTGGGCGCCGCGCCGTGGGTCAGATGGCCGCCGGCATCGAGGCTCATGCCGAGAATGGTATCGCCCGGCTTGACCAGGGCCAGATAGACCGCGGCGTTCGCCTGGGCGCCGGAATGCGGCTGCACGTTGGCAAAGTCGCAGCTAAAGAGCTTGCAGGCGCGATCGATGGCGAGCTGTTCGGCGATGTCCACATGCTCGCAGCCACCGTAGAAGCGCTTGCCGGGATAGCCCTCGGCATACTTGTTGGTCAGCAGGCTGCCCTGCGCCTGCATCACGCGCGGGCTGGTGTAGTTCTCGGAGGCAATCAGCTCGATATGGTCTTCCTGACGCTGATCCTCGTCGGCCATGGCGGCAGCCAGTTCCGGGTCGAATTCGGCGATGCCCTGTGCGGAGTCAAACATGTTCGAATGCTCGGGTTGAAGTACGAAAAATGCACCGCGACGGCGACGCGCTTGGCGCTCACCGACACGTTTTCGGAGCTTATACGGGCGCATAGTGTAGCGCAGACGCGCTGCCGACCCCAGATATGGTGTCGGCGCAGCGCTAAGCCGTGATCTCGAGCATCAGATCAAGCGCAGCCTTGGCCTCACGCGCCTCGTCGGCGTCGACCTTGATCTGGTTGACGACGTGCCCTTCGGCCAGGTTCTCCATGACCCAGGCCAAGTGCTGCGGATCGGTCCGGAACATGGTCGAACACATGCACACCACCGGCGACATGAACTGCACCTTCACGCCCTTTTCCGCCATTTCGTGATGCAAGCGGTTGACCAGATTCAACTCTGTGCCCACCAGCCAGTGGCTACCCGGCTCGCTCGCCCGCACCGTCTTGAGAATGGTTTCCGTGGAACCCACCACGTCCGAGGCCTGGCAGACCTCGAAAGCATTCTCGGGGTGAGAAATAACCCGGCCGTTCGGATGGGCTTCGCGAAACTTCTTGATGTGGTTGGGATGAAACATCTGGTGAACCGAGCAAAAGCCCTTCCAGAGAATCATCTTCGCGCCGCGAATCTCGTCCGCGCTCAAACCGCCCATCGGCTTGTCGTAGTCCCAGACCACCATTTCGTCGAGGGCGATACCCATGTCGTAGGCGGTATTGCGACCCAGATGCTGGTCGGGGAAGAACAGGACTTTCTCGCGGCGCGAGAACGACCAGTCCAGCACGCCGCGCGCGTTCGACGACGTGCAGACGATGCCCCCATGACGGCCGCAGAATGCCTTCAGGTCGGCCGCGGAATTGATGTAGGTGACCGGGGTGATGGTTTCTTCCGGTTCCAGCACAGTCGCGAGTTCGCGCCAGGCCCGCTCGACGTTGCGAAGGTTGGCCATATCCGCCATCGAACAGCCGGCGGCCATGTCGGGGAGGATGACCGTCTGGTCGTCGCGCGACAGGATGTCGGCCACCTCGGCCATGAAATGCACGCCGCAGAACACGATGTACTCGGCATCAGATTGCGCCGCCTGGGCCGATAGTTTCAGCGAGTCTCCGGAAAAATCGGCATGCGCAAAAACTTCATCACGCTGGTAATGATGGCCGAGGATCGCGCAGCGCGAGCCGAGCGCTTCCTTGGCGGCACGAATACGCGCGTCGCAGGTCGCATCGTCGTAACGCGCGAAATCCTGCAAGGCCAGAGCGGTTGCGGACATGCTTTTGATAAGTCGGCGAATCGTTTCGAAAATGTACCACAACGAAGGCTGCAAGTCGGCGGCCACCCACATACATCTATAATGGCGCCATGAATAACCACGACCGCCAATGGCTCGCGCGCGCCTCCCACCGTCTGCTGCGACCGCTGGTGCGCATCATGCTCGCTCAGGGCATTGCGCACCGCGACTTCGACGCGATCGTGCGCGCGGTTTATGCAGAGGTGGCGCGAGAGTCGTTCACACCCGCAGGCAAACGGGCAACGGATTCGCATGTGGCGGTTGTGACCGGCCTCACCCGCAAGGAAGTCAAGCGCCTGCGCGAGCAAAGCGATTCGCACTACGACGCCGGCACCTGGGGCGGCGCGAACCGGGCCACCCGCGTGCTTTCCGGCTGGCACCGCGACCCCGACTTCACCGACGACGAAGGCGCGCCGCGGCCGCTAGTTCTCGATGACGACATCGAAGGCTTCACCGCGCTGGTACGCCGCTACAGCGGCGATATTCCGGTGATGGCCATTCTCGACGAACTCGAACGGGTGCACTCGGTGGCGCGCGATGCCGAAGGTCGTGTGCAGGTCCTCAATCGTGCCTATGTGCCCGGCACCGGGGATTCGGAACGTATTCGCATGCTGGGCTCGGCAGGTCACGACCTGCTGTCGACCCTCGAGCACAATCTTTCGTCGGGCGAGGACAAAAAACCGCGGTTCCAGCGCACGGTATTCAATATGCGAGTCAACAAGCGCGTTTTGCCCGTATTCCATCGCCTCATCTCGCAACAAGCACAACAGCTTCTCGAAACACTCGACGACTGGCTCGAGCGCCACGAAGTCGACGAAAAAGATCACGACACCGCGTGCACGCGCGCCGGCGTCGGCATCTATTATTTCGAGGACAAGGGGGAGACTACAGATGACGACCAGCCCGAATAACAAAACGCATCGCGCCAGCCGTGTCGGCCTGGCGCTCGCCGGCGTGCTCGCAATCGTCGTGTCGGCTGGCTGCGGCGGCAGCGATGACGCGGGCGGTGGTCGCCAGGCCGGCATCGAGGGCACCGGCATCGTGTCGGGTTTCGGCAGCGTCTATATCGACGGCACCGAGTTCGATACCGATGCGGCCACCATCCGATTCGTTGGCGAAGACGTGCCGGTATCGCGGCTCAGTGTCGGCGATCGTGTTGCCGTGACCGGCACCCTGGATCGCGACGGCAACGCACGTGCCGAACGTATCGTTTTCCAGCGCACCCTCGACGGCCCCATCGAGCGTATCGAAACCGACGGTGAGCGGGGCACCCTGGTGGCGCTTGAACAGACGGTGCATTTCGATGGCGATACCGTGTTCGTGAACACGCCCGCGGCCGAGCTCGCAGTCGGCGACCTGATCGCGGTAAGCGGTTTCACCCAAACCGAGAATCGCGTACAGGCCGAGTCGATACGCCAGAGCGAAACCGGTTTCGTACCCAACGACTCGACCCTGGAGATCGAAGGCCGGGTCGATCGCATCGACGGCACACAGCTGGCGGTTGGCGACCAGACGATCGATTTCGCCAACGCCGAGGTCCGCCCGGCCGGTGCGACGCTGAATACCAACAGCCGTATCGAAGCCTTCGGCACGCGCGGCGCATCGCGCAGCGACGCGCTGATCGCCAGCCGTATCAACATAACCTCGCTCAACACCGCGCCCGCGGGCCGGCAGATGCTCGTAGGCGCCGCGATCGACGATTATTCCAGCGCGTCGGATTTCGTGGCCGGCAACTGGCGCATCGATGCGAGCGGTGCCCAGCGACTCGACGACGGCACGACCGCACTCGCCCCCGGCGTGGTGGTGAGCGTGCGCGGCGTGTTCGAAAATAACCGGGTCAAGGCCCGTACGCTACGGGTGGAGCCACGCTCGAATGCCATGCTCGAGGCCCGTATCGAGTCGACCGACGCCGACAGCCTTACCCTGCTGGGACGCACCATCGGCGTCAGCGCCGACACCGGCTATATCGACAATAGTGCAACCGGCGATCGCACCCTGCGTCTCGATACGCTCGCACCGGGCGATCCGGTACGTGTACAGGCCTATGTGGATGGGGACGACAATACGGCGACCGCCCGGAGTATCGAGCGCGTATCGGCCGACCAGGCCGACGCCGCCGCTATCGCAGGCGCCGTTACGAGCACGGCGCGCAGCGGCACAGGCGCGACACTTGTGGTGGCCGGGGTGAGCGCCCGGCTCGACGACGCCACCACGAGCTATCAGGACGCCAACGGCAACGCCGTCGAGGCCCAGACCTTCTATAACGCGGTGGACGCCGGGGCGCGCGTGCGGCTTACCGGACCGCAGAACGGCGATCGGATCAGCATCGTGCGTCGTGCCCGGATTCTGCTTGACGCTGCCGGCTGAACCCGGCCCCCGGGCGGCCGCGCCGGATAGGACGCGCCATGAAAAAGGCCGGATCGGGAATCCCCGATCCGGCCCGTAACGACGCGGGTCCAGCGCGACGCTAGTTGCTGTCGTTGTCACCCGTCGTCGAGGACTCGAACGACACGGTCGGACCGCTTATCGGCAAGCCGTCGCCGATAAGCAGATCGGTACCGGTACCGTTGACCTCACGCAGCACGAAGGTGGCCTCGCCTTCGCCCATCATGTCGTTGCCCGGCTGATTGATCTTGACACGACGATCGCTGTCACTATCGCTACAGGCGGTGAGCATCAGCACCAGGGCACCGGCGATCAGCAGATACTGGGTGCGCCGACGCACGCCGCCCACCGAAACCAGCCCCAGCAGCGCCAGCAGCCCGCCGCCGGCATAGAGCGACGTGGACAGCGGCACGGCAGCGGCAACCCGGTCGACCCGCTCGGCGACGATGAAGTAGCTGACGCTGTCGCTGGCGGACAGGCTCTGCCCGCCCCCGTTGAAGGTCACGGTGAAGTCGTAGCCTTCATCGAGCGTTGCGCTACCGACAGACATGTCGCTGCCCATGTCGTAGCGACCGTTGTCGTTGCTGTCGGCATAGACCGTGAGGCGGATATCGCTTGGGTCGATGCCGGCCGGCAGCCGGTCGTCGCGATTCACGTAGCCGGAGAAGCCGCCAATGGTCACGGCGGTGTCGCTGCTGTTCGCCAGACGCACGCCCAGGACCACCGCATCGGCGTTGTCCGCGCCGATCACCGCCGAACCGAGATTGAGGCGCGTTGCCTGAACCACCGGATCGTCGGTGAGCTCGAACGCGCCGCTATCGCAGTCGCCCGTGCCGTTATTCGGATCGACGGCATCGAAACCGCGCTCGGCACCGCGCTGGTCGGTATCGGTGGCGGCACAATCGGCGTTGGTATCCAACGCAGCGCTGTCCATGGCCAGCGGCTGGGTTGCAGTCGGCCCGCCATACAGGCGATACGCGCCGTTAAAGGCGACGTCGCCGGTGACGTTGCCGTTCGCCTCACCTGCCGTCACGCCGCTGCCCAGATCCGGGCTGTTACCGGACACGAGGCTGTTGTTGACGATTATGGAACTGCCGGCACCGTCAACCGCGAACACGCCGCTGCCCTGGTTACGCGTCACGCTGACGTAATCGAGCGTGATGGTGCCACCCGCGCCGTCAAGATAAACGCCGGCACCGCGGGTCGCGCTGTTTTGTGCCACCGTGCTGTTGTCGACATCGAGCGTGCCCGCACCCGAGTTCCAGAGCCCACCGCCTTCCACGGCCTTGTTGTTGCCCACGCTGGAGTCGACGATCGTGGTCGAGCCGCTGCCGCCGATATGCAGACCGCCGCCGTTGCCGGGGTTGGCGCCGGCGTCGTTGCCGTCGGCACTCGCCGTGCCACCCAGGGTGACCTCGGTCAGCGTCACATTGGCGCCCGCGTTCTCGATGCCGCCACCGGCACGCTGGGACGTATTACCCGAGATACGCGTATCGGTGATGTTCGCGGTCGCGTTCGGGCTGACCAGAATACCGCCGCCCGAGCCGGCCGTACCGGAGGCGCGATTCATTGCGATACGGCTTGCGGTAATCGTGAGCGTACCGCTATCGCCCATGTCGTTGCCTTCGGCATAGATGCCGCCCCCACCCTGGGTCGCATCAGCGCCGGTGGCTTCATTGTTGACGATGGCAACACCGTCGAGCGTCATCGTGCCCTGGTTATTCCAGAATGCGCCGCCTTCGACCGCGGTGTTGCGCGCGAATACGCCGCCGGTCACATTGACGTCGCCGTCGCCGGTCACGTGCAGAAAGCCACCGTTGCCGGGGCTTGCGCCGGCGTCGTTGCCGGTAGCCGTCACGTTGTCCAGCGTGGTGGTGCTGCCTGCCAGCACTTCGATGCCACCACCGGCACGCCGGGCGGTGTTCATGCGAAACACCGAATCGGAGATCGTCAGCGTTGTCCCGTCACCGGTCAGAATGGCGCCGCCCGAGGCGGAGCTTTCGCTATCGTCCGGACTGCCGGCCTTGTTGGACACGAACGTGGCATCGGATACCACCACCGTGCCGTTGGCACCGCCGACCTGACCGAAGATCGCGCCGCCGCCCATATCGGCTTCGGTGCCGTTGGCCCGATTTTCCATGAAGCTTGCGCCCGACACGGTCAGGGTGCCGCCGTTGTTCCAGAGCGCCCCGCCTTCCTCGGCGATATTGGCGTTGAACGTACCGCCGTTGACAACGATATCGCCACTGCCGGTCACATGCAGCGCACCGCCGTTACCGGGATTCATGCCCGCGTTGTTGCCGCTGAAGTTGACGTTATTGAGCGTCACGCGGACGTTGTCGTTGGCCGTGTCGTCATCGCCGCCGGCGGCCGTCGCGCCCGACGCTTCTTCGATGGCGCCGCCGGCTCGATCGGCGCTGTTGTTGTTCATGGCGCCGCCGTTGACCGTCAGCACGCCGCCGTCGTCGTTGAGAATGGCGCCGCCGGAGCGCGCATCCGCATCGCCGCCGGCCGTGGTGGCCGCGCCGTTGACCAGCGTCAGACCGTTGAGCGTGAGGTTGCCCTGGTTGGTGAAGATACGGCTTTGATTGTTGCCGTCGATGGTCACGCCCGCAGAATCATCCGCGTCGTCTGAATCGTCACCGGCCATGCCGATGGTCAGCGTCGAACCGGCGACGATGGTCGGCAGCGCCGTGCCGCCGAGCGTGATCGTCGATCCGGCAACGTTGTTGCCGAAAACGATGGTGTCGTTCATATCG
This sequence comes from Salinisphaera sp. UBA6602, assembly GCA_002433465.1. Classification (GTDB taxonomy): domain Bacteria; phylum Pseudomonadota; class Gammaproteobacteria; order Nevskiales; family Salinisphaeraceae; genus Salinisphaera. The sequence continues at coordinate 17,664 of DJIE01000075.1, forward strand.
TCGCCCGCGGTGCAGCCGGCGACCATTTCATTCTGGTTCGCTGCGGCGATTGCATCGCGCAGCGTGCATTGGCCGTCGCTGGATGCGTCACCGGAGGCGTTGACGGTGATGCTCGCAGCCATCGCACCGGGTGCGACGACCGCCAGCGACGTGCCGATGAGTGCGAGACGTACCTGCTGCCGCAGACGCCCGCCAACTCGGTTAGGAATTCTCATAGCTGGGTTCCCCTTGCCATTGGCGCGGTGGGCGCGCCTCCCGCATTTTAGGATTTTTATCCCAAAACACGGCTCGAGACTCTCCCGCCTGCCCGGTCAACGTCAAAACCAGCTGCCAGATACAACAAAGCCGGCGACCGCTCGAGGCGGCGCCGGCTTGTAGGACCAACAGTTTTTGCGGTTCGTCGCTGGGCGCGCTAGCTGCCCTTCGCCCCGTTGGCGTCGCCGGTTGCGCGCAATCGAATGCCCAGTTCACGCAGCTGGGCGTTGTCGGCCAGGCCCGGCGCCCCGGTGAGCAGATCGGTCGCGGTCTGCGTCTTGGGAAACGCAATGACCTCGCGAATGGAATCGGCCCCGGCCATGAGCATCACCAGCCGGTCGAGTCCGAAGGCAATACCGGCATGCGGCGGCGCGCCGAACTTGAGCGCTTCCAGCAGGAAGCCGAACTTCTCTTCGGCATCCTCGCGGGAAATGCCGAGCACGTCGAAGGCGGCCTGCTGCATCGCCGGTGTATGGATACGCACCGAGCCGCCGCCGATCTCGGTACCGTTGAGCACCATGTCGTAAGCCTGCGAAAGCGCATTCTTGGGGTCGTTGCGCAGCGCCTCGGCATCGTTGACCGCCGGCGCGGTAAACGGATGATGCAGTGCATCCCAGCGCTTGGCTTCGGGGTCGTACTCGAACATGGGCCAATCGACCACCCACAGCGGTGCCCAGTCGCCTTCCACACGACCCAGATCGTGGCCCAGGCGAACCCGCAGAGCACCCAGGGCATCATTGACGACGGTTGCGGTATCGGCGCCGAAGAACAGCAGGTCGCCGTCGGCCGCGCCGCTGCGCGTCATGATGCCATCGACCGCTTCGTCGGACAGGAACTTCAGAATCGGCGAGGCCAGGCCCTCGCGGCCAGCTGCGGTGTCGTTGACCTTGACGTAGGCCAGGCCCTTGGCGCCGTAGCGACCGACGAACTCGGTATAGCCGTCGATCTGCTTGCGCGTGAGGCTTGCCCCGCCCGGCACGCGCATGACCGCAACCCGGCCGGTGTCGCTGTTGGCCGGACCGGAAAACACCTTGAAGTCGGCATCGGCCACCAGATCGGCGATATCGACCAGCTCCAGATCGATACGCAGATCCGGCTTGTCGGAGCCGAAGCGGCGCATGGCCTCTTCGTAGCTCATGCGCGGGAACGGATCGGGCAGCTTGACGTCGAGCACGTCCGCGAACAGCGACCGAATCATGGTTTCGTTGATTGCCATGATGTCGTCGGCGTCGACGAACGAGGCCTCGATATCGATCTGGGTGAACTCGGGCTGGCGATCGGCGCGCAGATCCTCGTCACGAAAACAGCGCGCGATCTGATAGTAGCGATCCATGCCTGCCACCATCAGCAGCTGCTTGAACAGCTGCGGCGACTGCGGCAACGCAAAGAAATGGCCGGGCTGGGTACGGCTGGGCACGAGGTAGTCGCGCGCGCCTTCCGGGGTGGCCCGGGTAAGAATCGGGGTTTCGATGTCCAGAAAACCCAGCTCGTCGAGTGCATGACGCACCGCGCGCGTGACCTGGGCACGCAGCTGCATGTGTCGCTGCATGCGCGGCTTGCGCAGCTCGACATAGCGATAGCGCAGACGCGCGGCGTCGCCCACGTTCTCGGTGTCGTCGAGCTGCAGCGGCGGCGTTTCCGAGGCGTTGAGCACGGTCAGCGCGGTCGTATAGACCTCGATTTCGCCCGAGGCCAGATTCTTGTTAACCGTGCCCTCGGGACGAGCGCGCACGCGCCCGGTCACCTGGATCACGTACTCGCTGCGCAGCTTCTCGGCTTCGGCAAAGGTATCCGGTTCGTCCGGATCGAACACGACCTGGATCAGACCGCTACGATCACGCAGGTCGACAAAGATCACCCCGCCGTGGTCGCGGCGGCGATGCACCCAGCCGCAGACGGTGATTTCGCTGTCGATGGCAGCGGCGTTTACGTCGCCGCTGTAGTGGGATCGCATCATGGCTATCGTCTTCGAGGTGTGCAAAAGAGCGCGAGTCTAGCAAGAGGCAGCGCCTGGCCGGTACCCGCCAGAAAATTGAACGCGGCAGGCGCTTGCAAGCGAACCGCCATGATCGCACCCCGGCCACGCGCGGCCGGGGCACTCCAATGGCTAGCTGCCGGCGTTCGAGGACGAGGTCGTGCTGGCCTTGTTCGTCGACTTGGACGCCGCGCTATCCGACTTCTTATCGCTGGCGGCCGGCTTCGACGACGTCGCGGACGTATCCGACTTGGCGCTGTCGCTGGTGCTGCTGCTCGCGGACGTCGCGCTGGACGACTTCGAGGTCTTGTCCTCGCCGCCGGCGATATTGCGCTTGCCGTCCGACTTGAAGTCGGTTTCATACCAGCCGCCGCCGGCCAGACGAAAACCGGCCGCGGAGATCTTGCGCTTGAGCTCCGGCGTCTCACAGGCCGGACACTCGGTCAGCGGGTCTTCCGACAACCGCTGGAGCCGTTCAAGTTCATGGCCGCAATTGCGGCAGACATATTCGTAGATGGGCATGCTCGAAAACCCTGCGAGGCCAATAACGGCGCGTATTTTATACGACGTGACGCGTTGCGCCACTGGCCGCGGAGCGACCAATGCCGTAGTAGGTGAAGCCAGCCTGGGCGACATACGACGGCTTGTAGATATTGCGCCCATCGACCAGCACCGGCTCGCGCATGCGCTGGGCGATATCCGCGAAGTCCGGGGTGCGGAAAATATGCCATTCGGTGACCAGTACCAGCGCGTCGGCGTCTTCCACTGCCTGTTCGGCCGTATCGCAGAGCGTCAGATCGTCGCGCTCGCCGTAAATGCGCCGGGTTTCCTTCATCGCTTCCGGATCGTAGGCGCGAACGCTTGCCCCGGCCGCCCATAGCGCTTCCATGAGCGTGCAGCTCGGCGCTTCGCGCATGTCGTCGGTATTCGGCTTGAAGGCCAGCCCCCAGATCGCGATGGTCTTGCCGGCCAGGTCGCCGAAGTGGGCGGCCAGCTTATCGAACAGCACCTGCTTCTGGCGATCGTTGACCCGCTCTACGGCGTTGATGATCTCGGTGTCGTAGCCGAGCTTGCCGGCGGTCTGTGCCAGCGCGCGCACATCCTTGGGAAAGCAGGACCCCCCGAAGCCGCAGCCCGGATAGATGAAGTGGTAGCCGATGCGATGGTCCGCGCCAATGGCCTTGCGCACCTGTTCGATATCGGCGTCCACGCGATCTGCGACCTGCGACAGCTCATTCATGAGGCTGATCTTTGTGGCCAGCACGATATTGGCCGCGTACTTGGTCAATTCGGCCGAACGGATATCCATGACGATGGTGCGATCGTGCTGACGATTGAACGGCGCATAGAGCGCGCGCAGGTGCTCGGCCGCGCGGTCGCTGTCCACGCCCACGACCACGCGATCGGGTTTCATGAAGTCTTCGACCGCGGCGCCCTCTTTCAGGAACTCCGGGTTCGAGGCCACGTCGAACTCGACGTCCACGCCGCGCTGGCGCACGGCTTCGGCCAGCGCGTCGCGCACCTTGTCTGCCGTACCCACCGGCACCGTCGACTTCGTGATTACCAACCGATAGTCATCCATATGCGCGCCGATGGTCGCCGCGACCTTGAGCACGTATTGCAGGTCGGCGCTGCCGTCCTCGTCCGGCGGCGTGCCCACGGCAATGAATTGCAGGGTGCCGTGCGCAACGGCCTCGGCAGCGTCGGTGGTAAAGCGCAGTCGCCCCGCGCGTACGTTGTCATGCACGATCTGTTCGAGGCCCGGCTCGAAAATCGGGATCTCGCCCTGCGTCAGTCGCGCGATCTTGGCTTCATCGATATCCACGCATACAACGTGGTTGCCGCTCTGAGCGAGACAGGCCCCGGTCACAAGACCGACATAACCGGTTCCGAATATCGTGATACGCACACTGACCCCTTGACTGCTTGGTTTGGCGAGTCGAATGACCCGGGAACGCCGCGATTATGCGCAACAAGGCCGGTTGTTGCGAGCGCCTGCCGAGCGCCCAGACATAAAAAAAGGGCCAGGCCGACTGGCCTGACCCTCGATTTGATTCTGGTGGGCGGTACTAGGTTCGAACTAGTGACCCCTGCCGTGTGAAGACAGTGCTCTACCGCTGAGCTAACCGCCCGGTTCGCTTTGCGAGCGCGCAGAGTCTAGTGCGCAAGCCATAACGGGTCAACGAATAAATCACGACGATGCGATGCTAGAATCCGCGCAGCCAAGGAACTATCACCCTCGAAGCCGGGAGCCCGGATGCAACTCATCGATCTGCAAGCCCAGTACCAGCGCATTAAACCGGATGTGGACGCGCGCATTCAGGCAGTTCTCGATCATGGCCGCTATGTCATGGGCCCCGAAGTGGAAGCCCTGGAAACGCGTCTGGCCGAATACGTCGGCATCGAGCATTGCATCGCACTGTCCAGCGGCACCGACGCCCTGCTCGTGGCCATGATGGCGCTGGAAATCGGCCCCGGCGATGAAGTGATCACCACCCCGTTCACCTTCATCGCCACCGGCGAGATGATCGGCCTGCTCGGGGCGACGGCCGTGTTCGTGGATATCGATCCGGATACCTACAACATCGACGCCGCGCTTATCGAAGAAAAGATCACCGATCGTACCAAGGCGATCGTGCCGGTCAGCCTGTTCGGTCAGACCGCGGATATGGACGCCATCAACGCGATCGGCGAACGCCACGGCGTGCCGGTGATCGAAGACGCCGCGCAGAGCTTTGGCGCCACCTATAAAGGCAAACGCTCCTGCGGCCTGTCACCGATCGCGGCCACCTCCTTCTTCCCGGCCAAGCCCCTGGGCTGTTACGGCGATGGCGGCGCCGCGTTCACCCACGATGCCGCTCTGGCCGAACGCATGCGCGAGCTGCGCAACCATGGCCAGAATGCCCCCTATCAACACCCGCGCCTGGGCATCAACGGCCGGCTGGATACCATTCAGGCGGCGGTGCTGCTGGCGAAGATGGAAGTCTTCGACGACGAGGTCGCCCGGCGTGCCGAAGTGGGCACCCGTTATGCCGAGCTGCTCGAGGGCGTGGTCCATACGCCGGTACTCGGCGCCGACTGCACGAGCGTCTATGCCCAGTACACCATCGAGGTCGACGATCGCGACCGGGTACGACAGTCGCTCAACGAGGCGGGTATTCCCAATGCGGTGTATTACCCGGTGCCGCTGAACCGTCAGCCGCCCCTGTATTCGGACGTGGCCATCCCGAAGTCCGAGCGTGCGGCCGAACGGGTACTCAGCCTGCCCATGCATCCGTATCTGGAAAAGGCCGATCAGCAACGCGTAGCCGAGGCACTGAAAAACGCATTAAAAAAATAATGCGATAGAGGTTGGCAAGCCGCACGCCAATCTCTACAATACGCCCTCGCTGCACATCAGGGGCCATAGCTCAGCTGGGAGAGCGCAACACTGGCAGTGTTGAGGTCGGCGGTTCGATCCCGCCTGGCTCCACCAAAAAAGTGTCCCCATCGTCTAGAGGCCTA
>DJIE01000250.1 GCA_002433465.1 Salinisphaera sp. UBA6602
CACTTGTCTGTCAATCGCGCGCAACGCACCCGGCGCGACTGCGACAGGTTGTGCAGAGCTTTCCTAAACGCCGATATCCTCGTTCCAGAGATCCGGGCGCTCGCGCATGAAGTCGACCATCAACTGGCGACAGCCGGCATCGCCCAGCACCTCGACTTCGACGCCGCGTTCGGCCAGCAGGGTTTCTTCACCCATGAAGCTTTCGTTTTCGCCAATCACCACGCGCGGGATGCCGTAGAGCAGAATCGCGCCGGTACACATGGCACAGGGCGAGAGCGTGGTGTAAAGCGTGACGTTCTTGTAGAACGACCCGGGGCGGCGGCCGGTGGCTTCGAGCGCGTCCATTTCCGCGTGCAGGATGGCGCTATCGCGCTGTACGCGGCGGTTATGGCCGGCACCGACCACCTCGCCGTTGCGTACCAGTACGCAGCCGATGGGCACGCCGCCTTCGTCCAGGCCCAGCTGTGCCTGCGCCAGGGCCTGGGCCATGTAATCGCTGTGGTTCATCGCAAAAGATCCGCAAAAGCGCGAGTTTAGGCGCTCAAGCGCTGGCAGGCGAGCGAGCCGGTGCTGCACGCCCGCGCGTCGGCGTATGAGTAAAACTGCGAATAGCCGGGACGCGCGCAAGCCGCTATCAATCGTGTATCAAGCAAGAGAGTCGACATGACCACACAAGACAAGCTTGCCCGCTATCGTGATCGCCGGGATCCCGAGCGCAGCCCGGAGCCTTCGGGCAGGGCCGGCGTCGGCAAGGGCGGCGATCGGCCGATTTTCGTGATCCAGAAGCACGATGCCTCCACGCTGCACTACGATTTCCGGCTTGAGATCGACGGCGTGCTCAAGTCCTGGGCCGTGCCCAAGGGCCCGTCGACCGACCCGCGCGAAAAGCGCCTGGCGGTGGAAACCGAGGACCACCCGCTCGACTATGCCGATTTCGAAGGCGTGATTCCTGGCGATCAATACGGCGGCGGCACGGTGCTGGTCTGGGATACGGGGCCTTTCGAGAACGCCAAGCGCGACGACGACGGGCATATCGAAAAGAGCCTGGCCGACTGTTTTGCCGACGGCCATCTCACCGTGGTGCTGCACGGGGAGAAAATAAGCGGCGGCTATTCGCTGACCCATTTCCGCAGCGAAAACGGCAAGCGCCAGTGGCTGCTGGTGAAAATGGACGACGATGCGGCCGATGCCCGCCGCAACCCGGTGAACACCGAACCCGACTCGGTCTTGAGCGATCGCGGTCTGGCCGATATCGCCGCGCAGGGGCCGGACAATGACTGACTGGCGCGATGAATTGCCCGAGCGCGTGCTCGACGATACGCGCAACCTGACCATGCCGCGGCGCTTCGAGCCGATGCTGGCCACGCTGTCCGATACGCCGTTTTCGGACACGGAGTGGATATTCGAACGCAAGCTCGACGGCATTCGCCTGCTGGTCTTTCGCGACGGCGATCACGTGGAGCTGCTTACCCGCAACGGCCAGTCGCGTACCGACCATTTCCCCGAGCTGGTGGCGTGTTTTGCCCAGCAGCCGCATCGGCGCTTCGTGCTCGACGGCGAAGTGGTCGCCTTCGACGGCAAGGTCACCAGTTTCTCGCGTCTTCAGCAGCGTGCCGGCATCAGCGACCCCGAGGCCGCAAAGGCCAGTGGGGTGGCGGTGTATTTCTATGCCTTCGACTGCCCCTGGCTGGACGGTCTGGATTTGCGCCGCGTGGCGCTGCGCGATCGCAAGCAGCTGCTGCGCAGCCAGTTCGACTTTGGCAAGGCGCTGCGCTATACCGCGCATCGCAATACCTGCGGCGAAGACTATCTCGCCGAAGCACGGGCCAAAGGCTGGGAAGGCATTCTTGCCAAACAAGCCGACAGCCCCTATCGCTGCGGACGCTCCCGGCGCTGGCTCAAGCTCAAGTGCAGCCGTGGCCAGGAGCTGGTTATCGGCGGCTTTACCGAGCCGCAGGGCAGCCGCAGCGGTCTCGGCGCGTTGTTGGTCGGTTATTACGACAACGGCGATCTGCACTATGCCGGTCGGGTCGGCACCGGCTTCGACGAAGACGAGCTGGCGCGTCTGCGCCGGTCGCTCGAGGCCATCGAACGCAAGACCTCACCCTTCATCGACCCGGGCGCCCAGCAGGCCGGGGTGCACTGGGTCACGCCGGAGCGCGTGGCAGAGTTCGCCTTTACCGAATGGACGGACGACGGCCGGCTGCGCCACCCGAGCTATCTCGGCGAACGCGACGACAAGGACGCACGCGAAGTCGTACGCGAACAGCCCGAAAGCGCACCGTGAGTATCGAAATCGGCAACGCCGACAAGCTGTTCTTTCCGAAGGCCGGTTACACGAAGGCCGATCTTGTCGACTACTACCAGCGGATCGCCGCCCAGCTGCTGCCGCTGATCGAGGGCCGGCCGTTGACGCTGCACCGCTTTCCGGACGGCATCGACGGCGTGAACTTCATCCAGAAAAGCGTTCAGGACCACTATCCGGACTGGATCGAGCGGGTGACCGTCGATAAGGAAGACGGCGAGATTACCCACGCCCTGGCCCCCGATGCCGATACGCTGGCCTGGTTGGTCGACCAGGGCACGATTGCCTTTCATGTCTGGCTCTCGCGCGCCGATACGCCGCACCATCCAGACCGGCTGATCTTCGACCTGGACCCGCCCGGTGACGATTTCGACCTCGTGATCAAGGCAGCGCGTTGCCTACGGAAACGTCTGCACGACCTCGATCTGCAGGCGTTCGTGATGACGACCGGCTCCTCCGGCCTGCATGTCGTCGTGCCCCTGGATCGCAGCGCCGACTTCGACACGGTTCGCGATTTTGCCGAGCGGATTGCCGAAGGCCTTGCGGCCGATCATCCCGACGAGTTCACGACCGCGCATCGCAAGGACAAGCGGCGGGGCCGGCTGTATCTGGATATTCGGCGCAATGCCTACGCCCAGACCGGTATCGCGCCGTATTCGCTACGCGCAAAACCCGGTGCGCCCATCGCCACGCCGTTGGATTGGGATGAACTTGGCGACGCCAAGATCGGCCCGCAGCGCTTTCATATGGGCAATATCTTTCGCCGGCTCGCGCAGCGGGATTGCCCCTGGGCCGGTATCGACCGCCAGGCACAAAGTCTGACGCCCGCGATTCGCCGGCTGGATGATTGATGCCCGCGGCGAACGGCTGGGCCGGTAGGCCGCGGACGTAAGAAAAGACGCGGCCAAAACAGGACGACCTCCGGGACGCGTTCCCATCCGTGCAGGTTGGCTTGGGCCGAAGGCCGTAAGCCAACACGGCAACGCCTGTCTGCCCGGCTCGGCGCGTGGGGCGGACCGGCTCCGCCGGCTGCGTTCTTTGTTGGATTACGCTGCGCTAATCCAACCTACGCCCTGCTTGGTCGTCGCCCGCTATCCGCCTACGCGACGCGATCGGCGTCATGTGTGGGTTGCGGCACCAGCGCGCGCAGAAAATCGAGCTGCAGCCCGATATTCGTTTCGTACCAAGGTGGCAGGTACGGATCGAAGTGGTTGGCGTCGATCGTCTTTATGGTGACGCTATCCGATGCCTGGGCTGCCACCCGGCGTTGGTCGAACGGCGCCACCGTATCCCGTGTCGCGCCGATGATCAGCGTGGGAATACGAATGGATTTCAATTGCTTGAACGGGCGATAGAAGCCCATGGTGGCAAGCGAAGCGGCCGACACGCGGTTGTCGTATTCCGCGTCGAGATGCGAGGCGATCCAGGCATCTATTCGCCAGGCCCCGTCCCGATCCATGGAGGCATACTCGTCTTTCGGGGCGATGATCGGGATGTAATGGGTACGCCCTAGGCTGGCGAAGTCGCGCACCATGTCCAGCCCGAATCGCAGCATGCGTGGGGCCGGTACCGCGGTCACCGCGCGTAGGCCGTCGAGCATCGGCACCTGGGCGATCGCGCCGTAAAGTTCGGGATGGGTGGTCGCGATCTTGACTACGTGGCCGCCGCCGAACGACGTGCCCCAGAGAATGATCCGGCGATCATCGACTTCCTCCAGTGTGCGCACGTGGGCGATCGCGCGCTCGACCACTTGCTCGCGCTTCCAGGGGTTGATGGTGTGGCGTGGCTCGCCCTCGCTGTCGCCCCAGCCGGGGTAATCGAAGGTCAGAACCGCGAATCCCGCGTCGTTGAACGCTTCGATGAAGGGCGTGACCAGCAACAGCTGGGTACCGCCCCAGCCATGCACCATGACAATCGTGGGGTAGGGGGCGTTATCGCCGCTATCGGGCACATGCAGCGTGGCCGCGCAGTTCGCGCCCTGGCTCTTGAAGGGGACCTTTCTTTTTTTGTGCGAACCCATGCGTGCTCCCTGTTCGCGTCATCGGCCCTGTTCAGCGCGGGTCGCGCAGGCCAGGGCGGCGCATATGCAAAAAATAGTATTTTCGGATAATACGCCAAGCGTGGAAAAGGCACGAGCGCGAATCGCCCAGTAGTTCGCCTGCCGGGCATGGGCCGCGCTCGCGCCGGCCGGTGGCAGCCTGCCGGCGGGCTACCCGCCGCGTTGAAGGGCCAGGCAGCCTGGTCGGCCACGCCGCTACGCTGTTCAGGCGAGCGGCGTGGCGTTGGCTAACGCGGCGGTGCTCGCGTTAGTAGTCCTGCTTCAAGCGCCCGAAGTAGAGCAGCCCGGAGCCGATGCCCAGGACCACGAGTGCGAGCATCACGGCAAAGAACGGCCAGGGGCCGAAGTTGTAGATGATGGGCAGGGACAGGCCGGTCACGAGGCCGCCGCCAAAGAAGGGCTCGAACACCATCTGCTTGTAGCCGAAGGCCTCGTAGGCCGGGGTCTTGTTGTCCGGATCGGCGATCTTCATGAGGATCAGGCCGGTGGCGGTCACACCCATGGATTGGCCGATATCGCCGATGCCGCGCTCGAACCAGTACTTGGGAATGACCCGCGGTGCGAGCCACAGGAACATGCCCACGTTCCAGGCGATGCCGGCCATACCGAGCATCAGGAAAGCCGCCCAGTGATCGGCGATCACCGTCAGCGACAGACTGGCGATGGCGGCGGCGATGAGCAGATCCAGCGCGAAGCCCTGAATGCGCTCCATCAGGCCGCGATCGAGCAGGTTGTGCTTGTCGAAGCGGGTGAGAATCTGTTGTACGACCAGACCGCCGATCATGGCCAACGGGAACAGCGGCACGGCACTGAGCAGTTCGATGCCGTTCTCGCCTGCGCCCCAGGTCACGCTTTCGACCCAGCTCATGGCTTCGAGAATGCCCAGGCCCACGAGAATGGCCATGGCGATGAAGCTGAAATGCAGGGTCAACGGTTCGATCGATTCCGAGCGTACCGTCATGTTACCGGCCGATAACGGGCGATCGTCGTGGGCGACCAGACCCCGGCGCTGATCGTGCGGGATGCTGGCGACGCTCTTGTCGAGCACGGCACTCTTGCCGGTACGCACGCCCCAGTTGATCAGGATGATGCCGAACACGATGCCCGACACCACGCCGACCGTGGCCATGCCCACCGCCAGATCGGCGCCGTCGGCAAAGCCGAGTTCGGCAAACGTGCCCTGCAGGCCGGCCGCGGTGCCGTGGCCGCCTTCGAAGCCGATTTCGATCAGTGCACCGGCCATGATCGGCACGCCGAAAAATGGTGCCAGAACGAGGGCAGCTATAAGAATACCGATGACGTACTGACCGGCGCCCAGGGTGATGCCGAAGGCCAGCTGCGGCCCGGCCAGGCTCCAGACGCGATTGAAGTTGGGCAGCGGAACGCCGAGCAGCAGCGTGGCGAATACCACGTTGATCAGCAAGCCGGGCAGGTCACTCCATATCGACAGCATGGATTCGGGAATTGCCCCCTGCGCGAGCGCTGCTTCCTCACCGCCCACCGCACGCGCGATGGCGCCGAGTACGCCGGGGCCCAGAATCAGCCCGATGGCGCCCGCCAGAATCGAGGCCGGCAGAAACAGTTTCTGGGCCGGCGCCCAGTGCATGCGCACCCATTTGCCGGCGTAGAGCAAGATCGCCAGCATGAGCAAGGAAAAACCAATCTGATCGGCCGTCATGAAGCCCCCTGTTTTATCGGTGTGCTTGTTGTTGTCGTAATGTCGTTGGAATCCGGCCCGCCAACGGCTCGGCCCGCGAACCGTTGCCGGCGCGGGCCCCCCTGCCTGTCAGCGTAGTCTGTTCCATGGCACAGGCAAACGCAGCTTTCGTGCCGATGCGCCCGGTTTACTATCAATCCCCGCGCGGTCGAATTCGAGCGAATATAACCCGCTAAAGATAAAAGAGATTTTATTTCATTAGTCTTTAGTCGACGTCGATCGCGGCGGCCAGTTCTTCTTTAGTCATGCGGCTGCGGCCTTTGATATCGAGCTGCTGAGCGCGATCGTAGAGCTCGTCGCGCGTCATATCGGTGCCTGCCAGGGCGCAGTCGCCCGGTTTATTCGCTTTCTTATTCGATTTCTGCGGTTTGTTCTTGGACGACTATGATTGAAAGTGGACCGCTACGCAGTCCGCAAATAACCCGAGATGGCGTGAGTGCCTGACGCACCGATCGCCTGCCCGGGTGTGGACATCACGACGAAAACGGATGGATCGGTTGAAATCGCGGTCGGTTTCGGGATTTCAGCGAACGTGCCGATCGATTAAAGACGCAGGCCGACAGCCAGCCGATTGAGCGCGTTCATGAGTGCGACCGAAATCGTGAGATCCGAGATTTCGGCATCGCTGAAGTACGGTTTGAGTGCTTCGTAATCGGCATCCGGAGCAGCGGTTGCCTCGATATGGGTCAGCGATTCCGCCCAGGCAAGCGCGGCGCGTTCTGCATGGTCGAAACGCGGGCTGACGCGCCACCCGGCCACGCTGTCGATCTTGGCGTTTTCAACGCCGCGCCTGCGCAGTGCCTGCGAATGCATCTGGGTGCAGTAGGAACAGCCGTTGATCTGCGACACGCGCAGGTGGGTCAATTCGATCAAGCATGGGTCGAGCGGGCCGTCCTCCAGGGCTTTTTTGGTCTGCAAAAGCCCCTGGTAGGCAGCAGCGGACAGTTGGTTATAGGGCAGGCGAAGTGCGTTCATGACGATCTCGTGGTGATGGATGGGCGGTTGGCGAGGGTGGTGCAGGCCGGTGAAGGGTCAGGCGGGCTGATCCAGCAAACCGGCGCTGCGCAGCTGATCACGCACGGCGTCGAGCGTTGTGGCAGTCGTTGCCGCGTCGCACGTCAGCCCTTGCAGGTAATGGAAGGTGACATCGCGAATCCCGATGGTGGCCAGCACCTGCTGCACGTAGGGCGAAAGGAAATCGGGCTGGGCGTGTGTGCCGCGGTGAAAGCCGCCGGAGCTGACTAGCATGGTGGTCGGGCGATCGGCCAGTAAACCCGCTTTGCCCTGTGCGGTCGGCGCGAAGCTGCGGTGAATACGCACCACGTAATCGATCCAGAGCTTGAACGCGGCCGGCACGGCGAAGTTGTGCATGGGCAGGGCGATCAGGGTGCGATCGCTGCGCTCGAGTTCGCCGATCAAATGCTCGGACAGGGTAAATCGGGCGTCATGTGCCGGCGCATTACCCGTCAGCGCGGCGGCGTATCCGGCGTCGAGCGGTGGTAATGCCGGGCAGGTCAGATCGCGTTCGAGGACGGCGGCCTGCGCATCATGACGCGAGATGTGCCGGAGTATCTCCTGTGCGAGCCGGTAGCCGTGTGCTTGCCCACGATGCGGGCTGCAATGAACGAATAGCGTGCAGGTCATGTCGCGTCACCGGCGTCGAGGTCTTCGTAGAAGCCGATGCTTCGGGTCAGCATCCCCTGGCGGAAATAGAAGCGCTGCGCGCGCGCCATGCCGAGCCCGGTATCGAGCACCAGTTGCCGGCAGTCGCGGGCACGCGCCTCATCACGAACAAAGTCGAGCAGCTGTGCGCCCACAGCGCCACCTCGGTAGTCCGACCGCACGACAAGATCGTCGACGAACAGAAAACGCCCGCTCATCAGGTTTTCCTGTATGCGATAACCGATCAGGCCGATCGCCGTGTCGGCATATCCGGCCGCCACCAACCGATAGCCGTCGTGTATCTGGCGTTGCACCTGGGCCGCGAATGTCGCGGCGTCGGCTAGATGCGGGCGTAGCTCGCGCATCACGGCAAAACAGTGCCGGCAGTCCTGTTCGTTCGTTACCGCCGTGAAATGCAATGGCGTCATCGGGTGTCTCCAGTCATGAGGCCGTGACTTTAGGCTCGACATGACCCATGCGACAGAGCCAAGATTGGGTAGGTTGACCGGGACATCTGCATGCACCGCCTGGAACTGAGCCCGGATCGTTTTTCGACGACACCGCTTCACCGACAGCTCTACCACCGCGTTCGAGATGCGATCGCCGGCGGCCGTCTGAAGCCGGGGGATCGCGTGCCGTCGATACGCAGTCTGGCCAGTGAGCTCAACCTGTCGCGCGGCACGGTGGAGCTGGCGTATCAGACGCTGGCCAGCGAAGGCTATCTGCTGTCGCGCGGTGCGGCGGGCACCGTGGTTTCGCCGCAGATCATCCCCGCTCGGGTCGCGCGTGCCACGGCGTCGCGGCCGGGCGCCGACGTTGCGATAGCTGAGCCGACGCCTACGGGCCCACAACCCTTTCAACTGGGTCTGCCAGCACTCGACGCGGTACCCACCCGGCTATGGCAACGGTTGATGACGCGTCGTCTACGCGCGATGGATGTCGCCGCGCTCGACTATCCCGATCGGCAAGGCAAGCCCGAGCTACGCAATGCGCTGGCCGCGTATCTCGGCGTATCGCGCGGCATCGCCTGTGACCCCGACCAGATTATTATCACCGCCGGCTACTGCGAGGCTCTAACCCTCGTCTGCCGAACGTTGCTGCAAACCGGGGATCGCGGCTGGTTCGAGGAGCCAGGCTATTTTCAGGCCCGCGCTACGCTGCAAGCAGCCGGCATTGCGCTGACGCCGGTCGAAGTGGATGCGCAGGGCCTGAATGTGGAGAGAGCCCGGCGGCAGGCAGGCTATGCCCGTGTCGCGGTCGTCACCCCCACCCACCAAAGCCCGACCGGCGTATCGCTATCCCTGCCGCGTCGACTGGCGCTGCTCGAATGGGCGCGCGAGAACAAGGCCTGGATCATCGAGGACGACTACGACAGCGAATATCGCTATCACGGCCGTCCGCTACCGCCATTGAAAAGCCTCGATCACGACGGTCGCGTGCTCTATGCCGGTACGTTGAGCAAAGTGCTCTTCCCCGGTATCCGACTGGCCTATCTGGTGGTGCCGCGAGCCGAGATCACGCGCTTTCAAGACGTGCTGCAACGATACGGCCACGGCTGCCCAGAGCTGTCACAGGCCGCCCTGGCCGATTTCATCGAGCAAGGCCATTTCGCACGCCACCTCAAGCGTATGCGCGCCCTCTACGCCCAGCGTCGCGAGTATCTGCAAAAAGCGTTGGCGGCCCGGTTCGGCGATCGGCTGCGCATCGATTCACAGGCGGGTGGAATGCACCTGCTCGTAAGACTTGACGACGAAGATAGCGACGTCGAACTGGCCGAGCGCGCCCAGCGCCAAGGTCTGAACATCCAAGCGCTGTCGACATGGTGCGCAGGCCCCACAGCCCAGAGCGGCTTACTGCTCGGCTTTACCAATATCGTGTCGGCAAATGAAGCGGGCCGTCTTGTTGACTCTCTCAAGCAGGCGTTCGACGGCTGACGCGACACGGCCGTTCCCGGAAGCGGAGTAGCCATCGGACCCGATGCCGTAGTGCAGCGGGTAATCACCGCAGCAATGGCTATAACCTTAATCGATATACGGTGGCTGGAATCGTGCTCATTGCGATAGCCGCCGAGCCGAACCGCGCAAGGCTCGTACGACAACTCAAGCGACGATGCGGGGGCAGGCGTCGCGGTCGGGAATTCGCGTTTCGATCATGGGAGGCGGGTGGCCAACTGCCATTCGGCGGGTCACGCAGTATCGGCGATGGCGACAAAGCCGGCGTCGATCATCTCGGCCAGGGCGAACGGTTCGATCTCGATTTCCAGGCCGCGTCGGCCGCCGCTGATGAAGATGGTGTCGAATGCGATCGCGGATTCGTCGATGAAGCTGGCCAGCGGTTTCTTCTGGCCCAGCGGGCTGACACCACCGAGTACGTACCCCGTGGTCTTTTCGACTTTCGTGCGTTCGGCCATGAAGGCCTTTTTCGCGCTTGCCGCGGCGGCCAGGCTTTTCATATGCAGCCGCCCGGAGACGGGCACGATGGCCACCACCAGTTCGTGGTTGTCGAGTTCGGCGACCAGCGTCTTGAACACCTGCTCGGGCGCGACGCCGAGCTGTT
>DJIE01000118.1 GCA_002433465.1 Salinisphaera sp. UBA6602
GTGCCATTCCACCCGGCTGATCGACGTACCCGCCAGTGGCGTGTCGCCCTTCGGCGATAGCGTGTCGCTGGTGTAGCGCAGGCCCTGCTGGCGCAGGGTGGGCGTCTGGCTTTCGGCAATCCAGCGCCCGGCCGCCATGGCTGGCACGCATGCGCTTGCCAATAGCAGCGCAAGGATCATCGCAGGGCAACGTTTCGTCGCCATGCGCCAGCGCCTAGCGCCCACCGATAAGCATATTCACGCGCACGCTGCGATCGTCGGGGATTTCGTTCTGCGACAGCACCACGAGCTGGCGCATGCGCCGGCGTAGGAAACGGGTCAGCAACGGCCGCAGTTCGTGCTGGACCACCAGCACCGGCGGCAGTCCCCGCTCTTCCTGACGCGCGACCGAATTCTCGACCTGCTGGACGAGCGTATCGGCCAGACCCGGCTCCATGCCGCCGCCGTTGTGCAGCGCCTGCATGAGCATCTGCTCGAGCTTGGCGTCGAGCGTCATGACCTCCAGCTGCGGGGCGGCCCCGTACCAGTGCTGCACGATCGAACGACCAAGCGACATCCGTACCATGGCCGTGAGTTCGTTGACGTCCTGGGTATGGCCGGCGTTGCCCGCCAGCACATCCAGAATACGGCGCATATCGCGAATCGAGACATCTTCTTCGAGCAGGTTCTGCAGAATGCTCGTAATCGTGCTCAAGGGCACCAGCTTGGGCACCACGTCATCGACCAGCGCCGGATTATCGGCCTTCACCCGATCCAGCAAGGACTGGGTTTCGCTGCGCCCGAGCATGTCGCTGGCGTGCTGGGCCAGCAGATGATTGATATGCGTTGCAATCACGGTCGAAGCATCGACCACCGTATAGCCCTGGACCTCGGCCTGCTCGCGATGGCCGTCCTCGATCCAGACCGCCGGCAGGCCGAAGGCGGGATCGGTGCCGGCCCGGCCTTCAAGCGTGCCATGGGCCTGCCCGGGATCGATGGCCAGCCACTGGCCGGGATAGGCCTCGCCACGGCCGATTTCAACGCCGTTCAGGGCCAGGCTGTAGCTATGCGGCTGAAATTCCAGGTTGTCGCGGATATGTACCACCGGCGGCAAAAAGCCGACTTCCTGGGCGAATTTCTTGCGTACGCCCTTGATGCGCTTGAGCAGCTCGCCATCCTGATGCGCGTCGACCAGCGGGATCAGCCGATAGCCGACCTCCAGGCTCAAGGGATCGACCAGCTGGACATCGTCCCAGCTCGCCTCCTTGGTTTCGGCGGTGATCGGGGCGGCCGGGGCCTGCTGCTCGGCCTGCGCCTGGGCGACGCGTGCCTGCTTTTGCAGATACCAGCCCAGCCCGCCCAGCAGCGCGGTGAAGAACAGGAACACCAGGTTCGGCATGCCCGGCACCAGGCCCAGCATGCCGAGCACGCCGGCCGACAGATACAGTACCTGCGGGTTGGTAAACAACTGCGCCAGCATCTGCTGGCCGACGTCCTGTTCGGTGCTCACGCGCGACACGGTCACGCCGGCCGCGGTCGAAATCACCAGCGCGGGCACCTGGGCGACCAGACCATCGCCGATGGTGAGCAGGGTATAGGTCCGGGCGGCCTCGCCGGCCGACAGGCCGTGTTCGCCCATGCCGATGATCAGGCCGCCGATGAGGTTGATGACCATGATCAGGATGCCGGCAATGGCATCACCGCGCACGAACTTGCTGGCGCCGTCCATGGAACCGAAGAAATCGGCTTCCTGGGCGATCTCCTGACGCCGTTCCTTGGCCTGCTGTTCGTTGATCAGGCCGGCGTTGAGGTCGGCGTCGATGGCCATCTGTTTGCCGGGCATGGCGTCGAGAGTGAAGCGCGCGCCCACCTCGGCAATACGCCCTGCACCCTTGGTGATCACCATGAAGTTGATCACGATCAGGATGCCGAACACGACGAGACCAACCGCGAAGTTGCCCCCGACCAGAAACTGGCCAAAGGCCTCGATGACCTGGCCGGCAGCACCCGCGCCGGAATGGCCGTTCATGAGCACGACACGGGTCGACGCCACGTTCAGCGACAGCCGCAGCAGGGTGGCAAACAGCAAGACGGTAGGGAACGCCGCAAAGTCGAGCGGCTTCTTGGTGAACATGGCCACCAGCAGCACCATGATCGACAGCGCGATATTGAACGTGAAGAACAGATCCAGCACGAACGGCGGCAACGGCAGGATCATCATCGCCATGATCATGAGGATCAGAATCGGCCCGGCCAGCATCTTGTACTGGCCGGCGCCGCCTGCCCCGAGGCGGCCGAACATCGTGTTTAAAGCGTTCATGCGTTGCTGTCTTCCTCGTCCGGGTCGAGCCCGGGGGGCACGGCTATTGCCGTGGGTTTGACCGGCGGCACCCCGCCGCCCTGTTGATAGCGCTTGAGCTGGAATACCCAGGCCAGCACTTCAGCCACCGCGGTATACAGCGCGGCCGGAATTTCCGTATCCAGATCGCCGTGGCGATACAGCGCGCGTGCCAGCGGCGGCGCCTCAAGCAAGGGTACGCCCGATTCCGCCCCCAGTTCACGGATTTTGGCCGCTACATTGTCCGCGCCCTTGGCGACCACCCGCGGCGCGTTCATCTCGCCGTCGCGATAGGACAGGGCAACCGCGTAATGGGTCGGGTTGGTCACGATCACGTCGGCGGTGGGCACTTCGCTCATCATGCGTCCGCGTGCCATCGCCTGCTGCTGCTGACGGATCTTGGCCTTGAGCTGCGGATCGCCCTCGGATTCCTTGTGCTCGTCCTTGATCTCCTGGCGGCTCATGCGCAGCTTTTTGTGGTGGCTCCACAGCTGGTAAGGCACGTCGATACCCACGACCACCGTGAATGCCAACAGCATCAACGCGCAACAGGTCACGATCAGGGTGAGCGCGTGCAACAGCGCGCCGTGGCCCTGCTCCTGGGCGAGCGCCAGCAGCTGGTCGAGATGGGTATAGACAAACCAGACGGCCACCGAACCAATCAGCACCGTCTTGGCGATCGCCTTGACGAGTTCGATCAGCCCCTGGGAGGAGAAGATGCGCCCCAGGCCCTTGATAGGGTCGAGTTTCTTGGCATCGAACTTGATCGACTTGGCCGAAAACAACCAGCCGCCGAGCAGCGTAGGCGCGAGCAGCGCAATCACAACCAGCGGCAGGGTAATGGGCGCGAGCGCGCCGAGCGTGGTCAGAACCTGAGCCCACTGATGACTCAGCAGGCGGCTGCTGTCCATCGCCATGGCGGCGTCGAAGCGCATGCTGGACTGCATGACGGTCATCATCTGCTCGCCCATCCAGCTGGACATCAGCCATAGGCTGGCCAGCCCCACGCACAGCAGCAGAAAAGTCGCCAATTCGCGCGAACGCGGAACCTGGCCGTCCTCGCGCGCCTTTTCCAGGCGTCGCGGGGTTGCCGGTTCTGTTTTTTCCGCATCGCTTTCGTTGGACATGCGCTACTCGAGGGGCCGCTGCCCATTTGAGCAGGCAACGGCCGAGGTTTCGAGTGGGCATTATGCAAAGCGCGCGCGCAATGCGATTGCGCGAACAGCGGCGTTAATGCGCGCTTATCGTCGGATGCGGGGGATGCGGGCGCCGTCGCGCCCGTCTTTGTCAGAACCCGAGGCTGTCCAGCAGGTCGTCCACCTGTGACTGATCGGTCACGATATCGGCGTTGCCTTCGGTCTGGATCTGCGGACCGTTGAGCAACGAGCCGTTCTCGCCGTTCTTGTCGCGTAGTTCAGCCTCGCGCCCGCGTACACGGTCTTCGGGCAGATACTGCAACAGCACGTCGATGAGCTGCTTTTCGATATCGCGAATAACGACCACGAGTTTCTTGATCACCTGCCCGGTGAGATCCTGAAAATCCTGGGCCATCATGATGTCGTGCAGCTGGGCGCTGGTTGCCTGTGTCTGCTCCGGCACCCATTGCAGGTAGCTGCGGGTATCGCGAACGAGTTCGCGCGCGTCGGCCAACTCGATCGGCGACTCGAACCACGACTGCCAGCGCTCGTCGAGCTTGACCGCACGGTTTTCTATCTCGCTTTGCAGCGGCTGTGCGACTTCGATCGACGACAACGCCGTCTCGGCCGCCTGCTCGGTCATCGTGGCGATATAGTTGAGCCGATCACGCGCATCCGGAATGGCGTCGGCCGCTTTTTCCACCTCGCGATCGAGTCCCAGCTCGCGCATGCTTTCGTTGAGCGCGCGGGTGAGATGGCCGATACGATCGATCAGCTCCTCGGCCTGCGCGGGGGAGGCCTGTTCGGCCGAATGACTGTTTTCCATGATGCTGCCTTCTCCTGCCCGTCGGGCACGCGCTTACATGCCGAGTTTGTCGAAGATCCGCTCGAGTTTTTCTTCCAGCGTCGCCGCCGAAAACGGCTTGACCACATAGCCGCTGGCGCCTGCCTGGGCCGCAGCGACGATGTTTTCCTTCTTCGCTTCGGCGGTGACCATGAGCACCGGAAGATGCTTGAGCGTATCACTGGCACGAATACGCTTGAGCATTTCCAGCCCGTCCAGGTTGGGCATGTTCCAGTCGGAAACCACGAACTGGAACTTGCCGGTGTTGAGCTTATCCAATGCCTCGGCCCCATCTTCGGCCTCTTCGACATTGTTGTAGCCCAGTTCCTTGAGCAGATTGCGCACGATGCGGCGCATCGTGGAAAAGTCGTCGACGACGAGGAAGTTGAGGTTCTTGTCCGCCATGGCGATATCTCGGTTTGTTAACTGGCCTGTGGGTGTGTGATAGGTCGTGCTGGGCCTGGCCCATGCTGTGTTCAGATTCGCAGTGCGCGACTTTCCGGACCGGCGAGCAGCGCCAGCGCATGGCGCGCCATCTCGTCGATCGGCACCACCGCCTGGGCCGCGCCGATGGCAATGGCTTCGCGGGGCATGCCGAAGACCACGCAGCTGGCTTCATCCTGGGCGAGCGTGGCCGCACCGGCCTCGCGCATCCGCAAAAGCCCTTGCGCGCCATCCTTGCCCATGCCGGTCATGAGAATGCCGATCGCATTGCGCCCGGCATGTTTTGCGGCCGAGTCGAACAGTACATCGACCGAGGGCCGATGACGGTTGACCGGCGGCCCCGCCTCGAGGGCCACCACGTAGTTCGCGCCGCTGCGCGCCAGGCGTAGATGGTTCTCGCCGCCGGGTGCGATATAGGCACGCCCGGGCAGCACCCGCTCACCGTGCTCGGCTTCCTTGACCTGGATACGGCACAGCGAATCCATACGCTTTGCAAACGAGGCCGTGAACCCGCCCGGCATATGCTGGGTGATCAGAATCGCGGGCGCGTCGGCAGGCAGAGGTTCGAGAAACTCCCGAATCGCTTCCGTACCGCCGGTGGAGGCACCCACGATAAACAGCTTTTCGCTGGACACGCGGGGCGCGGTCAACGGCTGGGCGTCGGCAGGACGGCTGGTGGGTCGACGCAGGGTCGCCCGGGCGGCGCCGCGAATCTTTTCCACGATTTCATGGCCGCTCTGTACCAGCCCGCGGCTGAGATCGAGCTTGGGCTTGGTCACGAAATCGACCGCGCCCAGCTCGAGCGCCTGCAGGGTGATATCCGAGCCGCGTTCGGTCAGCGACGACAGCATGATGACCGGCATGGGCCGCAGTCGCATGAGCTTGCCGAGAAAATCCAGGCCGTCCATGCGCGGCATTTCCACGTCCAGCGTGAGCACGTCGGGGTTGTGTTGTTTGATCAACTCGCGTGCGACCAACGGATCCGGCGCGGTGGCGACCATTTCCATATCGTCTTCGTTATTGACGAGTTCGGTTACGAGCTTGCGAATGAGTGCCGAATCGTCGACACACAGCACGCGAATGGGGCGTTGAGCAGTTTTGGTCACGAGGCCGTCTCCTTGCGCCCAGTCTGGGTCGATGCATGCGCAGGGACAACCCTGGCCGCGACCGGCAGCACGGGCACGAGCTTGTTCGCCAGCAACACATCCTGCTGGACCATGCGGCGCTCGCCGCCGCGCAGTCGACGCAGCTGTACGCGGCCGGTGGCCGGAAAATAATGCACCTGTCGGGCGCAGTCGCCCTTGAGTTCCTGGGACAGCACGGCGATACCGCAGTCGTCCAGATATTCGAGAATGAAAGCGGAATTGGCCTCACCCACACGGGCGCCCTGCATACCGCTCATGAGCATCGCGCCGCCGAATACCTTGGCTTCGATCCGCTCGCGGCGCGCGCCCTGGCGGTAGAGCGCCTCGAGCAGGGTGTCCATGGCGTAGTCGCCATAGCGCATGGACCGCGCCTCGGCGGAGTCCATCTCGGCGCCTGCCGTAGGCAGCATGAAATGATTCAGCCCGCCGACACCGGCTACCGGGTCGCGCAGACAGGCCGCCACACAGGAGCCGAGCACCGTGGTCAGAACCACGTCGTCCCGGCTGATGGCATATTCGTTAGGCAGCACACGAATGGCATCCATGCCGTGACGCTGATCGAAATAGGTATGCGTCGACGCTTTCTCGATCGGCCTGCCGGACTGGCGCGCGCTCATGCCGACACCTTCGTCGCACGCAGGCCTTTGCCGAGAGCGCGCTCGTAGACGGTATGGCTGCGCAGACGCAGGGACTGCGTGATGCTGGAGAAATTCTCCGAATGCCCCGCAAACAGCAGACCGTCTTCGCGCAGCAGCCCCGCGAAGCGTTCCAGCAGACGTGCCTGGGTGGCCTTGTCGAAATAGATCATCAGATTCCGACAGAAGATTACGTCCAGCGGACCTTCGATATTCCAGTTCGCGTCGAGCAGGTTGAGCGCACGAAAAGTGATGTTCTGGCTCAGGCTCGGCTGCACGCGCACCATGCCGGCGCGCTCGCCCGTGCCCTTGAGAAAGAACCGCTGCAGCCGCTCCGGGCTCATCTTGCTGACATCGTTCATCGAGTAGATACCGCGGCGTGCGACTTCAATGGCGCGCGTATCGATATCGGTGGCGAGAATACTCGCCGCACGCGAGCCCGTGCCCATCGCCTCGGCCAGCGTGATCGCGATGGAGTAGGGCTCTTCGCCGGTGGAGGCCGCACAGGTCCAGACCTTGAGCGGCTCTTTTCGTGCATTCGCGTGCGCCGCCAGCAACGGGAAATGGTGGGCTTCGCGAAAGAACGAGGTCAGATTTGTCGTCAACGCATTGACGAACTGTTCCCATTCGGGGTGATTCGCATCGGCCTGAAGCATGGCCAGATAGTCGCGAAAACGCGTATGGCCGAGCACGCGTACGCGTTTGGCCAGCCGGCTGTAGACCATTTCGGTCTTGTGAGGGGCCAGTGAAATACCCGCGCGCGCATGTATGAGCTTGCGCACGCACTCGAAGTCCTCGGCGGTGAGTAGTAAATCACGTTCGGTCTGAACAGCCAGCACGGGTGTGCCTCCTTGCGGTACGTGGCCTGCATGAACCACCGCCGAATACACGGGGTATCGACGGATGAGCGGGCCTGTAGCTAGCATCGACCGAAAGCGGTTTTTCTTTAATACACTACTTAATCAGAAGGTTATGAAAACAAAAAAAGCGCCACGCCCAGACGGCGCAGCGCTTTTCGGCGATGCCATGAACCTATCGGCTTCACACGACGCCGGGCTCAGGCGATGGCCTCGACCTCTTCAACGATGGCCAGTTCGCTGCTGCTCATCATGCGATCGATATCCACGAGAATAAGCATGCGGTCATCGACGCTGCCCAGGCCAAGCACGTGCTCGGTTGCCGCGGCGACGCCGAAATCCGGCGCGGGCTTGATCTGCTCCGGGGTGAGCGTGAGCACGTCGGACACGCTGTCGACGACCACGCCGACCACCCGCTCGCCCACGTTCAACACGATTACGACGGTATGCTGGTCGTAGGCCGCATTCTCCAGACCGAACTTGATGCGCGCATCGATAATGGGAACGATACTGCCGCGCAGGTTGGTCACGCCCTTGACGAAATCGGGCACGTTGGCGATACGGGTTACCTGGTTGTAGCCGCGAATCTCCTGCACTTTGAGGATGTCCACGCCGTATTCTTCGCCACCCAGCGCGAAAACCAGGACTTCCATGTCCGCAGCCGCATCACGCGCTGCGTCGTTAGCAATGACTTCAGCCATGTCGTTTACTCCGTATAACGTCATGTATGTATGAGAATCAGGCCAGCGCTGCCCGCTGTACCTGGGTTTCGCTCTGACGACCTGCGCGGGACAGCGCAACCACGTCGAGAATCAGGGCGACGCTGCCGTCGCCGAGGATGGTGGCGGCAGAAATGCCGACGACCTTGCGGTAGTTCGTTTCAAGATTCTTGACCACTACTTGGCGCTGACCGAGCAGCTCATCCACGAGTAGCGTGAAATAGCGGCCCTCGCTTTCGATCACCATGACGATGCCGCGCAGTACGTCGCTCTGGGCATTGTCGATATCGAATACGCGATGCATTTCCACCAGCGGCAGATATTCGCCGCGCACGTAGACCAGCTGTTTGTCCTGGCCCACGCGCTTGAGCTGGTCGGCCTGGACCTGCATGGATTCCTTGATCGCGCCGAGCGGCATGATGAACACCTCTTCGCCCACGCGAATGAGCATGCCGTCCATGATCGCCAGCGTTAGCGGTAGCACGATGCGAATGGTCGTGCCCTGGCCGAACGTGGATCGAATATCCACATGGCCGCCGAGTTCCTGAATATTGCGCTTGACCACGTCCATGCCG
>DJIE01000165.1:0-11856 GCA_002433465.1 Salinisphaera sp. UBA6602
CGGTCGTCTGATGAAACGTCTGGGTCAGCGCTATGTGCAGTACATCAATCGAACATATAAGCGAAGCGGCACGTTATGCGCAGGCTGCTTCCGCCCGTGTTTGAAGCAGGAAGAGAGCACCGTTCCGGGTTGCTATCGGTATATCGAGATAAACCCGGTTCGAGCGGTGATCCTCGATCATGCGGCCGAATAATAGCGGGGCAGACCCTATTTACTCTTTCGAACTTTTGATAGTGCGATGGATGCAAACTGCGTGAAGCTTAGGGTCTAGACGATCACGTCGAAAAGGTTGGCTGAGCGGCATGCTCAACATTCTTTATATTTTGGTAGAGGGTGCTATCCCGGTCTTGCCCTTTATTGCGTTGATCTGTCCGCTCAAGGGCTTGCCTCGCCGTAGCTTCTGGCTGGCCTTGGCATTGCAGGCCGGTCTGATGATTCTCTGGGCACTCCTCGGCGGAACAGTAATCGCAAGGTTGTGGTGGCGGCTAAGCGGTGGTTGTGCGGCCCATGGCGGCGGCTTTGAGGGCGCGTGCGGTTACGCAGGCTTCGCAACGCAGGTGATGGCAGGCTACGCCACCGCGGTCGTCATGACGTCGATCTGCGGTATTTTGCTACGTTACTTGATCAAGAAATATTAGCACCGAGACTTCGTTTCCACGTCTCGAAAAAGCGGAGCCGCCGGCACAGCTCTTTAACCGGCGTTACCGCCTCGGCCTCTTTCAGAAAGCCGATGAACTAATCTTGGGAATATCGCCTCGTCGTGCCCAGTCTGCAGACGTCAGGTGATTGGACTGGGGATGGTCGATGGTCCGATATACTTCGTGTCCTCCGTGTATTTGCCACTAGCGCGTCAAGCAGGAAACATGAAAGTACTTTCGATCGTAAAATATATTTTTACAGTGGCCGGCCTTGGCATGTTGATCGGGGCTTTTTATTCGTTCAATAACACACGAGAGTTCTTGAGCGATGCGCTAACCACTCAAGGTAAAGTCGTTGAACTCGTTCGCTCAAGATCAAGTGACTCGATTACGTATCGACCCGTCGTTGAGTTTACAACACAAGACGGTTTGACTATTGAGTTTGCGTCATCGTCTGGGAGCAATCCGCCAAGCTACACGCGCGGCGAAGCGGTTGACGTTGTGTATCAAGAATCCTCGCCTGAACGGGCGGAAATAAATAGTTTCTTTTCGTTGTGGGGCGCTGCGACCGTTTTGGGACTGCTGGGTTCTGTCTTTTTCATCATCGGCTTTTCGATCATAGTGCTGGCGCGTCGGAAGCGGAGAAAGATACAGGTCTTGAAGAAAAACGGCGTTCCTATCAAGGCGGAAGTTACAGGTGTCGCTATCAATACCTCAGTCCAGGCGAATGGCCGAAGCCCTTATCAGATCGTATCTCAGTGGCAAAACCCGGCGACATCGAAAATACACGTGTTTTCCAGCGAGAACATATGGTTTGATCCGAGTGATTACATCCTTGGTGAACAGATAACGGTTCTGATAGAAAGGAACAACCCCGAAAAATACTACGTCGATATTTCGTTTCTTCCAGAGCTTTCAGGCTGAAAAGGTCTTATTAGGTTGATAGGCACACGGCAGCAGAGTTTGTGATAGGGCGACAGTATATGAATCTCGGCGCCGCTTGCCGACATGACGATCCTCGAGAGTCAATCTCACGGACGGTTGCGGCATACTGCTTAAATAATTTCCGTAGCACGACCACGTATCGAGCCTCGGTGTTGGCGATCACCCGGGAATCGTCGGCGTGAAAGCACTGGCTGATACTCGGCATACAGATTGCACTCTCGCAATGTGGCGATGGTTTTATCTGGGGATGGGCCGGGGAGGTTTGGAAACTGCCACAGTGATGAACTGACACAGCACGGATAATGGCTAACCGGTCTATGGGGCTCGCCAGGTTTGTCGGATTACCGCCTAGCTGGAGCGAAACAGCTGTAATACCTGTAACCCCAGTGTGGATTGCCGGGCACGTACCGCTTATTTCCACCCAGATGAGCTGGACTGACCCGATGTGAGTGGCACCGAGCGAGCGCCAAAGAGCCTATCTAGAACCGTCCGTTACGAACTCGATCCGGGTTTGTTCGATGAGATTCGATCAGTGACGAACGGAAATAGCCTATTTGGGCTCGAGCGATTCCCAGCGCAGGTCGAGCGGATGCTTGGCCGCCGCGTGACGCGTGGAATGCCAGGTCGGCTCAGGAAGGTAGAATCAAAACCTGGGCGTTGAACGAAACCGTGGTCTGTGCCCGTTTGCCTGCCCACGCGCTATCGTTGATCAGCTTTCAAGAGCGCCGGCCTTCTCCATAGCCTGGACGGGCAAAGGGGCGGGGTAGACACCGAGTCTGCGCCGGTTATCTCTGCTAATAAATGCGTTTGCGCTGCCGATAACTGCATTGCGGTTGCGACTTCGGCGGCGTGCGTTTACAAGCCCGGCCCGTCGGGTGTGGCGCGTATCGAGGCGCGGCTGCGATACATAGGCGGCGCTTAGAGCCCGCCAACAACTCGCGCTGAAACGGGAAATAAGACAAAGGACAAGTATGGCGCGTCATCAGGAGTTGCCCTGGCGTATTCTCGATCGGCACGGGTTAACGCTGACCAACCCGATGGACTGGCGTGCGATCGATCGGCACATACTGCTGGCGGTGCTCGTGATGCTCGCCCCGCTGTGCTTGGGGGGCTATCTGCTGGGCACCCTGGTGATAGCGCCGGAATTCCTGCACGTCGACGTGGCGATCGCGCTCCTGGCTTTCTATGCTCTGTTCAGCGTGGTGTTTGGCAGCCTTATCACCAGCGCGTTCTTTCTGCGACGGCAAGTCGACGAATGGCGCAGCTTTGAATACGTCGTCATCTACGGCTTTATCGTGGTCGTGCTGCTTACCGGTTATCTAACCGGAACCTATCTATCGCACGCATTGCTGCTGCTGTTTCTCGGGGTCAATATCACCAGCGCGCTTTCCGATGTCGACAAAATCCGCGTTGCGTACTGGCAAGTCGGCGCTGTGTTGAGTGTCATGACCGGCGTGAACCTGCTGGGCTGGGCGACCTATGCCCCGCTGTTCAGCCAGTCCGTACACACTCCGGCCGGGGCGCCGTTCATGGGCTGGTTCTTCGCCGAAATTTTTCTGGCCGCCGTGCTCTTTGCGCTGGTCTATCTGGTCACTTCGGCGATCAAGCGTTGGGTGGTCCGTGAGGAATTATTCAAGAATATGTCCAAGACGGATGGGCTGACCCAGTTAACCAACCGCAGCACGTTCATCGACCAGGCCAGCAAAGAAATCGCCCGCGGCAAGCGTTTTATAGATGAATCCCGCCCGTGGATAAGCTGTGTGATGATCGACCTGGACTATTTCAAACAGATCAACGACACCCTCGGTCATGCGGCCGGCGATGCCACGCTCGTCGACGTATCGCGGATCCTGAAGAACAACGTTCGTGAATACGACGAAGTAGGCCGCTACGGGGGTGAGGAGTTTTCGGTAATGCTACCGGCGACCGGCCCGGAAACGGCGCGAGCCATCGCCGAGCGATTGCGGCATGCGATCGAAGCCTCGGAGGTTCATTACGGCGACCGACCCATTCGCTATACCGCAAGCTTCGGTGTCGCCTCCCAACGGTATGCCCAACTCGAAGAACTTAACGACCTGCTCAAGGAGGCCGACGCCGCACTCTACGACGCCAAGAGATCCGGTCGAAACCGCGTCGTTTTCTACAATTCCGATGTCGGCGCGGGGCGAAGTGGGAAGCAGGTCAAGGCGCTCGGCTGACAAAGGACGGGAGCCGGGGAGGTTATGCGTTTTTTGACCGGCGAGGGTAAGAGTCGCCTCAAACGCTTCCTAACGCCTCGGACTGCCAGAATGGGTTGGCTGGTGCTCACGGGTATCGCGTCCTTTGTCGCTATGAAAGTGGCCGATTACAAGGAATATCAGTTCGGTGAGGTGTTCTGTTCGAGCCTGCTTTCGCAACGGGACGAGATCGAGTTCGAGTCCCAAGACTTTGAGAATGAAAAATCCTACGCGAGCTTTCGGTCAACGGAACCGCTTGATTCCGTCGAGCAAGCGCGCGCTTATAGTGCGGAGCTGAATGGTGTTTTGACGGCTACGTTTTGCGAGGCCCGGGCGATAGCGGAACTCGAAGACGAACAGGACCATTTCATGGTTGTTATTAGAGGGTCCTTAGACGGCTCTAATAGGATTATCGTCAGCAAGATTATGTCCGGCGATAGCTGCCAGTAAGCGGGTCGCTTCAGGTTCCAATCGCGATAAGGCCGTTCTGGGCGGGGCTTCGTTAGGCGTTTCGGGGATCGAGGACAGTACAAACATCTTGGCGCTCCTTGCTGTCATGACGACCCTTGAGAGCGAATTTCCCGCACCGCTGCAGTAGACTGACCGAAGGATCTCCGTAGCGCGACCACCAATCGCGGTTTGGACGTTGGTCATCACCCAGGGGTCGTCATCGTGAAAGCACAGGCCGATACGCAGCACATAGACGGCATTCTCGAACCCTGGCAGGCGACTATCGGGCGAGATTACGAGGGCTATCGGAATCATGTGGTTCGGATGGCTACGTTTTGCCTCATGCTCAAGCCTTGCAGCCCGCAGGCGCAACGCCGGATCGAGATCGCGGCTTGCTTTCACGATATCGGCATTTGGACCGCCGATACGCTCGACTACCTGGAGCCGTCCGTACCGCCGGCGCTGAGCTACCTCGATGCGCACGGTCTATCTGATTGGGGGCCGGAAATCACCGAAATGATTCTCGAGCACCATCGCGTTCGCGAGATCACGCACGGGCTAACGCCGCTGGTCGAACTGTTCAGGAAAGGCGATCTGGTGGATTTCTCGAAGGGAATCGTTCGGTTTGGCCTGCCTAGACGGATGGTCCGCGACGTCATGCAGACCTACCCGAACGCAGGGTTTCACCGAATGCTCGTCAAGGCTGCTGGGAAATGGTTTGTCAGGCATCCCCTGAATCCAATGCCGATGATGAAATGGTGATCGGCTAGCGCGAGCGCGTCTTGGCGGCGATCGAGCGTCGCGGTACCCGTCGTATTGGAAGTTTCGTCCGTGATACTGGCGCTGACATGGGCACCGACTCGTGGGCCGCGTGAATGACCTTTGCCGCGGACTGCGCTTACGGCGAGCCTGGTTCGCT
Organism: Salinisphaera sp. UBA6602; assembly: GCA_002433465.1. Classification (GTDB taxonomy): domain Bacteria; phylum Pseudomonadota; class Gammaproteobacteria; order Nevskiales; family Salinisphaeraceae; genus Salinisphaera. The sequence continues at coordinate 5,169 of DJIE01000165.1, forward strand.
GTTGCCTGATGCGACAACACCAAACATCGGCCCGTAGCCCCCGTGCCAGGAGGCGTCGTATCGCTTGAGGGCGGGGCTGTATATGCCGGCGCCGCGTCCGCCGTCGAGGAACAGGGCATTGGGGCAGTTGAGGTGGTCTCGGAACAGGCGGGCGAATTCGTGGAAGTTCACGCCGCTTTCGCTGATGGCGAACCGCACTGCGCCGTTTTTGCACACGCCCACGCCGCTGCGGCGGGCAAGCGAGGTGGAGCCTTCGATCAGTGCGGGGTGCAGCACGTTATCGCTGACGAGCATGGGCCCGGACTGGGTGGCGAAGCGAGGCGACAGGTCGGCGTCTGCATAGGCCGAGGTGGGGAGAATGCCCGCGCGGCCGTTCGCAAGATAGAACACGCCGTTGGGTTGCTTGTAGAAGTTGGGCACCTGGGCGGGCGGCGCATCGATGCTGCGGGTGTTCAACGGGCGCAGGGTTTCGCCGTTCTCGATATACAATCCTACGGGCACGAAGTCGGTGGTGTACATGCCGGCATTCAGGGCGAATTGCAGCGTATCGCCGCGGGCCTGTATTTCGTCGGCGAGGCGGTCGAATTGGCGATACGGTTCGCCGTGCGCGTCGCGCCAGAACAGGCGTAGATCGCTAGACGCCGCATCGAAGGTGCAGACGATATAGACGCTGTGTCCGAACGACACGTCACTGCAGCCGCGCGCCTGCACTGCTTGAGCGCGCGTCGCGAAAGCGAGCGATAAGAAGAGCAAGACCCGTAAGAGCGGGCGCGTCGCAATCATGGGCGGAGGGTGGGGCGGCTACGAATTGATGGGGTATCTTGGGCGACGCGGTGGTCGGCGTCCAAAGATACACGGGCTGACCGGGTGTATCGGCGCGGCATTCGCGGGCATGGACCCAAAAGCGCGATGGTCCGAAGGTGGTGTCCGTGACAACGGACAACATCTCTAGAAGTGGTTCAGGCTGCAGGCGGTCGAGATACCGCGGCTATTCGATAAGCCCCGGTCAGAGGGGCTGTATGAGTAGGGCTTGCTGCGCAACCCGCGCGGCCGGCGGCGCGACGCACCGGGGACAAAGACGAAGACACGCTGTTTCGTGAGCCTGGCGACAGGCCGGAACGGATCGGCGATCTGCAGCCGGCGCTACGAACAGGCGAGCGGGGCCGCGCAAAGAATGGCGTCGAGCTCAGTGGTCCTGTTTAATGGCGATCGCTGCCCACGATATGTCAGCCGCCAAGGGTTGACCCGAGGCGACTATGGCATGGATCCGCTGTATGGGCTGTCGCATGCTCACGAAGACGATGGACGACAGGCGACGACAGGGACCGCGCGTTTTTTGTCTGTGCCATCGCGCTTCATGCGGGCTTGCTACGTGGCGTCGGAACGGTCAGCCGGTGATGGCTTGAGAATATACGGACGCATCATCTCGTTGGCGGCGTGCTCCCAGATGTGGCAGTGCCAGACATAGCGCCCCGGATAGCCATCAAACGGCACGATAATGCGGGTGACCGTGCCGGGATGGGCTTGTACCGTGTCTTTCCAGCCCCGCTCCTGGGGTAGCGGTGGGCGGGCGTCGCCCAGATAACGCAGCTTGTCGAAATTCTGGTAGCTGAAGATGTCCATCGGCCGGCGGTCGAGTATCTGGAAACGCACCAGATGCAGGTGAATGGGGTGGGTGTCTTCGGTGAGATTGATGAGATGCCATATCTCGACCGTGCCCAGGACCGGGTCTTCGGTCACCTGTGAATACCAGCGCTTGCCGCCGAGAAGCATCAGCATCGAGTCGCCGCTGGGTTTCATGTACTCGTCGAGTGTGAGGTCTCGGGTTCGAACCGCCTGCGACTGGGCAATCGGTTGAACCGGGCGCAGCCGACTGGGCAGGGGCGGGTTGTCGGCGGCTGGCGTACGGCCCACGCGGAACTGCAGAATGGCGCGCCCGTCGTTGGTAAGCGTGAACGTTTGGCCGCGCCACTGCGAAAAATCGATGATCAGGTCGGCGCGCTCGGCAGGCGCGAGCAGCAGTGTCTCCAGTTCGACCGGCGCGCCGAACAGGCCCTGATCGCTGCCGATCTGGAAAAAATGGCGTTGGCCGGCCAACGCCAGGCGCAGGAACCGCTGGTTGGAGCCGTTGACCAGACGCAGGCGATACCGGCGCGGCTCGACCTCGGTAAACGGAAACAGCTTGCCGTTGAGCATCACGGCGTTGCCGCTTACCTCGGCAATCCAGGGATGATCCGGGATGCCCGAATCCGGGTAGTAGAGCTGGCCTTCGGCGTTGAAGTTGCGATCGGCAAGCAGCAGCGGGATTTCATAGTCGCCGCGGGGCAGCTCAAGCGCGTCCTCGACGTCGTCGCGTATGAAGAACATGCCCATCAACCCGGCATAGTGATTGAGTCGGGATACGCCCATGGCATGGTCGTGATACCACAGCCCGGTGGCGTCCTGACCGTTGGGGTAATGCCCGATGCGCGATTCGCCCGGTGGATACCAGTCTTCGGGAAAGCCATCGCTATCTGCCGGGGTACGGCCGCCGTGTACGTGCACGACGCTGCGTACGGCCTGGGCGCCGGGCGACATGCCGCATAGCGTGTAGTCGACCGGCAGGAAATGCTGCGTGGGCAGGTTGTTGATCCACTCCACCGACAGGGGCTGGCCGGACCGGGTTTCGAACGTGGGGCCGGGATGATGCCCGTCGTAGGTCCACATGCGGGTGGCCGGCAGATCGCGATGGACCTTGACCGGCGCTGCGCGCATTTCGATACGGTAATGCGCCGACTCGCCGTTAGGCTGGGCCGGCGTTACGGGCTGGGCGACGGGCGGGATCGGCAGGGCATCCACGAACGGCTCGAGTGTGGCGGGATCGATGAACAGGGCCTTGGCAGAGTTGCTTCGCCCCGGCGTATTGGAGCCGGCCCAGGCCGGGAACGTGAGTGTGGTGCCAGCCAGCCCGGCACCGGCCGCGAGCAAGTCACGTCGACTGATTGTCATCTGGTCACCCATCGTCTGCTGCCTGCTGCGCTGCAGGCCATGCTCGAAAAGGAAAAAACGAACACGCGCCGGTGCGCGTGTTCGCAGGTTCTATGGCCGTCGGTGGCGAAATTCCTGTCATCGCCGCAGCCGGGGCGTTGGCGCCTTATGTCGAGGGTTGGCCGGTGGCTGCGTCGAGGATCAGAGTGCGTGCGTTCGGGGCCGTCTTCGAGGCGAAGTCGAACATGTTGTCGAGTGGCCCCGACAGGGCATCGAACGAACCTTGACCCAGACGTTTAGAGTCCAGCCAGTTGTCCTCGATGAACCGCATGATCGAGGTCTGGTCCGTGACCGTGTGGTCGACGAAATTGGACTTGGCCCATGGCGAGACCACCAGCAGGGGCAGCCTCGGGCCATAGCCACAGCGGCCCTGGGCCGGGCTGCCGTCGATACCGTCGAGCGGCTGGCTGCGCTGCACCGAGCCATCCCCGCCGGCGTTGCAGGTTCCGGCACCGTTCAAAGCATCCTGTATCGAGTCCGACGGGTTGCGATTGGGGCTGTAGCGATGGTCGTACCACCCGTCCGAGTCGTCATAGGCGATGACCACGGCCGTGTGGTCCCAGTCGGGGTGCTGCTGCAGGGTGTTGATCACCTTGACGATGAAGTGCTGCTCGTCGATCGGATCCGAATAGCCGGCATGGCCATCTTCATAGGCCGGAGCCTTCAGAAAGCTGACCGCCGGAAAATTGCCGGCCTTTAGAGCGGCGAAGAAATCGTCGCTGTCGTATTGATGGTTGGCCGGGTCCTTGACCTGTGTGGCATTGCCGTTGGCGTCCACTTCGAACGTGTGGCCAATGGCGGCAACCGAACTCGGGCGTTTGTGCTCCAGGTTGGCTGTCGAGGGGTAGTACTGGAACGGCTCGTGATGCGGAATATAGTCGGACGAGATCACGGGCGCGTTGTCGTCGCTGCTAAGGCCGGTGCGACGGACGCGTGTTTTGTGGCTGCGCTGGCAGCCGGTGCTGCCGTCTTCGTTGACCTGGGTAAGGTCGAAGCCGCCCTCGAACCAACCCCAGGTGATGTGCTGTTCGTTGAGCATGTCGCCGATATTGCGCCCGCCCATACGCACCTGGGTCGTGCCCGAGCATACATCCCCCATCGGGTCGGGATCGCCGGTGAGTGTTTTGCCGCCGTTGCCGTCGGCGACATAGCCATACGTGGCGTCAGACGGGCTGATGGCGACAATACCGTTGGTCTGACCCGACACCAGATTAATGGCGCCGGGCGTGGACGGGCCGAAATTGGTGCCGTAAGAATTGTCGCTCATGGCGTAGCGCTGGGCGTAATTCCACAGCGCTGTGACGGTATTGCCGTCGTAATAACCCATGACCAGGCCCTTGTTCTGGGTGGTGTCGCTGTCGCTCACGCCCGGCGGCGGCCCGCCGCGGCCCACTGACAGCGGGAACAAATCCATGGCGCCATTGTTGAACGCCATCTGCTCGGGCCCATAGCTGTGGTCCTGATCCGCTGTCAGTGCCTGGGCGCGATCCAGGCGGAAGGGGTTGCTCGCGCCGGTTTCGTTCTTCGGATTCTGGTTGGGATTGTTCGTGAGCAACTCGGTGGTGTAGGTATCGATGCTGCTCGGCGTATCCGCGGCCGCCGTGAACTGCGGCTCGCCTTGCGGATTGGTGGCTTCGGGATAGGTGCCGAAATAGTGGTCGAAGGAGATGTTCTCCGCAAAGATCACCACCAGATGATCGATCGGCGTTGCGGTCTGCGAGCTGGTCGAGCCCGGCATCGACCCGCCGGAGGATGCATCACCCGCCTGCGAGACCTTGTCGTTGTCGTCGCTACAACCGGCTGCGGCCAGCAACAGGCCGGCAACCGCAATACTTGCGATCAGTCGATACGCCATGGATAGCCCCTCGTCCGAAAAAAAACCTTCATGGTGAAGACATATAAAATAAGTGAGGCGGATGACAATGCCGTGACCCCGGGCTCGCCCGGCGTTCGACTACCGATGCCGGATGTCACCCAGGCCGTCGGCATGGCGGGCCCGCTGCGGTGCCTCTCCGCTATTACGCGGCCCGTTGGACGGGGGGTATCGTGGATGCACGCCACAGGCCGCGCGTGCGGCGGCATCGGCGCGCGCTATTCGACTAGCCGCTATCGAGCGCGAAAGGACTTCCAGGGCTGTATGGGGTTATGTCGCTGCCAGTGGCATTATGGTGACGCGCATCGCCCAGCCCACGTCGTGTTCTTAGCAGCGGCTTGCATGCGAATCGGCCCGCACAACGTCTCGTCTTGATTAGGTAAGGAGCTGCGCGAAGACTAGCCAGGGGCGACGCATGCCTGGAGCGGTCTGGGCTGCGCGTGTTGGCTTGTAGCCTGGCCTTGATCTATCGCAACCAACGATCGGGCGTTGGCTATAGCATGGCGGCCGTATTCGTCGTCGGCATTCCGGGTAAAGGGTATGGGTTATGGATAAAGACCAAGCGCTGGCGTTCGCGCATGAGTGGGTGGCGGCATGGAATGCCCATGACCTGGGCGGGATTCTGGCCCATTACGAAGAGGATTTCGAAATGGCGTCGCCTGCGATCAGTCGCTTGACCGGCGAGGCGTCGGGCAGGCTCAAGGGCAAGGCGGCGGTTGGGGAATACTGGGCGGGCGCGCTCGAAAAGTTTCCCGATCTTCGGTTCGAGCTGCTGCATGTGCTCCGGGGCGCGGACAGCGTGACGCTGGTCTATCAGGGCGTGCTTGGATTGTCTGCCGAAGTGTTTCATTTTTCGCCGTCGGGGAAGGTCGCGAGGGCTTTCGCGCATTACGATCTACCGTGATCGAATGCGGACGCGGTCGATGCGAACCGGGGTCGAACGCTGCGGCCACGCCTGACGTAACTTTGCACCTGTAATGGCTTTCCAGGTTTCGGCCGGGTTGCGCTTATTCAACGTTCGGGCTGGTAAATTGGGCGCTTCGGGTTGAGGCCCCGCTTACATCTTTACGTCGAATGGTTCGGCCGCCGTCAGGTTTTCCAGAGCCAGGGCACGCTGTTCATTACCCGGAAAGTCGCCAGCTCGCGCACGCCCGGGTCGGGGGCGGCGATGGTATCGACAGCCATATAGCGGCAGGTCAGGGCGGCTTCGCTCATCTCGAGCACGGCATAGCCATGGGCGGCCGAGTTCCAGTAGCGGATATGGGGGTTGGCCAGGCGCACCGCGGGTTCGAGTTTGTTGGCACGCAGGCCAAGCCGGTCGGCCGGCATGGGCGCGCTCGGCAGGTTCAGCCCGGCGCGAATCTGGTCTTCGAGGTTGGCGGAGGTCACCGAGCCCACCATCAGCTCCACGCCCACGGGGTATTCGAAGAAGTCGTCGAAATCGGTCTTGAGATAGCCGGCCGTGAATGTGTGCAGATCGCCGGTCAGGGCAACCAGGTTGGTGGTGCCGGCGTCGCGCAGGGTCGACAGGATATGCCGGCGCTCGGCGGGGTAGCCGTCCCACTGGTCGAGGTTGACGAATAGCTCGCCTACCTTGAGCTGCATGAGCATCACTTCGTTGGCCCAGAGTTTCCAGCGGGCGGGGGAGCGGGTCACCGCGTCGATGAACCAGTCGCGCTGCGTGTGGCCCAGCATCGTGCGATCAGCGTCTTCGCGGGCACGGCAGCCGAGCGTGGCATAACGCTCGCCGACGGTGTCGGTGCCACAGGGTGGGCCGTCGCGATACAG
>DJIE01000165.1:12241-18775 GCA_002433465.1 Salinisphaera sp. UBA6602
TGGATCGATTCGTTCCAGGGCCGGTCGGCGTCGAAGGCGGTATTCGCCGGGATATACTCGCTCCAGGCACGATTGGCGGCCTGGCGCAGGGCCGGTCTCGGCGTGGTCGCACCCGTGTCGGTATCCGGGGGCACGTTGCCGTGACAATCGTTACCGAATTCGTGATCGTCCCAGATGGCGATCATGGCAAAGCGCTCGTGCAGACGCTGCAGCTCGGCGTCGCTGCGATAGCTGCGATACAGGTAACGATAGTCATCGATGTCGGCCGGCGTGGGGTTGCCGGAAGGCAGCGGGCCAATCGGGCGCGCGCCGCCCTGCTGAAAACCGGCATCGACGGTTTCGTAGATGTAGTCGCCCAGGTGGATGACGTAGTCCACGTCTTCCTCGGCGACGCGGGCAAGGGCGTTGTAGAAACCGAAGCCGTAGTCCTGACAGGTGATATAGCCCAGCCGCAGCCGTTCGGGGTTGGCCTCGGCGGAGGGCAGCGTCTTGAACCGCCCGGTGCGGCTGGCCACGCCCTGCAAAATGAAACGGTAGTAATACGTTTTGAAACCGCTCAGCGCCGAATGGGCGATGGCGAGCTTGACGGTAAAGTCGCCCGCGGCACCTGCACGGGCGGCGCCGGCGAGAACGACGTTGCTGAATTCTTCGTCCGTCGCGATCTGCCAGTTCACGACCGCGTCGCCGGCTGCGGCCTCGCTCTCCGGGGCGAGCCGGGTCCACAGCACGATGCCCTGTTCCTTCGGGTCGCCCGAGGCGACGCTCTGGGGAAACCACGCTGCCTGATGCCGGGCTGTGGCGGCGTCGTCAACAGCGCAGGCCTGCCCCTGCGGGCCGATATCGGCCGAATCGATGAACGGCACCGGGCTTTCGAATACGCCGCCCAGCGCCCGGGCCCAGCCCGGGGTGGCGGTCAGGCTCCAGCCGACCGCGCCCGCAGCCGATAAAGTCGAAAGAAAACGCCGACGATCCATGAAAGCCCCCGCAGCGCGCTCCAGGATGAGTGCGTTAAACACTAACTGCGGCAGGTGACAGGAAGACTACGTGCCCGGAATGTGGTGAGTGGCTGACTTGATCTTGCAACCGCTTGGGTGAGCCAGCGATATGCGATTTTTCGCACAAATCTGCGCGATCTAGAGCGACGGCGTTGTTGGCCGAGCTTGTCGGCGGTAATTGCCTGGCTATGCAGCCTCGCGCAAGGGGGCAGTCTGTTTTTTTAGAGAGGGCGACATACCGCGGGTGGTCGTCCCGCAGGCGTGCTTTGTCAACCCTCGTATCGCTTTGTCGGATCGACCGATAGCGCCGAATCGCTGCATGTCACACGTACAAAGGAGGGCTTGCGGCGAAACAACGTGTTTTTTATTTGAAGTGAGACAAAAGGCTACCGTTATTTACGTGAAATTTCGGATAGGAGTAGGGTGGTAGAAACAATTATAGATAGTTGCTGGACGACAAATAATAGGGCCGACTGATTACTGGCGAGGGCCTCTTGGAAGAGTGCTGCCAGACAGCCAAGTTCAGACATATGCGAGTGCGCGGAGTGTCATGGTTGAACAACGGGGGACACCAAGACGTCTATTGGTGCTGGACGACGAGCGTGACGTAGGGGCGACCATCTGCATGATGGCCCGCAACGCAGGCTATGAGACGGACTACACCGATCGTATCGACGTGTTCATGGAGCGGTTGGAGACCGCCCCGCCGACCCATGTGGCCGTCGACCTGCAGTTGGGCGACGGCGACGGCATCGACGTCATCCATCGCCTGGCAAAACTGGATTGTGGCGCCGGCCTGATTATCGTGTCGGGCCTGGGTGGGCGGATTCTGGAATCCGCGGCGCGTGCGGCGGTCGAAAATGGCCTGTGGCTCACCGGCACGCTGGCCAAGCCGTTTTCGTATGCCGAGCTTAAATCGCTGCTGATCGCAGTCGAGTCGAGGGCGCCGGAGAACGTCGGGTTTCTTCCAGAACGTTCGATTCGAAGCGTGTCCAGGGCCGAGCTTGCCGATGCGCTCGCCGCCGAGGCGTTCGTCGCCCATTATCAGCCGAAGATATCGCTCGCCACGGGCGCCCTGGTCGGCTTCGAATGTCTTGCCCGCTGGCAGGCCAACAAGCGCGACTTGATAGCGCCCGATGTATTCATCGGCTGTGCCGAGCAGACCGGTCAGATACACGAGCTGACCCGACAGGTCTATCGCTACGCTTTGACGTGGCGTCCGCCCGATATCGGTGGCAAGCCGCTGAAGTACGCGCTCAATCTGTCGCCGCTCAACCTTGGCGACGAGGACTTCCCGCGCTGGCTATTCGAGGAATGCAAGGCGCAGGGCATCGCGCCGTCGCAGGTGATCCTCGAGATCACGGAGACAGCCAGCCTGAACAACCCGCTGGTGCTGCTCGAAAATCTGACCCAGTTCCGTATTCGGGGTTTCGAACTGTCGATCGATGACTTTGGCGTGGGCTATTCATCGATGGTGCAGCTGGCGCGGCTGCCGTTTTCCGAACTCAAGATCGATCGCATGTTCGTGAAAAGTCTGGCGACGTCCGAGGAGTCGATGAAGATCGTCAGCGCGGTGATCGGTCTGGGCCATTCGCTTGGCCTGAACGTGGTGGCCGAAGGGGTCGAGGGCAGCCAGGCATTGGAGCTGTTGTATCGGGTGGGCTGCGATCAGGCCCAGGGCTACTTCATCGCCAAACCCATGAGTCATCAGGCCGCCGCGCTCTGGCAGGCAACCTGCGGGCGGCAAGACGGATGATGCAGCCGGACGACGATACTTACAGGCGGCTGTTCAAGGCCGCGCCGGGCAAGATTCTCGTGCTGTTACCCCGCAGCTTCGAGATCGTGACCGCAACCGATGAATACCTTGCCGCGACGGCAAAACGTGAACAGGACATCGTCGGCAAGCGCGTATTCGACGCCTTCCCGGATGATCCGACCGATCCGTTGGCAGACGGCGAGCGAAATCTGCTGGCGTCGCTGGAACGGGTCGAGGCGCTCAAGGCGCCGGACACCATGGGTATACAGCGCTACCCGCTGCGTTCGCCGCAGGGCACGTTCGAAGAACGCTTCTGGAGCTCGATGAATACTCCCGTGCTGGACGAGCACGGCGAGATCGAGTTCATCCTGCATCGAACCGAGGACATTACCGGCGTCATCGACTACAGCGAGGACACGCGACCCGTGGACGCCGCGACCCGACAGGATCCGGCCGCCGTACGCGATATCGTGCTCAGGTCGCAGGAGCTTCGCCAGGCGCTGTCCAAACTCCAGGAGTACGAAGCGCGCATGCGCGCCGCCGAGCGCATGCTCAATCTGGGTACGTGGGAGTACCGGCCGAAGACCGGCGACTTGAGCTGGTCGGCCCAGGTTTTTGATATTCACGATCGACCCATCAGCGAGGGCGCGCCGGATCTGGACAGTTATTTTGCGCTGGTGCATCCGGGCGACCAGGCGGATGCACGCGTGGCCTACCTGCAGTTTTTGAACCGCCAGACGCCACAGATATTGCTGGAACACCGGATACGTACGCGCAGCGGTGAGGTGCGGCATATCAAGGCCGTGGGCGAACGCCACCGTCGTGCCGATGACGAGATCGTGGTCGGCTATGTGCAGGACGTGACCTCGCTGATGCGCACCCGCGAAAAGCTCACCCAGGCAGAGCAGCTTCTGCGCCTGGCCGGCGAAAAGGCGAAGTTGGGTGGCTGGCGCGTGGCGCTGGAGTCTCGATCCGTGGTCTGGACATCGGAGACGGCCGCAATTCACGGCATGCCTGCCGGCTATTCGCCGCACACCGTCGAAGAAGCGATCGGTTTCTATGCCCCTGGCGATCGAGAGGTGATTCAGAGCGTTTTCAAACGCTGTGTGCAGCAGGGTACGAGTTTCGATGTCGTCAGCAGGTTGCATACCGCCGATGGCAGGCAATCCTGGGTGCGCAGCCTCGGCGTGGCCGAGCGCGACGAGCACGGCCAAGTGGTGGCAGTGCAGGGGGCGTTTCAGGACATAACGAGCCTGCAGGAGGCCCGCCAGCGCGCCGACAAGGCCGATAAGGCCCGGATCGATATTCTCGAGAGCATCGGTGATGCTTTTTACGCGCTCGACCACGACTGGAATTTCACCTACCTGAACCGCAAGGCCTGTGCGCTGCTCGAACGCCCGGCGGCCGAGCTGCTCGGCCGCAATCTCTGGGCCGAGTTTCCCGACACGCTCGGTAAAGCTGTCGAGCAGAAATACCGCCATGCCGTCGCCGGACAGCGAACGGTTCACTTCCAGAGCTACTGCGCGCCGCGGGGCAAGTGGCTGGAAATCAGCGCCTACCCCATACCGGAAGGTCTGGCCGTCTATCTTCGCGACGTGACGCAACAGCGCGAATACCAGGATCAGCTGCGCATGATCGAAGCCGCCCTCGCGCGCCAGGACGATACGGTGATCATCACCGAAGCTGCGCCCGCCGACGCCCCGCAGCAGCCGCGCGTCGTCTACGTGAACGATGCCTACGAGCGTTTGACCGGCCGGGCCAAAGAGCAGGTGCTGGGGCAACGGCCCTGGTTCTTGCAGGATACGGGCCCCGACGCGCAGCAGTTAGCCCGGATTCGCACGGCGTTGTATCGGCACCAGCCGATTCGCTGCGAGCTGCGGGATCAAAAGCGATCCGGCACGGTGTACTGGCTGGAAGTCGAGGTCACGCCGCTGTTCGATGCCGCGGGCGAGTGCACCCATTTTGTGGCCGTGCAGCGCGATATTTCGCGACGCAAGGCCCAGGAAGCAGAGATTCGAGAGGCCAGGGAGCGGTTCGAACTGATCTCGCGCGCGGTTAACGACGTGATCTGGGACTGGGATCTGGTCAGCGGGCAGGTGTGGTGGAACGACGCGGTGACTGCAGTATTCGGCTATGCCCATGACGAGCTGGATGGCGGTCGCCAATCCTGGCGGCAATGCGTTCACGAAGAGGATCGTGAGCGCGTCGCCCAGAGCGTGGCCGACGTGATCGACAGCGGGGCGGTGCTCTGGCGCGGCGAGTATCGCTTCTTCAGAAAAAATTGCCAGATCGCCAGCGTCGTGGACCGCGGCTTTGTGCTTCGAGACGAGTCCGGCCGGGCGATTCGCATGGTCGGCAGCATGCTCGACATCAGCGAGCGCATCGATATGGAAGCACGCCTGCGCGAAGCGCAGAAGCTCGAAGCGGTGGGCCATCTCACCGGCGGCGTCGCACACGATTTCAACAATCTTCTGACCGTCATCCTCGGCAACGCCGAAGTGCTGGCAGAGCAGGCAACCGATGTGATGCTCAGCCAGATGGCGCAGATGACGGTTGCCGCGGCACAGCGCGGTGCCGAGTTGACCAATCGGCTCCTCGCGTTTGCCCGCCGACAACCTCTTAACCCCGAACTGGCCGACGTCAACGAGCGGGTGCAGGCCATTCAGCCGCTCGTTCGGCGAACCTTGCCGGCGAATATCGAGCTTGAAACCGCGCTCGATCCGCAGCTGGGCAGCACCGAAATCGATGCCAGCGAACTGGATACCGCGTTATTGAACCTGGTGGTGAACGCGCGCGACGCGATGCCGGAAGGCGGCAAGCTCACCATCGAAACCGCCAACAGCGTGCTCGACGAACACTATGCCGAGCGGCATTCGGAGGTCGAGCCCGGCGATTACGTGATGATCGGCGTATCCGATACAGGTAGCGGCATGGACGCAGCGACCGTGGCCCGCGCCTTCGAGCCGTTCTTTACCACCAAGGCGGTGGGCAAGGGCAGCGGCCTGGGGCTGAGCATGGTGTTCGGGTTCACCAAGCAGTCGGGCGGGCATATCAAGATCTATTCCGAGCCGGGGGAGGGCACCTGCGTAAAGCTCTATTTCCCCCGTTCGAACGATGACTTGCCGCTGGGCCGCGTGCCGTCGAAGCAGCCGTCCTATCGCGGCGGCAGCGAGCATATCCTCATTGCCGAGGACGACGATCTGGTACTGACCCATCTGGAAGGCCAGCTACGTTCGCTGGGGTATCGGGTGACGGTTTGCACGTCCGGCCCGGCCGCACTGAGCGCCCTGGAACGCCAGCCAAATATCGATCTGCTGCTTACCGATATCATCATGCCCGGAGGCATGACCGGCCGCCAGCTGGCCGACCGGGCGGTTGCACGCTATCCCCGATTGAAGGTTTTGTTCACCTCCGGCTATACCGAGAACGCCATCGTGCATCAGGGGCGCCTGGATCCGGGCGTCGAGTTGCTGAGCAAACCCTATACCCGGCAGGAACTGGCCGCCAAGGTTCGTGTCGTGCTGGACAGCGCATAGCTGCGCCACCCCGGGCGTGACCGCCGGCCACGGATTGGACTAATCGGCGTCGCTCTCAACGCGTGTCTGCGAGGGCAGGTGCGCCACGGCCGGCGGCCGTGGCGCCATTGGAAAGGCCGGACACATGCCCGCGTTTCGTTCGATGGCGTTGAAAACAGCTGGTGCAGTCCGTTGTTTGGGTATCGGATCAGTAGTCATATCCGATGTCGGCGTCGCGACGCCGCCGCGTGGCCGTCGCGCCGGGGCG
>DJIE01000165.1:19127-30373 GCA_002433465.1 Salinisphaera sp. UBA6602
CGGCCGTTCGCCCCACCGCAATGGGGCACGGGCAGAAGCCGCGGGCCCAGCGCGGTCGGCTTCGGCGGCCCCACGCATTCGCCCATCCCGACACGAGTGCAGGCGCCTTCGCCGCCCGCGCCAACAGCCCGCATGCATTCGCATAGGCGTGGTCAACCCGAACGTCGATTTTCGGTCGGTTTCGTACCGGACGCCGGTCGCCGACATGCGCCGATGGCTGTAACCGAACGACAGCCGTTCAGAACTGTAGGCCAGGCCCGTCTGGCGCTTCGAAGCGGGCGCTGGCTAGCGGCCTATGCCCGGAATCGGCGCCGACCACGCGATCGCGCGGTCGGGCGGGGCCCGGGCGGGTAGCCGCGGCCGGAGATCGGCATCAGGGATGCGGGCCGCTCCGCTCGCAGGCGCGAGGGATCGAGCGTTTTGTTGAATCGATCGTTGGAATGAAACCGTAAAACTACTGAAACCGTAGGGGGTAATAGTACGTATTTACCGAAGCAGACAATCGTGGAAGCAGCGAGGCGCCGGCTCGCGGGCCTTGAAGGCCAGCATACGCCGGACCGCGAGGCGGCGCGATCGGCATCCGGACGCAGGCCATTCCAGGTCGAGGCGCCGGAGAAACTGTATCGGGCAACAAGGCAAGTGACAGTGAACATGGAGAATCAAACGGTGCCCGAAAGCGATAGCGCGATTGCAGAGTCGCTGCGCCAGCGCGGGCTGCGCGTGACGGCGGCGCGCCATGCCATTCTCAAGTGGTTATCCAGCCACCCGCACGCCAGCGCGGACCAGGTTCACCAGGGCGTGGTCGAGCAGTTGGGCACGTTGTCTAAACAGGCGGTGTACGACGTGCTCTCGGCCAGCGTGGAGGCCGAACTGGTACGCCAGATCAAGCCCAGCGGTCACCCGGCGCGCTTCGAGCGGCGGCGGGGCGACAACCATCATCACCTTGTTTGTACTCATTGCGGCCGTGTTGAGGACACGGACTGCAAGCACGGTCATGCACCGTGCCTCACCCCGGACGACGCTCAGGGCTTCGTGATCCACGAGGCCGAGATCCTGTTTTGGGGTGTGTGTAGCCGCTGTCGTGCGAATACCGAGACTCGCCCTGACAAGGCCTAGCGACAGCAGCCCTTTCCGGCGTCCCCGACACCGGATTCAACCACCGAAAGGTCCAAGAAATCGTCAACAGGAACCGTGACTATGAGTGAAGAAGTCAAGATCGGCGGCAAATGCCCGTTCGCCGGTAATACGGTCGGCGGCGCGGCCGGCTCCGAGCCGACGCTACAGCACTGGTGGCCGAACCGTCTTCAGGTCGAGCTGCTGCACCAGAACCCGCGCGAGGCCAACCCCGAAGATCCGGATTTCAACTACGCCGAGGCGTTCAAGAAGCTGGATCTCGAAGCGCTGAAGAACGATATCAAGACGCTGCTGAAATCGTCGGTGGACTGGTGGCCGTCGGATTACGGCAACTATGGCCCGCAGATGATCCGTATGGCCTGGCATTCGGCCGGCACCTATCGCATCGCCGACGGCCGCGGCGGCGCGGGCGAGGCCATGCAGCGCTTTGCCCCGATCAACAGCTGGTGGGACAACGGCAATATCGACAAGTCGCGGCGTCTGCTCTGGCCGATCAAGCAAAAATATGGCGCCTCCATTTCCTGGGCCGATCTGATCGTGCTCACCGGCAACTGCTCGCTCGAAATCATGGGCTTTCCGACCTACGGCTTCGCCGGCGGTCGTATCGATGCCTGGGAACCCGACAACCTCACCTATTGGGGCCCCGAAGGCTGGACCGGCAAGAAGCCGGAGGACGCGCCGCACGGGCCGATGGAAGGCCAGCCGGCCCAGATGGTCAATCGCGGCCTGCGCTGGACCGGCGAAGCCGGTGATGCCGACTACGACCTGGAAGCGCCGCTGGCGGCGTCCAACTCGAACCTCATCTATGTGGATCCGGAAGGCTCGGCCAAGAAGGGCATTCCCGAGGATTCCGCGGTCGATATACGGATCACTTTCGGCCGTATGGCCATGAACGACGAGGAAACCGTCGCCCTGATCGCGGGCGGCCACGCCTTCGGCAAATCGCATGGCATGACCCCGCCGGATCAGATCGGGCATGCGCCGGAAGCCGCGCCGATGGAAGCCGCCGGCCTGGGTTGGAACAACCCGCGCGGCAAGGGCAACGCCGAAGATACGATGACCAACGGTATCGAAGGCTCCTGGACGCAGGACCCGACGGCCTGGGACAACAGCTATCTGGAGAACCTGTTCAAGTTCGAATGGGAGCAGACGCGTAGCCCGGCAGGGGCGCTGCAGTGGACGCCGGTGGACAAGAACGCCCCGCGCACGCCGGACGCGCACCTTGAAGGCGTGGATCATCCGCTGATGATGATGACCTCGGATATCGCGCTGAAGGTCGATCCCGCCTATCGCAAGATCTGCGAGAAGTTCCTCGAGGACTTCGACTACTTCACCGAAGCGTTCTCCAAGGCCTGGTACAAGCTCACCCATCGCGACATGGGCCCGAAGGCGCGTTATCTCGGCCCGGAAGTGCCGGCCGAGGACCTGATCTGGCAGGACCCGATCCCGGCCGTGGATTTCGAGCTGGTGGACGCCAGCGATGTGGCCGATCTCAAGGGCCGCATTCTGGATTCCGGGCTCACGGTGGCCGAGCTGGCCGGCGTGGCCTGGGGCGCGGCGTCGACCTTCCGTACGTCGGACAAGCGCGGCGGCGCGGACGGTGCCCGCATACGCCTGGCCCCGCAGAAGGACTGGCCGGTGAACAACCCGGCCGAGGTCGGCAAGGTGGTATCCACCCTCGAAGGCATCAAGCGCGACTTCGATTCGGCCCAGGCGGGCAACAAGAAGGTTTCGCTGGCCGATCTGATCGTGCTGGGCGGCTGTGCGGCCGTCGAAAAGTCGGCCAAGGATGCCGGTATCGATATCACGGTACCGTTCACGCCGGGTCGTAACGATGCCACCGAAGAGCAGACCGACGAGCAGAGCTTTCGCTGGCTCGAGCCGGTGTCCGACGGTTTCCGCAACTTCCATCGCGACGACATCAACTACAACGTATCGCCCGAACAGATCTTTCTGGACCGGGCCGCGCTGCTGGGCCTGACCGCGCCCGAGTGGACCGCGTTGACCGGTGGCCTGCGCGTGCTGGATATCAATACCGACGGCGCCTACAAGCACCACGGCGTGTTCACGGACAAGCCGGGCGTGCTCAGCAACGACTTCTTCGTAAACCTCACCTCGCCCGAGTACGAGTGGAAGAAGGTCGACGAGGCCGGCATGGAGTTCACGCTGGATGATCGCAGCAATGGTCAAACGAAGTTCAAGGCCACGCGTTGTGACCTGATCTTTGGCGCCAACTCCCAGCTGCGTCAGCTGGCCGAGTTCTATGCCCAGACCGGCGGACACGAGAAGCTGGTTCGTGACTTTGTCGCCGCCTGGAACAAGGTGATGATGCACGACCGCTTCGACGTGGCCGACCGCAACAGCGCCGCCCTCTAGGCAGCGCAGCACGAGCGGCCGGCGAACGCCGGCCGCCTCGTGTTCTCCTCGACACGAATGGGCCGGCTTTTGCCGGCCTTTTTATTGGCCGAGTCTTGCGACCGTGTTGGCCGGGGTGCGGCCGTGCGGGAAGGCGCTACCCCGTGTGCCGGCAACGTCCGGCCGGCAGGTATGAATGCCGGCACCGCCAACGGACCAAGGCTAAAGTCGATGTGTACGCGATCCGAGCCGCCTGCTAGCTTTTGACAGAGACCGACCCGCACGTACGGCGTCGGCAGAAAAACAAGATAGCAATTGGAGCAGGCGCGATTTTCATTCGCGTGCGGGAGGGGGCAATGAAGCGTGATGTTATCCGTCGTGTTCGGGTAGCGGTGGCTGCCGGGCTGTGTCTGTTATTCGCCGGGCCTGGCTATAGCGGCTGGCTTTCTTTTCACGGCGGCGATTCGGGGCCGGCCGGCTATACCGAAACGCGGTACCCGATCGTGCTGGTGCACGGCTGGTTCGGCTTCGACGCCATCGGGCCGATCGACTACTTCTCTGCCATTCCCGAAGCGCTGCGTGAGGGCGGTGCCGAGGTCTACGTTGCCCAGATATCGGCGGCGAACTACACCGAAGTCCGCGGAGAGCAGCTATTGGCTCAGGTGCGCGAAATCCTGGCCTTGAGCGGTGCCGAAAAAGTAAATTTGATCGGCCACAGCCACGGCGGCCCGACAACGCGGTATGTCGCCGGCGTGGCGCCCGAGCTGGTGGCTTCGGTGACCAGCGTTGCGGGGGTCAACCGTGGCAGCCCGGTTGCCGATTTTCTGGTGCCGGCACACGATGAGCCGGTGAGCGGCCCGCTGCTCGATCGCACCGTGACCGCGCTTGCGGGTCTGGTGGATCTACTCTCCGACGGCGGTTACCCGCAGGACTCGCGGGCGGCCCAATACTCCCTGAGCACCCGCGGCGCGGCAGAGTTCAATGCCCGGTTTTCCGCTGGCATACCGGCCGATTGCGGCGACGGTGAGCACGTCGTCGACGGCGTTCGCTATTACTCCTGGACCGGCATACGCCAGGTTACAACCCTCGTGGATCCGACCGATTCGCTGCTGGCCATCACCGCGACGGCTTTTCGAGGCAAGCCCAACGACGGGCTGGTCGGCCAGTGTTCGAGCAAGCTCGGCGAGGTGATTCGAGACGACTATGCCCAGAACCACCTAGACGAAATCAATCAGGTCGCGGGGCTTGTCGGCTTCGGACAGGATGTACCCGAACTCTATCGCCAGCACGCCAATCGGTTGAAAAACGCCGGTCTTTAAACGGCATGCGTGCTCGCTACGTCCTGTTCATTGGAGTGGTTCTGGCCGGCGGCGGGGCGGTCGCCCTATGGCCCGACCAATCCGGGGTGGCCAGCCGAGCGGGGGCTTCGATCTCCGCGCGGCCGGCGACAGCGGCAAGCCCGTCGACGCTCGGCGCTGACGGCGCGGCCGAGGGGACTCCGGGCGCGCCTGTGGCTAACGCGGAGCGACCCTTGCCGTCCCATGCCGGCACATCCGTGGATGGCGGCGTCACCCTCGACAACGAAGGGCGGCTGGTGGTTACCCGCGATCTGCGGCGGATGTTCGACTATTTTCTGACCGGTATCGGCCGCGTAGGCATGGCGCAAATCCAGGCACGGCTGACTCGCTATCTCGACTCTCTCGGGCTGCCCGATTCGGCCCAGGCGGAAGTGCTCGATGTTTATCGCGACTACATTGCCTATCGGCATCGCGTACAACAGATGCCGCGTGCCGATGCCACGGCACCTGCGCTGGCGCAGACGCTGCAAACGCGTGAAGCGCTCCGGCGGGAAGTGCTGGGGGTCGCGGTGGCCGACGCGTTTTTCAACGAAGACGACAGGATGGCTCGCTATCTGGTTGCAAGACGCGAACTGCAACACACGCCGGGGTTGAGCGATGCCGAGCGCGAGCAGCGGCTTGAACTGCTCGAGCGCATGCTGCCGGATCGAATCCGCGAGGCACGACAGCACGCCACGCTGCCGGGCCGTGCGCACGTGCAGATCGAGCGAATGCGCGAAGCGGGCGCAAGCGACGCCCAGATAAGGGCACGCCGAGAGGCCATGCTTGGCCCTGACGCCGCTCAGCGTTTGGCCCAGGTCGATGCACGTCGCGATGCCTGGCAGCGGCGCTACGACGATTATCGGCGCGCGCATGGCCGGATCCTGGCCAATCCCGGCTTGGCACCTCCTGATCGGGACGAGGCACTTGAGTCGCTTCGCCAGACGCGGTTCACGGCAGCGGAGCGGCGCCGCGTGCTATCGCTGGATTACGTCAACGAGCTGAAGTCGCGAAATTAGCCAATCACGTCCGCGCTGCGTTGGCGGGCAAGGTGCAAGGGTCAGCGATGTCGCTGGGTGGCCGGCGCTGGCGAACAAGCGGACGTGGTGGCGGCCCGTGGCTGCGATGCAACGTCGGCTCGCGGCATTTCCAAGCCAATGCAGCGGTGCAGACCGCCCTCGCTGCAACCTCCCACTCAATAACGCTGGGGATTGAAACATCGGGTTCGCGAACACGCAATCAAGTTTCCTGCGGCGTGGCCGAAATAGGCAAGGCAACATAATCCAACGCGATAACGTACATGGCTGCCACTGCAGAAGGGCTCAATCTACCCACAGCCCACGCCGACGAAAACGGCAAGACGGCCGCCGCACGGCGACCGAAGCGATCCGGGCCCCGATGGTCGCTGCGAAAGAAGCTGGGCATGATCCTGGTGCTCATGTGGGTGGGGATGATGGTCAGCGTGCTCGGCATTACCGCCATGGAGCGCTCCGCGCTTACCGAAGAGCGCCAGGCCGGGCTCAAGCAACTGGTTGACTATGCCGGCAGCCTGCTGGCCGAATACGAGCAGCGGGTCGAGCGCGGTGAGCTGTCGCGAGAGCAAGCCCGTGCGGCTGCCTTCGCACAGCTGAGCAACCTGCACTTCGACGGCGACAACTACGTGTTCGTGCTTACGCCGGACGGCTTTCTTGCCAGCCATCCCACGGTGCCGTCCACGGTATCGGTTATCGATACGCAGGCGGCCGACGGCGAGAAGATATTTCAGAAGCTCATCAATGTCGGCCGCGACGGCGGCGGTTTCGTGAACTACGCCTGGGAGCGCACCCAGGGCGAGCCGCCGGAGACGAAAATGAGCTACGTTCAGGCGTTCGAGCCGTGGGATGTGATCGTCGGCGCCGGCGTCTATGTCGAAGATCTCTCGGCTGCGCTGCGTCGATCGCTGTTGATCAATTTTCTACTGCTCACCGTGATCGGTGGACTCGTCAGCTTGGTATTCTGGCGCGTCGGGCGCGGTATCTATCGCGATATCGGCGGCGACCCGGAGCAGGCAAGGCGCCAGGTGAATGCCATGGCCTCGGGCGATTTCACGCCGGTTGACGGCTGCGAATCGGCGGCCCAGAACAGTTTGTTGTACGCGATCGAGCGCATGCGTATCGATATCGCATCCACGATTACCACCATCCGCGATGCGGCGTCTTCGGTGGACAGCGGCTCGCGCGAAATCGCAGCCGGCAATGCCCAGCTGTCCTCGCGCACCGAGCAACAGGCGGCCTCGCTCGAGCAGACCGCGGCGAGCATGGAGCAGCTGTCGGCCACCATCAAGCAGAATGCCGACAACGCCCGTGAAGTGAAGACGTTGTCGGAACGCACCGATAGTTCGTTGACCGAAGGACGGCAGGTCATGGGCCAGGTCGTGACCGCCATGAGCGGCGTGCGCGAGAGTTCGGACCGCATGGCCGAAATCATAGAAATGATCGACGGCATCGCTTTTCAGACGAACCTGCTGGCCTTGAACGCCGCGGTGGAAGCCGCGCGCGCCGGCGAACACGGTCGTGGCTTTGCCGTGGTAGCCAGCGAAGTACGCCAGTTGGCCAAGCGCTCGGCGGATGCCTCGCAGGATATCGCCAAGCTGGTCGAGAACTCGGTCTCCCAGGTCGGTGAGGGTACGACGTTGGTCGGCAAGGCCAACGAAACCATGCAGTCGATCGAGGAAGACGCACGACGCGTCAATACGCTCATCGCGGAAATCGCCTCGGCGTCGAGCGAGCAGAGCGACGGCATCAGCCAGATCAGCGAAGCGGTCAGCCAGATCGACCAGGTCACCCAGCAGAACGCGGCCCTGGTCGAAGAGGCCGCGGCCTCCTCGCGTGTACTGGAGTCCGATGCCGCACGACTGCAGGCTGCCGCCCTGCGGTTCGAGGTCGCACGCGCGTAACCGGCGCGCGTGCGGGTGCACTCGTCAGCGCCACCAGCACAGGGTGGCGCCGTGCCGCGTGGCCGGGCGTGATGGCATCGCACGATCATCGATCGTGATAGCGGCTTGTACCTGGGTGATCTACCCGCGGCAAGTGCGCAGGGGCGACCCGTCCCGGTCGCCGGTTCTATCTCAATATGAATTTTCGATCCACGAACGCTAAAGCGCGTTTTAAACACGCCGATATCACGCCAGTTGGGTTATTTGATGCGGCGTGCCGGCAAGTTAGTCGTCGTCTCGAACTCCGCAAGGTCTTGATTGAACAATAGCGGTTACCTGCGGCTGAGTGTGAACCAGCCGTGACTAAGCGATAGACGGAGAAGACAAATGCTGCGTGGGTTGCGAAGTGTAAAGAGCAAGCTTGGGCTTGGATTCGGTTTGGTTTTCCTATTGCTTTGTGTTCTTGGCGCGACCGCCGTGGTGGCGCTGAACCAGGCCGATAAAAGCAAGGAAGATATCTACAACAAGAACATGCGTGGTTTGCGGCATTTGTCGCAGGTCAATATCACGCTGGGGCGTGGCTATGCGCGATTGCTGCAGATTCATGCACAGCGCTCGCCTGCGGCCGTGGAGGACTTCGCGTCTTTCTTCGCCCAGGCCAAACCGGAACTGGACGACCGTCTATCGCGTTACTACCCGGGCAAAGTGACCGACGCCGACGAGAAGACGGCGGCGCTGGCGATGTTGTCCAACTATGAGCTGGTCTCGACCAAGCTCGCCGACTATCTGCGGCGCGCCCAGGCGGGCGATATAGCGGGTGCCGAGCGTCTTTACGAGACCGAGATTTCCAAGCCGTTCGAGGCGCTGCGTTCGCAGCTGCGCGATCTCGTAGACTTGCAGATGGAGCAGGGCCGGGCGGCGTTCGAAGCATCGCAGGCGGCGAATGTGAAGGCGAAGTTCGGGATATTTGCGTTGATTGCGATCGCCCTGGCCGTGGTCTGTGCGATCACCTTCTGGCTTGTGCGCATGATCACCCGGCCGCTCAGTCAGGCCGGATCGCTGGTCGAGGCGATTGGCCAGGGGCGGCTCGACAATCGTATCGACAACCCGTACCGCGACGAATTCGGCGCGATGCTTGGCGGGCTAGAGAAGATGCAGACACGTTTGGCCGAGCTGGTGACAAGCGTGCGCAGCAGCTCGGAGGCGGTGAGCGTGGGTGCGCGTGAAATTGCGAGTGGCAATCAGGAGCTCAGTGGTCGTACCGAGCAGCAGGCGTCGAGCCTGGAAGAAACGGCCGCCTCGATGGAGGAAATGACCTCCACGGTACGCCAGAACGCCGATAACGCAGCACAGGCCGACCAGCTGGTTCACCAGGTGCGCAACCGCGCAGACGAAGGCGGTCAGGTCGTCGATCGTGCGACCGCGGCCATGGGTGAAATTACCGCCGCGAGCGACAAGATCAGCAACATCATCGGCATGATCGACGAGATCGCGTTCCAGACCAACCTGCTTGCCTTGAATGCCTCGGTGGAGGCGGCGCGCGCAGGTGAACAGGGGCGTGGCTTTGCCGTGGTGGCGACCGAGGTGCGCAACCTGGCCAGCCGTAGTGCCGGGGCGGCCAAGGAGATCAAGGAGCTGGTCGAGGACAGCGGCAAGAAGGTTGCCTACGGTTCGAGCGAGGTGACCGCGGCGGGCGAAGTGCTCAAGGAAATCGTCAGTTCGGTTACCAAGGTCAGCGACCTGGTTTCGGAGGTCGCGTCGGCGAGCAAGGAGCAGGCTTCGGGCATCGACCAGGTCAATATCGCCATCAACGAAATCGACAGCGTCACGCAACAGAACGCGGCGCTGGTGGAACAATCGTCGGCGGCCAGTCATTCCCTGGAGGAACAGGCCAGCCAGCTCAGGCAGCAGATGGCCTATTTCAAGGTTGCCGGGTTGCCGGCGGCTGATACCGTCCAAACGGTGGCCCCGCATCGGTCGAGCGTCCAGAAGGCGCCTGAGCCGGCGCCGCAACCTGCCCAAAAGACACAGACTAGCGCGCCGAGAGCGGATGGGCGCGCGAAGGCGCAACCCGCAATCGCCGATGAAGACGACGGCGACTGGGCGACGTTCTAGTCGCCAGGCACCACGCAAGCGGGGCGGGCTTTTAGGCCCGCCCCGCTTGTTTCGTTCTACCCGGATTTAAAACATAGGGCACGCGAGCGCCTATTGATTAGCGTTCGCGGCCCTATGCCATGCCCTGCTGTTAACGGCGGCCGAAGTTGTTGCGAACAAGATCCACCACTTCGTCCATGCGACCCGAGAATATGGCCTTGGTCGAATAGAGCGCGGTGGAGGCAACCTGGCCTGCTTCGATATGCGGCGGCATGACCAGTTCCATGCGATTGACCTTGACGTCGAGAATGCCCGGGCCGTTGTGGGCCAGCAGGTCGCGTACGCCGTCCTCGAGCTCGTGTTTCTTCTCGATCTTGCGGCCCCACAGGCCGATCGCTTCGGCAACACGCCCGAAATCCGGGTTCTTGAGTTCGGTATAGGCATCGAGCAGGCCTTCCACCTTCTGTTCGATTTCCACGAAGCCGAGCGAGCTGTTGTTGAACACCACCAGCTTGACCGGGATCTGCTCCTGGACGAGCGTGAGCAGGTCGCCCATGAGCATGCTCAGGCCGCCGTCGCCGCACATGGCGATGACCTGGCGCTCGGGAAACGCCTTGGCGATACCCAGCGCCTGCGGATAGGCGTTGGCCATGGTGCCGTGCACGAGGCTGGGCAGCGTACGGCGCTTGCCGTTGGCCTTGATATGACGCAGGCACCACACCATCGGGCTGCCACCGTCGGCGGTGAATACCGCATCGTCATCGGCGTGCGCGTCGAGCAGCAGGGTGAGTTCCTGCGGGTGGATCAGGTCGTCGTAGTCGGACTGGGCAGCGGCGTTTTCCAGCGACTCGAGATACGTTTTCCGACAGTCGTTGACCCATTCGCGATCGCTGTTCTTTTCGACCCGGTCGAGCAATGCGGCACAGGTATCACGGGCGCTGCCGACCACGCCGATATCGATGGGGTGGCGCAGGCCGATATGGCCGGGGTTGGTATCGACCTGAATGATGGTGGCGTTGTCCGGATAGAACTGGGCCCAGGCGAAGTTGCAGCCGAGCAATAGCAGCGTGTCGCATTCAGACACCGCCCGATAGCCACCTTCCAGCCCGAACACGCCGGTCATGCCCACTTCCAGGTCGTTGCCGTATTCGACGAAGTCCTTGGCGCGCGATGTCCAGGCGATGGGGGCGCCGAGCTTGTCGGCCAGCGCGATCAGCTCGTCGTGGGCGTGGCGACAGCCATAGCCGGCATAGATGGACACCTTCGTGCCGGCGTTGAGCTTGGCGGCGATGGCATCCAGATCGGCGTCGTTCGGTCGCAGCACGGGGTCGAAGCGCTGGGTGCGGTAGGGCAGGCTGTCGTTGGGCTTCTGGGTGAACAGATCGCCGGGCACGATGAGCACGGCCACGCCG
>DJIE01000197.1 GCA_002433465.1 Salinisphaera sp. UBA6602
ACCGCCGGCCGAGTCACCCTCCACGAGGAACAGTTCCGACTGCGACGGATCCTTTTCCTGGCAATCGGCGAGTTTGCCAGGCAGACCGGCGATATCCAGCGCCCCCTTGCGCCGCGTCATATCGCGGGCACGGCGTGCCGCATCCCGGGCGCGGGCGGCTTCGATAACCTTGCCGGCAATGACCTTCGCTTCGCGCGGGTTCTCCAACAGGAAATCGTTCAGATGTTCGTTGACCGTGGACTCGACCACCGCACGCACTTCCGACGAGACGAGCTTTTCCTTGGTCTGTGAGGAAAACTTGGGATCGGGCACCTTGACCGATACCACCGCAGTCAGGCCTTCACGGGCGTCGTCACCCGCGGGGGCCACCTTTTCCTTCTTGGCCAGGCCTTCCGATTCGATATAGCCGTTTAGCGTGCGCGTGAGTGCGCCGCGAAAACCCGCCAGATGGGTGCCACCGTCACGCTGCGGGATATTGTTGGTGTAGCAGAACACGCTTTCCTGATAAGAGTCGTTCCACTGCATCGCCACTTCCACGACGATATCGTCGCGTTCGGCGGTGAAGTAGCACACCGTTTCATGCAGCTGTGTCTTGTTTTCGTTGAGATTTTCGACGAAAGCGCGAATCCCGCCCTCGTACTCAAACACCACGTCACGTTCGCTGGCTTCTTCGCGCAGCCGGATCCGAACCCCGGAGTTCAGGAACGACAGTTCGCGCAGACGCTTGGCGAGAATATCGTAGCTATAGGCGATGTTGGCGAACACGTCGCCGCTGGGGTGGAAATGGATCGACGTGCCGGTGCGTTGCGTATCCTCGACCGCGGTCAACTCGTCGAGCGGCTCGCCCATTGAATAGCTCTGGCGGTAGCGCTTCCCATCGCGATGAATATCCAGTTCGAGGCGGTCGGATAGTGCGTTGACCACCGACACACCTACGCCATGCAGGCCACCGGACACCTTGTAGGAGTTCGCATCGAACTTACCGCCGGCATGCAGTACGGTCATAATCACTTCTGCGGCAGGCTTGCCCTCGCCTTCGTGCATGTCGACCGGAATGCCGCGACCATCGTCACTGACCGTAATACTCTGATCGCGGTGAATAATGACCTGGATCTCGTTACAGTAGCCGGCGAGTGCTTCGTCGATCGCATTATCCACGACCTCGAAAACCATATGATGCAGGCCGGTGCCATCATCGGTGTCGCCGATATACATGCCTGGACGTTTTCGAACCGCCTCCAGGCCTTTAAGAACCTTGATGCTACTGGAATTGTAATCGCCGTTCGATTCCGCCATGGGTCACCGCGTTTAGGGCTGTATAAGTGCGAGTCAACCCATAGATTCTAGCATGCCCTGGGGAGTCAGCCCGTGCGGACAGCACCGTGTTCCACGTGGAACATGCTGCCGCCTTTCAGGACGTCCGGCACCACGTCAGGTTCGAGGAAAGTCAGAAAACACTGGCCGCCAAGGGCCGCAATTTCTTCCGCCAGAACCTGGCGGTAGCGTGCGCCCAACTCGGCTGCCATATCATCGATAAGCAGTACGGGGCGTACGTGGCGTCGGGCGTACAACAGCTGCGCCTGGGTAAGAAGCATAGCGGTCGTCAGAATTTTCTGTTGCCCTCTCGATACCCAGTCACGCGCCGCGGCAGTGGCGATCGATATACGAAGATCCGCGCGGTGCGGTCCCTGCTGGGTAAAACCCGCACGTGTATCCTGATCCAGCGATGCGGCGAGCGCTGCACCATAGCCGTCGTCTCCACGCCACCCACAGTCGTATTCAAGGACTACAGGCTCGTCGCCGAGCAGTTTCGCTGCCTGGCCCGGCAGGTTCGCATGCAAATGGTCTATGTAGGCCCGGCGGGAGGCATCGACAACTTCGGCCGCTCGGACGAGCTCTGCGTCCCAAACGACGATGTCGGCCTTGGGCATACGCGATTTGAGCGCTCTGTTTCGTTGTTTTAGAGCACGCCTGAAACGTCTCCACGCAGGGAAGAATGCGTGTTCCACGTGGAACACGCCCCAGTCGAGAAAATGACGGCGATAGCGCGGGCCCTGTTCGAGCAGCCGATGCACGTTCGGATCGACCATCTGCAAGGGCAGCGTGTTGATCAGATCTATTCGATTGGTTTCATTGTCGCCATCTCGGCGATAACGAATACCGCGCTTGTCTCGACTGACGCCAACACGATGCGACCGCCCGTCGGGCACCGCGATATCGCCGGTGACGGTAAAGGCGTTTGTGCCTGCGCGTATCGCAGGCCGAGGCCCGGATTGCCGGAACGACTGGCCTCGCCCTAGAAAATAGATCGCCTCGAGCAAGGTTGTCTTGCCCGAGGCGTTGTCGCCGGTAATGACGTTAATCGACGGATTGGGTTCGATATTCGCCGTCGAGAAACAACGAAAATCGTGAAGCCGTAGACGGGTTAGATACATTCCCGCCGAATCTATAACCGCATCGGCATAACGACATACCGGGTGGCCGGGTCGTTCACGCTCTGCAACAATCCGCTGCTATCGGGCCCGGAAAGGGACAGCGTGAATTCTCCGCTGTCCATTGCACCGAGCGCTTCCAGCAAATAGTTGACGTTGAAACCGATTTCAATGGGGTCGTGATTGTAAGTGACCTGGATTTCGTCTTCGGCTTCTTCGCGTTCCACGTTCTGAGCTTGGAGGCGAAGGCTATGTTCGCTCAGTGCAAGCCGAACCCCGCCGAACTTTTCGTTAGACAGGATTGCAGTGCGTGACAACGCCTGACGAATCGTGTCGCGATCGGCATGCATTTGCTTGTCTGCCTGCTCAGGAATTACGCGCTCATAGTCGGGGAACCGACCGTCGATAAGCTTGGTGGTGAACACCAAGCCCGGTAGCTGTAGACGCAAGTGCTTGGACGACAGTTGCAGGTTGATCTCTGCTTCGCTGGAATCCAACAGACGCACCAGCTCCGTGATCGCCTTACGCGGCACGATGGCCTGGATGGGTTCGTCGATTTCGATATTCAGCGGCGTATCGCTCAACGCCAGGCGATGGCCATCGGTTGCGACACAGCGAGCCCGTTCGGTTCGCAGTGCAAGCAGTAGGCCGTTCAGGTAATAGCGAACGTCCTGGTGGGCCATCGCAAAGTGGGTGCGATCAAGAAGTCCCTTGAGCAACCGTTCGGGAATGGATATCTGCTGCCCGGTTTCCACTTCGTCGAGATAGGGCCAGTCCTGTGCCGCCATCGTCGAGAGCGTAAACCGTGAGCGGCCGGATTGGACACGGGTTTGCTGAGCGTCGTGCTCCAGGGTTATTTCCGCGTCGTCCGGAAGTCCGCGACATATATCCAGCAGTTTTCGTGCAGGGATTGCTGCAGCACCCGGTTGGCCAATGACCGCCGGAGTGTCGGTAATCAACTCCAATTCCAGATCGGTTGCCGTTATTACGATTCGGTCGTTTTCGGCCTTGATGAGCACGTTCGACAGAATCGGCATTGTCTGGCGGCGTTCGACTACGCCGATGACGGTTTGAAGGGCAGAGAGCAAATCCTTGCGCTGCACCGTGAATTGCATGGCGGTCTCCCGAAGCAGTCGGCCTTGTTGTCTTTTAAGGCTTAAAAAAAGTTAGTAGTAGTAGTAACTACGGTGGCTCTATTCTGTTGAAAACCGATTAAATCTTATTTAAATCAGTTTCTTACGTTCATAGCAACCCTGTAGCAAACAGGGCTGGAAGATTGTTGTTTGCATGTGGACAAAGTGTGCGCCGATTCGCTTACCCGACGACGGCGATCGCTTGCTCGGCGTTTAC
Organism: Salinisphaera sp. UBA6602; assembly: GCA_002433465.1. GTDB lineage: Bacteria > Pseudomonadota > Gammaproteobacteria > Nevskiales > Salinisphaeraceae > Salinisphaera. The sequence continues at coordinate 3,783 of DJIE01000197.1, forward strand.
TACCAGCTTATCCACAACTAGCTTGTGAGTATTCGGCTCAAGTTGGCGTAGTCCTCCTCGGTCCGCGCATCGGTCTCGCGTAGTTCCTTGACCTTGCGACAGGCATGCAGGACGGTCGTATGATCGCGTCCACCGAAGCCTTGTCCGATTTCGGGAAGGCTGTGGTTGGTGAGCTCCTTGGCGAGCGCCATCGCGATCTGGCGAGGTCGGGCGACCGAGCGGGTACGTTTTTTGCCCAGCAGGTCGGCGAGCCGCATCTTGTAATACTCGGCGACGGTGCGTTGAATATTTTCCAGGGTGACCAGCCGGTCGTAGACCGCCAGCATGTCGTGGAGCGCCTGTTTGGCGAAGTCCACGGTGATGGGCGTGCCGGTGATCTGTGCCGAGGCCTTGAGTCGGTGTAATGCACCTTCGAGGTCGCGTACGTTGGAGCGAACACGCTTGGCGATGAAGAACGCGACTTCCTGCGGCAAGGTAATGCCGTGGTAGTCAGCCTTGGAAAGCATGATGGCGACGCGGGTCTCCAGCTCCGGCGGCTCCACGGCCACCGACAGACCCCAGGAGAAACGCGACTTGAGCCGGTCTTCCAGACCTTCGACTTCCTTTGGAAAGCGGTCGCAGGTGATCACGATTCGCTGGTTCGATTCCAGCAAGGAATTGAAGGTGTGAAAGAACTCTTCCTGGGAGCGATCCTTGTTGGCGAAGAACTGGATATCGTCGATCAGCAAGGCATCGAGCGAGCGGTAATGGGCCTTGAACTTATCCATGCGGTTGTGGCGGATCGCGGTGATCATTTCGTTGACGAAATGCTCTGAACGCACGTAAGCCACCTTGGCGCGCGGATTGCTGTCGAGCAGCCGGTTGCCCACGCTTTGCATGAGATGGGTCTTGCCCAGGCCGACACCGCCATAAATCAGCAGCGGGTTGTAGGCGATATTGTCGGGGTTGGCCGCCTGTTCCGCCGCGGCGCGGGCGATCTGGTTCGACTTGCCTTGCACGAAGCTTTCGAACGTATACCGACTATCCAGGTTATGGCGCGAAGTCGGTGCCGGTGCCGGCGCTTCGCTGGCCGCTGCCTTGGGCTTGCGTCCGCCGCCGACAAGCACGCGAATGCGCTTGGGTACGGCGCCCAGGTGGTTCAGCGCATTGGCGATCGGGGTGCGTAGCTCCCGTTCGACCTGATCGCGCACCACCTCGTTGGGTGCCATCAGGTCCAGGCCTTCATCGGTGAACTCGGCCTCAAGCGGTCGCAGCCAGAGGTTGATGTCCTTTTCGGGCAGTCTCGCCTCGATATGCGTCAGACAGCGTTGCCAGAGCGTGTCAGCCAAAATTCCGTTACTCCGTAGCGAAAAGAGCGCGGCCGGGGGCCGGCGCTGGCGCCTTACCCTAGCGTACGGGCCACAAGTTATCCACAGCATTTTACAGGCTTGCATGCGGGGTGGCAGACGACTAGAATCCGCGCTCTTTACCGTGAAGTGCGTCCTGCGCGGCGCGAGAACGAGACCGTCATGAAACGAACTTATCAGCCGAGCAACCTGCACCGTAAGCGCACGCATGGCTTTCGTGCCCGTATGGCCACCAAGAACGGTCGCGCCGTACTGTCCGCACGTCGTGCCAAGGGCCGTAAGCGCCTGACGCCGTAAGGAAAGCCCGTGCCCCGGGCCGCGTTTCCCGCGACAGCGCGCCTGAGGCAATCGGCACAATTCCGTGCCGTGTTCGCAAACGGACGCAAGTTCGTCAGTCCGGGATTCGTGGTCATTGCCGCCGCAAGTTCTGCCGGCCAGCCGAGGCTGGGTCTGGCGCTGGCGAAGCGACGTATCGCGCACGCCGTCGAGCGCAATCGCATTAAACGGGTGCTTCGAGAGTCGTTTCGGTTGCACCGACCGGACTTGGCCGCAGTCGATGTTGTCGTACTCGCTCGCAGCCGCACGTCCACGATGAGCAACGCCGCGCTGTTCGAGCAGCTAGAAGCGCTCTGGCCTCAACTAGGCCGTATGGTCACGTCGTCGCAGACTCGCTCTTCAAGCGATAGCCGTTAACCGAAGGACATTAGCCGCGCATGGAAAATATTCGCTTCGGACTGCTCTGCGCTGTCGCCGTCATCTGCTTTTTCCTGTACCAGGCGTGGCAGAACGACTATGCGCCTACCCAGGCGGACGCGACGTCGGCCAACAACCAGACCACGGCCCAGCAGGACTATGCCTCGGACGAAGATGACGTCCCGGCGTTGGATTCCGCGCCCACCGCCGATAGCGACGGCGGTCCCGAACAGCGCGGGCCGCAGGCCAGCGCCGACGAACGCGGTGCCGACAGTGCCCCGGTGGTCAGCCAGGCAGACCAGATCCACGTAGTCACAGACAAGCTCGATGTGATCATCGATACCCGCGGCGGCGATCTGCGCAAGGTCGAGCTTCGCGGCGTGCCCGTGTCTTCGGAACAGCCGGACACCAACCTGCGCCTGATCAACGACAGCGCGCCCAACTTCTTCATCGCCCAGAGCGGGCTCGTGGCCGCCGGGGCGAAGGCGCCGGATCATCGTTCGCGCTACCAGTCCGAGCGCAAGGAATACGAGCTGGCCGACGGCGAGGACAGCATCGACGTTCCGTTGACCTGGACCAACGACGCCGGCCACGAAGTCACCAAGGTCTATACCTTCAACCGTGACAGCTACCGCATCGGGCTGCGCCACGAAGTAGCCAACAACGCCAGCGATGACTGGAAAGTCTCCCAGTACGTGCGGTTCTGGCGCGCGCCCTACGAAATTACCGGGGACGTACCCTTTGCCCAGGCGTTTTTCGGCGTGGGCTGGTACAACCGCAAGGACGGCGGCGAAAGCTATAGCTACAAGACCGAAAGCCACGAGGACCTGGGCGAGAACCCGCTCGAGCTGACCCAGCAGGGCGGCTGGGTGGCCATGATTCAGCACTATTTCATCGGCGCGGCCATCCCGCCGCCGGATGCAAAGGTGCGCTTTTTCGGCCAGCCCAAAGCCGTGCCGAATGCCGCGGGCGGGTTCGCGACCGGCTTCATCGGTGCCCAGCAGTCGATTGCCGCCGGCACGCAGAGCACGCTCGAGGCCACGCTTTTCGTCGGCCCCAAGCTGCAAGACCAGCTCGATGCCGTGGCGCCCGGACTGGGCCTGACCGTCGACTACGGCTGGCTGACCGTGCTCGCCAAACCGATCTTCTGGGTGCTGGAGCACCTGCATGCCCTGGTTGGCAACTGGGGCGTGGCGATCATCCTGCTGACGTTCCTGATCAAGCTGGTGTTCTACAAGCTGTCGGAAACGCAGTACCGAGCGATGGCCCGCATGCGCAAATTCGCGCCGCGCATGCAGCAGCTCAAGGAGCAGTACGGCGACGATCGCCAGAAGCTCCAGGCCAAGATGATGGAGCTCTACAAGAAAGAGGGCTTCAATCCGCTGGCAGGCTGCTGGCCCATGCTCGTCCAGATGCCGGTGTTCATTTCGCTGTACTGGGTACTGCGTGAATCGGT
>DJIE01000072.1:0-186 GCA_002433465.1 Salinisphaera sp. UBA6602
TTCATCCAGGCCACGCCGTCCTCGAAGGCAAGCGTGGCACGGGGGTCGTCGTTGGAATCGCACAGGGCCGGGAAATACTCTTCGGCGATACGGGTGACGCGCTCGTCGATCTCGATCTGGGTGGCGTGGTCCACGCTGTCGTGCTTGAGCACTTCGCGCAGCGTGCCGCAGTCGCCGCCGCCGATG
>DJIE01000072.1:575-24684 GCA_002433465.1 Salinisphaera sp. UBA6602
GAAGTTGTCGCGGTCGGTGAGCATCACCAGGCCGTCGATGGTGAGCAGGCGGCCGAAGGTTTCCGTTTCATAGACGGCGATGGTCTGATATTCCGACTGTTCTTCATGCAGTTTCGACTTGATCCGCAGTGAAAAGCCCAGCCCCAGGTCGTGGCTTGCTTCGGTATACCAGTTGTCGTCGAGTACCATGCGTTTTCCTTGCTGTGCGCGTTTGCGCATCCGTCGAACCAGATTGGCTCGCAGTATAAGCCAGCCACGCAACACGAATGTTCATGTCCCGATCCAATACCAACCCGCGGCCTGCCCACGACTGGCAGATCGACGATGCCCGTGCCCTGTATCGCGTTGCCACCTGGGGCGAGGGCTATTTCGATATCAACGAGCGCGGTGCGGTCACCGTCACGCCGCGCCGAAACGGGCCGGCCATCGATCTGGATGCGCTCACCGACGAGATCCAGCGCGCCGGCCTGCGCCTGCCGGTGCTGGCGCGATTCACCGATATTTTGGGCGATCGCATCACCCGGCTTTGCGATGCCTTTGAAGGCGCGCGCGAACGCCACGACTATGCGGGCCGCTATACCGTGGTCTATCCGGTCAAGGTCAATCAGCAGCGCGCGGTGGTCGAGGGGCTGGTCGCTGCGGGCGGCGAACGCGCCGGCCTGGAGGCAGGCAGCAAGCCGGAGCTGATGGCTGTGCTCGCCCTGGCCGCGCCGGGCAGCGTGATCGTATGCAACGGTTACAAGGACAGCGCCTTCCTGCGCCTGGCCATGATCGGCCAGCAGCTTGGCCATTGTGTCTATATCGTGGTGGAAAAGCCTTCCGAGCTGGTGCCCATAGCCGAAATCGCCGAAGAGCTGGGCCTGCGGCCCAACATCGGCCTGCGCGTGCGTCTGGCGAGCGTCGCCGCCGGTCACTGGCAGAACACCGGCGGCGAGAAATCCAAGTTCGGCCTGACTGCCACCCAGGTGGTCGAAGCCGTCGAGCGGCTGCAACAGCTCGGCTACGCCGACTGTGTACGCATGCTGCACGTGCATGTGGGTTCGCAGGTGGCCGATCACGGTGCGCTGTCGCGGGCCATGGACGAAACCGCGCATCTGTATCGGGGGCTGCGCGCGCTGGGCGCGCCGCTTGCCTGCGTAGACGTGGGCGGCGGCCTGGCGGTCGACTACGAAGGCCGGGGCGCGCGTTCGTTCTGTTCCATGAACTATGGCGTGCCCGACTATGCCGATGCCGTGATCGGCGCGCTGGCGAAGGTATGTCGTGCATTCGACCTGCCCATGCCGGACGTGATCAGCGAATCCGGCCGGGCTTTGACCGCCCATCATGCCGTGCTGCTCACCCAGGTCATCGACAGCGAGTTGGCCAGCACGCCGGCTGCCGCGGACTTGACCACCGAGCTGTCGCCGGGCGCCACGCTCGATCGCGCCGAACGCGGCCTGGCGGATGTCCAGGCGCGGTTCTTGGCCGGCGATATCGGCCTCAAGGAACGTGCGGCCGCCGAGGCCGAAGCGGTGTCGATCTATCGCGCGGTTGCTGCCCATGCCGGCGACAACGACGACGAACGCGCCGCGATCACCGCGGCCCAGGAAAAGCTGGCGGCCAAGTATTTCGTCAACTTCTCGGTGTTCCAGTCGGTGCCCGACGTGTGGGCGCTGGACCAGATCTTTCCGGTCATGCCGCTGGCGCGTCTGAACGAACGCCCGGACGAACGGGCGCGGCTTTGCGATCTGACCTGCGACTCCGACGGCCGGCTGGATCGCTACGTGGACGAAAACGGCGTCGACAGCACGCTGCCGTTACACGGGCTGCGCGACGGCGAGGCCTACCGGCTGGGTATCTTCATGGTCGGCGCCTATCAGGAAAACCTCGGCGACATGCACAATCTGTTCGGCGATACCGACGTGGTCAATGTCGAAGTCGATGCCAGCGAGCGCGGTTGGCGCCTGGCCGACGCGGAGCAGGGCGATCGCACCGACGAACTGCTGCGCTACGTGCATTTCGAACCCGACGACCTGCGCGCTGCCTATCGGCGAAAACTCGCCGCCTCCGGGCTCGGCGGCCGGCTCAAGCGCGAAACCGAAGCGCTGCTGGAAGCCGGGCTGGCCGGCTATACCTACCTGGTCGAATCGTAGGGGCTATTAACGCTAACGAATTCGCCGCGCCGCGGCCCATTTTTGCGCAAGACAATGCGCGATCTGCAGTGTTGGATCGCGCACCGTGGATAATGACGCAGAGGCCCGCGGCCCGACGGGTTGCGTCCAGAAATCCACCATGCCGCGTTGCTCGTCGTTCATTTGGCTCACCAAACCTCTCTCCTCGCGCCTTGCATGGCGAATTTCTGGAAGGCAACGCGACGATCGGCGTTAGCGTTAACAGCCCCTAGCCCCGCCTTACTTGCCGGTGATCGACAGGGTCGCACGCGGACGTGCGTCGCCGTCGCGATCGATCACCGGCGCGGCCAGCTCGATATGTGCCGGCGGCGCATCGCGGGCGGCGAGATAATCGCGCACCGACTTCGCCCGGCGCTTTGCAAGGCGTCTGAGCTCGGCCTCGTTGTCGACGGTTATCCTGGCTTCGCCGTCGGGCGCCATCGCTTCGGCGTCCTGGGCCGTTGCATGGCCCTGGATGGTCAGGCGCAGGCCGGGTTTGCGGCTCATCTGCTGTGCGATGCGGCCCAGATAGGGGCGGTCATCGGGGCGGATATATTCCTTGTCGGCTACAAAGAACACCGGCTCAGAGGCCAGCGACCGGCCCAGGCTGAGTACGGCGTTCTTGGCCTTGTTGAGCAGGCCGACCGGGGAGTAATCGCTCATCACCGCGGTGCGCAGCCCGGCCAGCACGGCTTCGCGTACCAAATTGCGAATCGAGAAGTAGGGGTTGGTGACATCGCCCAGGATCGCGGTCTGGAACTGGATGGTGTCGCTCTGGCCGCGCATCAGCGCCAGCGCACTGTCCATGGATATGCCGAGGATGATTTCGGTTTCCTGGTTGGGCGTGTCGACCAGGCGAAAGTTCGACAGCGTGGTATCGAGGTTGCCGTTGAGCTGGCCGCCCTGGGCGGCGAGGTTGAGCGTGCCGTCGGCCACCCCCTTTGCGATCCGTCGGTTCATCGCGGCATTGAGATAACCCGACAACGGCGCAAGCGCGAGCGAACGCAGCCAGGCATCCACATCCATGTTCAGGCCGCCGTCGGCCAGCGGCGCGATGCTGCCGCGGCTGTCGAGATGGCCGTACTCGCCCACGTCCAGGGCCAGGTCGAAACGCGCGTCGCGTTCAGGATGGCCGGTATCCAGCCCGTCGACGTTCAACACCAGCGACGAGCCCCGGAGCGATACGTTCGGCGTAACGGAGATATCGTTGAACACGATCTGCGGGCCGGTCAGCGAGAGATGATCGATCTTGTAGGTCGACGCCACGCCGGACGAACCGCTGCCGGCCTGCGCGGCGTTGGCGGTTTCATCGTCGCCGCCGAAATAAAGCGCCATCACGCCCATGCCGTTGTCATCGCGACGGATATGGATATTGGCTTCGTCGATATCGAGTTCGCCCAGGTGATAATGGGCCAGGTCGGTCAGGCGGAAATCGCGCGCGCTCGCCGAGATGGCCTGCAGTACGGCCACGCGCGAATCGGTATCGTCGAGTACGCGCACGCCCTTGGCGTTGAGGCTGTTGAAGGCGATGTCATCGACCCCGTCCACCACCAGGCGAAACAGTTCGGTGTCGCGCGATGACAGCCAGGCGGCGCCGAGCCTGGTGTTCTGGATGGCGAAATTCTGGGCGACCATGTCGCCGTCCATATTCAGCTTGAGCTGCCCGCCGGCCGGGCGCTCGCTGTAGGCACCGTTGTAGACGATCCGATCGGCACGCAGTGCGATGGGCTGGCCGGGCAGGTCCAGGCGTGCGTGTTTGGCGATCACACGACCCTTGGCGCTGCGTGCGAACAGCCGGCCGATATCGAAATCGGTCTGTCCGCGCCAGTTCAGGTCGTCGGTTTCGAACAGCGCCGTGTCCGGCACGTCGAATGTCCATGCCGAGGCGTCGAGCGCGCCGTTGCTGCGTATCCGCGTGGTCGCGGCCGTATCGACGTCGATATTGCCCTGCCAATCGACGGCGGTGAGCACCATGTCCAGGGCGCCCGGCGAGGACAGGGCAATACGATCGCTGCGCAGTCGCCCGTCGCTGTCGATATCGTTGGCCCCGGCCACGCGCAGCGTGCCTCGCCAGTCCAGCGCCTGGGTCTTGGCTTGAAGATCGTCGTCGTCAATCGATACCGCCTGCGTGGCCAGGCGGCCGTCGGTCGTGACCTGCATGGAATCGCCAAGGGCCGTTTCGATATGGCCCTGCCAGTTCAGCCGCGGCGTTCTCGCCTGAAGCGTCGAGCTCGACACCCGTGGGCTTGCGGCTTCGATCGGGCCGTCGATGCCGAGCTTGCTGGCGCTGGCGCCGAACTCGCCGGCGAATTGCCCGGTCCAATCCAGCTGCGCAGCCGCGACCGTGGTGCTGCCCGATTTCAGCTGTGGCGCGGCGGACCGGTATTGACCGTCCAGATCGAGTTGCGTGGCCTCGGCTGCGAGCGTCAGCTGTGTCTTGCCCTGCCAATGAGCCGTATCCTGGGTGAGCTTCAAGCGGTCGCCGTTTTCGACGCTGAATCCCTTTGCGTCGATCTCTCCATCGCTTGCGATGGTGGCCGGCTGTCCTGCGGCGCGCAGCAGCGCAAGCTGGATATTGCCCTGCCAGGCGAGCTGGCTGGCGCGCATGCGCGTGCCGTTGTCCAGGGCAAGCGTGGCGCCGTGGCCCGTTGACTGCCCGGCGATGGTGATGTCCAGGGCGTTGTCGGCGTCGTACTCGAAATCGATGCGCTGATCGCTGTCGACGAGGCCTCTCATTTCGCGCAGCACGCCGCCCGTGGCGAGCGGGTCGATCAGTGCCAGCTCGAAGCGCTGGGTGGCCAGTTCGAAATGCCCGGCAATACGGTCACCAAACGGCGTGACCTTTCCGGACAGGCGGATGCGTCCCTCGCCGATGCTCATGTCGGCCTGCATCGGTACGTCGTTGGTCTGCTCCCAGCTCACCACGTCGCGAGCACTGGAATCGTTGAGCACGAGTTCTCGATCGATGGCCGGCTGTTCGCCCTGGGCAGGCTGGACGTAGTGCAGCCGGATACCGGCCAGCGCCAGTTGTTTGACCGCAATGCCCCAGCTCAGCGATTGACCCGAGTCCGCGCTGGCCACGAGCGGGTAGCCGCCCACGCGCAGCGTATTGTCGGCGTCGCGACGAATGTCGATGGCGCTGTCGGCGATGGCCAGGCGGGTGAGTACCAGCCGTTTGGACAGCAGCGGCGCGTATTCCAGCGTGAGCGCGAGCCGGCCGACAGCAATCTGTTCACCCTCTGCCGCGCTGGCCTGGGCGTTTTCGTAGACCACGCTGCCGGTGAACAGATTGACGTCGACATCGCCGATCGTGGCGGTCATGCCGGCCTGGTCGAGGTAATGCAGCGTCAGCTGGCGCACCACGATGGACGGCAGCCACACGAGCGCAGCCGCCAGCAGCACGGCAAGCACACACAGCGCGCCTATAGCGCCTTTCGTGCGCCGCGAAAACGTCATTGCAGTACGGGATTGGCCACAGAGGACTCAAACCTTATCATCGAGGCTTGGTTTCTCGACATACGTTCGCTATGAAAACTGCATTCATCGGCCTGGGCGGCATGGGCCACGGCATGGCCGCCAACCTGCAGGCGGCCGGCCTGCTGAGCTCGGTTTACAACCGCACGCACGAAAAGGCCGAGGCGTTTGCGCGCGAATACGGCGTGAAAGCGGTTGCCGAGGCGGGCGACATCGCGGCCGAGGCCGAGGCGATCGTCATCTGTGTCAGCGCCGACGATGACGTGCTGGCCATGGTCGACGCGCTGCTGCCCGGCCTGAACGATCAACATATCGTGATCGACTGTTCGACCATTGCCAGCGATACCGCCCGCGAAGCGGCACGGCGCGTGGCCGAAAAAGGGGCGGGCTTCGTGGACGCGCCGGTTTCCGGCGGCACCGAAGGCGCCAAGAACGGCACGCTGTCGATCATGGCCGGCGGCGACGAGGCCGTGTTCGAGCGGGCGCGGCCGGTGCTCGACGCCATGGGCAAGAGCGTCACCCATATGGGCGACGTGGGCACGGGCCAGGCGACCAAGGCGGTCAACCAGATTCTGTGCGCGGGCATCAATCAGGCGGTTTGCGAAGGCATGCGCTTTGCGGCCGCGCTCGATCTGCCGCTGGAAAAGGTCGTGGACGTGGTCGGCTCCGGTGCGGCCGGCAACTGGTTCGTCAATCATCGCGGCAAGACGATGGTGAAGGATATCTTCGACCCCGGCTTCAAGATGAAGCATCACCACAAGGATCTCGGCATCTGCCTGCATATGGCCGAGCTCAACGGCGGCGAACTGCCGCTGTCGGCGCAGACCCGTGCCGAGTACGAAAAACTCATCGAACAGGGCTACGGCGACGAAGACATCTCCGCGCTCTACCGCGCCCGCCGCGATCTGTTCGACCACTGAGCGCGCCAAGACGAGATAGGGGCCGCCAAGGAACGCGAATAAACGCAAACAGGATAGCGGCGTGGACCTGCTGCAGGGCAGGCGCTGCAAGCAGTCCGCGGCCTTGTAGCTAGGCGATTTTCGCGAACGTTTTCCGCTCGCGTTTATTGGTGTTCATGGGCGGATGGTTGTCGTCGCTAACGACGACAAAAGTCCGCAGTCAGCGGCCGCGAAATTAGCGGCCAAGAAAAAGGCCGGCGATGATTGCCGGCCTTGTCGGGTTCGAGCGGGGCGACGCCGGTATCAGTCGGCGTTGTCGCCCTGGGCGTCGGTGCCTTCGATTTTCGCGCTCGGCGCGGCCTGCTGAATAACGCGTTCGATTTCGTTCACGCGCTCGGCGGCCACGTCGACCATGAACAGCACCTGGCCGTTTTCCAGCGCCTTTTCATAGGTTTCGATCTGCGAATTGTCGTGGCGAATGCCGATCATGCTCGACGCCCAGGCGCCAAAGCCGGCGCCGGCCAGCCCCGTGGCCGCGACCAAACCGCCACCGATCGCCAGCCCTGCCGGCGGGAAGGCCACGGCGGCGAGTCCTGCCACCACGCCGGTCACCCCGCCCGCGGCCGCACCGCGCTCGGCCGAGCCGACCAGATCGGAGGTTTCGGTGACGTCGGCCTGGGGCAGGTCGCTCGTCTGCACGCTGTCACGGGCCACCACCGACATGTCGTCTTCGGCGACCTCGTTCTGCTTGAGCTGGTCGACCACCGTATGGGCCGTATCGATATCCGGGACCAGGAAATAAAGACGACGTGACATGATTATCCTGTTGTATATGGCGTTGAAATTAAGACCGTAGTCAGCGGCTACGGGTTCCGTTTCGGCAGGGCGGCGCCTGCCCGTGCAGCCGCCGCGCGAACCTGGGCCGGCGCGGTGCCGCCGATATGGTCGCGTGCGGCCACCGAGCCTTCCAGCGTGAGCACTTCGTAGACGTCCTCGCCGATCGCCTGGGAAAACCCGCGCAGCGTGGCCAGGTCGAGATCGGCCAGGTCGCAGTCGGCGCCAATGGCGTGCTGCACGCTCTTGCCCACGATTTCATGCGCGTCGCGAAAGGCCACACCCTGTCGTACGAGATAGTCCGCCAGATCGGTTGCAGTCGAAAAGCCCTTGCGCGCGGCTTCGCGGCATACATCGGCGTGGACGGTGACATGCGGCATCATGTCGGCATACAGGGCCACGCTGTTCATGACCGTATCGACCACGTCGAAGATTGGTTCCTTGTCTTCCTGGTTGTCGCGGTTATAGGCCAGCGGTTGACCCTTCATGAGCGTGAGCAGGCTCACCAGGTGGCCGTTCACGCGTGCGGTCTTGCCGCGCACCAGTTCGGCCACGTCCGGGTTTTTCTTCTGCGGCATGATCGAGCTGCCGGTGCAGTAGCGATCCGGCAGATCGACGAAGCCGAACGCCGGGCTCATCCACAGGATCAGCTCTTCGGAATGGCGCGACAGATGCGTCATCGTAAGCGCCGCCGCCGAGACGAACTCGATCGCGAAATCGCGATCGGAGACGGCGTCCAGCGAATTGTCGATCACGCTGTCGAAACCCAGCTCGGCCGCGACCATTTCGCGATCGATCGGAAAGGTGGTGCCGGCCAGAGCGGCGGCGCCCAGCGGCAGGCGGTTGACGCGTTTGCGGATATCGCGCAGGCGCTCGGTGTCGCGCGCCAGCATCGCTTCCCAGGCCAGCATGTGGTGGCCGAACGTTACCGGCTGGGCGACCTGCATATGCGTGAAGCCGGGCATGATGGTATCGGCCTCGCGCTCGGCCACGCCGACGAGTGCTGCGCGCAGGCGTTCGAGCTCGGCGACGAGCGCATCGATGGCATCGCGCAGCCATAGCCGGATGTCGGTGGCGATCTGGTCGTTGCGGCTGCGCCCGGTGTGCAGTTTCTTGCCGAGCGCGCCGATATCCTCGGTCAGCCGCGCTTCGATGTTCATATGCACGTCTTCAAGGGCCGGGTCCCAGGCGAAATCGCCGGCGGCGATCCGGGCCTCGATGGCGCGCAGGCCGGCTTCGATCTCTTCGAACTCGCCGTCGGTGAGCACACCGACTTTCGAGAGCATGCGCGCATGGGCGATCGAGCCGCGAATATCGTGGCCGGCCAGGCGGGCATCGAAGGAAACGGACTCGGTAAACGCGGCCACCCGGGCATCCGGGCTTTCCGAAAAACGCCCGCCCCAGGTCTGATGGCCGGCGTTGTCGCTGCGGGTATTGCTCATGCGCTTGGCTCGTTGCTGCATCGATGGTCGCGACGCCTCGCATCGCGTTCGGCGCGCGAGTATAGCAATGCCGTATGCCGGCTCGGGGGTGTCGCGCCTTTTGCCGGCTTGTTGTCGCAGGCCAGCTGCGCAATGCTGTGGTTTGTCGATTCGAGCCTTTTCAATGACGAGCGCGCGCGAAAACGTCGAATTTCTGCCCGATTTCTGTACCGGCGCCCGCGTGCTTCGCGTGCTGGTGGTCTGCGAGGCGGTCGCGATCGTGCTTGCGCTGGGCGGCTCGCTCAGCGACGAACTGCCGCGACGTTTTCTGCTGCTGTCGGTGTATATGCAGTGGATCGGCGTATGCAGCGCGGCCGCCCTGTGCCTGATCAAGCGCTATGCCAGCGGCATGTCGGCTCGCGGCATGGCCCTGCTGGCCTATCTGGTTTTATTGCTCGTTACGCTGTCGATCACCGAGATCACCTATGTGGCAGGGCGCTATTCGGGCTTTGCCCTGTTGCTCGAAGACGCCTCCCACGACGGCTTTCTGGCCCGGAGCGTGGGTATCTGCGCGGTCGTGTCGGCGCTCGCACTGCGTTATTTCTGGCTGCGATCGGCCTGGCAGACCCAGGCCCAGGCCGAGGTGCGCGCCCGGCTCGAGGCCCTGCAGGCCCGTATCGAGCCGCATTTTCTGTTCAACAGCCTCAACAGCGTGGCGGCGCTGATCGCGGTGCGCCCGGGCGATGCCGAAACCGCGCTTGAAGATCTGGCGTTGCTGTTGCGCGCCCGGCTGTCGGAACAGGGGCCGGCCGATGTCAGTCTGGCCGAGGAGATGACTCTGGTGAACGCCTATGTGGGGATCGAGTCGCTGCGCCTGGGCGAGCGTCTGCATATGGAAATCGACATCGCGCCGGCGGCCCGTGGTTGCCGGCTGCCGGCGCTGTCGCTCCAGCCGCTGGTGGAAAATGCGATCGGTCACGGCGTGGCGCGACTGCCCGCCGGCGGTACGGTAGCAATCACCGCGCAGCGCAAGGGCAACACGCTTGTGGTCGAGGTGTCGAACCCGATCTGTACGGATACCGCCACCGTGCCGGGCAACCGCCAGGCGATCGCCAATATTCGCAATCGGCTGGCGTTGCGATACGGTGATGCGGCCGTACTGCGGGTAGACGAGCAGCGGGACCGCTTCACGGTGGTGATGGTCGTGCCGCAGATGGCTGAACATTAGCGAACAGCGATGACAGGAACGATATGCGAATCGTGATCGTCGACGACGAACCGCTGGCCCGCGAACGCCTGCGCCGGATGATCGATGCCTTTCCCGGCTACGACGTCGTCGGTGAGGCCGGGGACGGCAGCAGCGCGGTCCACTGTGTCAACGAAACGGCTGCCGATACCGTTCTGCTCGATGTGCATATGCCGGGCATGGACGGGCTCCAGGTTGCACGTGAGCTTGCCGAGGCGGACGTACCGCCAGCGGTCATCTTCGTGACCGCGCACAGCGAGCACGCGCTTTCGGCACACAATAATCACGCGGCCGGCTATCTGCTTAAACCGGTGCGTCGCGACGACCTCGCGGCAGCCCTGGCGCGCGCACGCCAGCCCAGCCGTGCCCAGCTGGCCGCCCTGGACGGCGTAGTCACCGGCGACGGCCCCACCTATGTCAGTGCGCGTACCCGCGACGGCATCGAACGGGTGGCGGCGAGCGATATCCTCTATTTCTGGGCCGACCAGAAATACACCACCGTCTATCATATGCAGGGCGAACTGCTCATCGAGCAATCCCTGCTCGCCCTGGAACAGGCGCTGGGCGCGGCCTTCGTTCGCGTACATCGCAAGGCGCTGGTGGCCAAACGCCATATCACCGGCCTGCGCCTGGACGGCGAAGACGGGGCCACCCTGACCCTGCGCCATGTGCGCGACCCGGTTCCAGTCAGCCGTCGCCGGCTGGCCGAGGTACGGGCCTTGATCGAGCGGTAGAATCCACGATTTTCACGACCGCGCGACGTGTCGTCTCCAATAAGGCTTTTGTTCATGTCCAAGACCCTGCGTATTGCCACCCGTCAGTCCCAGCTCGCGATGTGGCAGGCCGAACACGTCCAGGTGCGCCTGCAGACCGCGCTGCCCGAAGTCGACGTGGTGCTGCTGCCCATTCGCACCGAGGGCGATCGCGTACTCGACCGGCCGCTGGCCGAAATCGGCGGCAAGGGGCTGTTTCTCAAGGAACTCGAAGCGGCGATCGCGGCCGGCGAAGCAGATATGGCGGTGCACTCCATGAAAGACGTGCCGGCCGAACTGCCGCCGGGCTTCGCCCTGCCGACGGTGCTCGCGCCGGGCAGCCCGCTGGATGCGTTTGTCTCCAACCACTACGACACGCTGGAATCGCTGCCCGACGGCGCGCGCGTGGGCACGTCGAGCCTGCGCCGTGCGGCGATGATCAAGCACCTGCGCCCGGACCTGGAAATTCTGAGCCTGCGGGGCAACGTTCAGACCCGTCTGGCCAAGCTCGATCGCGGCGACTTCGATGCCATCGTGCTGGCCTGTGCCGGCCTCGAACGCCTGGAGCTGGCCTCGCGTATTGCCAGCGAACTGACGATCGAGCAAAGCCTGCCGGCGATCGGTCAGGGCGTTCTGGGGATCGAGATTCGTGCCGACGACGACGAAACCGCGGCCCATATCGCGGCCCTGGACGACGAATACACCCATATCCGGATCGACGCCGAGCGCGCGGTCAACGCCCGCCTGGAAGGCAGCTGTCATCTGCCTATCGCTGCCCATGCGGTCCATGATGGCCAGACACTGCGCCTGCGTGCCTGCGTGGGCAAGCCCGACGGCAGCGTGATGGTGCGCGACGAAATCAGCGGCCCGACCGGTGAAGCCGCCGAGCTTGGCCACCGGCTGGCGGACCGACTGCTGGCCGCGGGCGCCGACAAGATTCTTGCTGACCTGGGTTGATGAGTACGCCGCTGGCCGGCCAGACGATCTGGCTCACGCGGGCCGTGCACCAGAGCGCGGCCTGGGCGCGGTTGCTGGAACAGGCGGGGGCGACGGTCATCGTCGAGCCGCTGATGGCCATCGAGCCGACGGCCGATCGCCAAGCGGCCTATCGCGCACTGATGCAGGCAGTGACCGCCGATCGGGTCCTGGCCACCAGCACCAACGCGGTCGATGCCGCCTGGCAGCTCATGCCCGGCTTCGCGCCCGCCGGTCGCCTGTACGGCGTCGGCAATGCCAGCGCCCAGGCGCTGGAAGCCGCGGCCGGGCGCCCGGTCGAACGGCCGGCGGGGGCCTTCACCAGCGAAGGCCTGCTGGCCATGGACACGCTTACCCGTGTCGAGGGGCTGGATATTGCCATCCTCTCCGGCGAAGGCGGGCGCGATCTGCTCGTCGACACGCTTAGCCAACGCGGTGCCCGAGTGCACAAGATCGCGCTCTATCGGCGTTGCTGGCTGACACCGAGCGTCGAGCGCCTGGAGCGGATCGCCCGCCGTGCGGATGCGGTTATCGTGACCAGCGGCGAGGCGCTGGCGCATCTGTGCGATCTCGTGAACAAGCGCGCCTACGTCGACGTGCGGGCCGCTTTGGAACGCTGTCGGTTGGTGGCGCCAAGCGTGCGTGTGGTAAAACAGGCCGATCAACGCCTGAACTGGCAGCATGCGCCGTTGATCGTCGAACGCATCAGCGGCGAGGCCATCGTGGCCGCGCTTGCGCGGCAATCGACGGGCGACCGACAATAGCAGCCATCGCTACGGGCTATCGGCTACCGGGGGAATCCGCCACCACATGAGTGAAGAAAAGCGTAACGAAGCCCCTTCGAACAAGGGCGCTGACCAGAACAAGAGCGCGGCCAGCGCTTCCACATCGGCCAGTGCCAGCAGCGGCGCGTCCAAATCGGCGGCCAGCAAGCCGGCCGATAAAACGACGGCTGGCCAGAGCGGCAAGAAACAAGCCGCATCGGGCGCGAACACATCCGGCGGGAGCGCCAAGACGGACGCGAGTTCGTCGAACGCGGCGAAAGGCAATACCGCCGGCGCTGGCAAGACCGGCGCCTCGGCGACAAATCCCGGGGCGACGACCGCAGCGAGTACGGCCGCCGCCAAGCCGACTGGAAGCGGTGCGAGCACCCCGAACCGCCCGGCCCGTGGCGCGCACAGCGGCAACGGCGGTGGCAAGCCGCCGATCATTGCCATCGTGGCGGTGGTAATCGCGCTCATCGCGCTGGTGATTTCCGGCTGGCTGCTCTACCGCGGCGAACAGCGGCTTGCCTCGGCCGATTCGCGCCTGGACACGGTCGAAAAGAGCGTGCAGTCGAGCGTGCAGGACATCGTCATGCCGCGCCTTTCGCGATTCGATTCGCGACTGCAGTCGCTGGATGCCGATCTGGGCGATCTGGGCTCGCGTATCGACCGGCAGGGCCAGAACCTGTCGGATATGCAGGCGTCGCTGGAAGCCACTCAGACCCAGCTCGCCGAACTGGCCGATGCGCGCAACGAAAGCGCCAGCCGGCTGCAGCTCGACCAGATCGAATCGCTGCTGCGTGTCGCCAACCAGCGCGTACAGCTCTACGACGATCCGCAAGGCGCGGCGCGTGCGCTGGAAATGGCCAGCGATGCGATCGCGCGCAAGAACGACCCGCGCCTTTTCGATATTCGCGGCGAGATCGCCAACGAAGTGGCGGCCCTACAAGCGCTGCCATCGCCGGATATCGAAGGTCTGTCGCTGCAGCTTGCGGCCCTTATCGAACAGGTGCCCCAGCTGCCGCTGGATTCGAGCGTGCCCAGCGAATACGACAATCAGCAGAGTCAGGCCAAGGCCGCGGACGACGAATCGAGCATGAGCTTCGACGAGTTCCAGTCGCAGTTCAGCCAAGGCTGGGATCACTTCAAGAATTCGGTGGGCGACGCGCTCTCCGGAATGATGACCATCCGCCGCTCGGACGGTACCCAGCGCGCGTTGCTGCCCCCGGATCAGGCGTTCTTCTTGAACCAGAACCTGCAGCTGGAACTGCGCAGCGCACGGCTGGCCCTGCTCGAGCGCGATACCGAGAACTATCGCGAGAGCCTGGAAACCGCGCGTGAGTGGCTTGCGGATTATTACGATAGCGATGCCGCACCGGTCAGCCAGATGCGCGACCGACTCAACCAGATGAGCAACGTCAAGCTCGACTGGGATACGCCGGATATCTCGCGCAGTCTGGTTCTGCTCGAACAGCTCAAGTCGCGTCGTGGCGGCGGCTCTTCGGGCAGCAACGACAGCTCGAGCAATCAGGACAACGATGCTAGCGCCGGTGAGCAGACCGGCCAGGACGGTGCATGATGCGGCGTACGCTGCTGGCTTTCTGCCTATTCGTCATCCTCGGCATCGTGATCGCGCTGGTCTTTCGCGACCAGCAGGGCTATCTGCTGCTGTCGTTCGGCGGCTGGGAAGTAGAAACCTCGCTGCTGTTCGCGGTGGCCGCGCTGGTCGTGGCGATCGCGCTCGTGATCGGGCTGTGGAAGCTCATCGTCGCCGGCGTGCTGCTGCCGCGTTCGCTGCGCGAGCGTGTCGCCCGACGCCGTGAGCGCAAGGCACGCCATTCGCTCTACGACGGTCTGCAGCTGTTGCTGGAAGGGCGCTGGTCGCGCGCCGAGACCGAGCTGAGTCGTCTTGCCGACCGCCACGAAGCGCCGGGTCTGAATTATCTGCTCGCCGCCCGCGCGGCCCAGTTTCAGGGGCATGTCTCGGACCGCGATCGTTTTCTGGAGCTGGCCTCGTCCAAGAAGGGCGCGAGTGAACTTGCCGTGCTGCTGACCCAGGCCCAGCTGCAGATCCAGCAGGGCCAGAGTGCCGAGGCCATGGCCAGTCTGGCCCGGCTCTACCAGATGGAGCCCACGCACCCGCAGGTGCTTCAGCTCTACGCGGCGCAGTCGGCGAGCGTGGGCGACTACAAGCAGCTGCGCGCGTTGGTGCCGTCGCTCTACAAGTACGGCGAGATGCCCACCGAGAATATCGATCGTTTGGCGGTGGATGCCTGGAATGACGATCTCACCCACCATCAGCAAAAAGACGCGATCGCTCTGACCACCGCCTGGAAGCGCGTGCCCAAACGGCTGCGTTCCAAGCCGGGCATGGTCGAGCGCTATGCCAAGCTCCTCAAGCTGGCCGGCGCGGACGAGCAGGCCGCGGACGTGATTCGCGACACGCTCAAGCACGAGTGGAGCGCGTCGCTGGCGCTGCTGTTCGGCGATCTGGAATGCGCTGACCGCACTGCACAGCTGGCCACGGTGGAGAACTGGCTCAAGCAGTACGGTGAAGAGCCCGAACTGTTGCTCGTGGCGGGCCGTCTGTGCCTGCGCAATCGCCTATGGGGCCGGGCGCGCAGCTATTTCGAGGCCAGCCAGAAGAATCAGTCGCGCCCCGATGCGCTGCTTGAGCTCGGCAGGTTGTTCGAGGAAATCAACGAAAAAGAGGAAGCGCGTTCGGCCTATCGTCGCGGCCTCGAACTGCGCGACGCGAACCGCTAGGTTTGGCTTCGCATAGTCTGATCATCGGCTGCGGCGACACGGGTGTTCGTGTCGCCGCACGCGCGGTCGCTGCAGGCGATATCGTGACCGGCGTGGTGCGTAGCCCGGCCAGCGCCGCGAAGGTGCGCGCCGTGGGCGCACATGCGCTGACCCTCGATCTCGACACCGACGCCCTCGAATTGCCGGCCTGCGACCGGCTGTTCTATTTCGCCCCGCCCCCGCGCGAGGGCGATACCGATACGCGCATGGCGCGTGTACTGGCTGCCCTTCACGCTTCGCCGGCCTATACCGTTTATATCAGCACCAGCGGCGTCTATGGCGATTGCGGCGATGCCTGGGTGGACGAAACCCGGCCGGTGAACGCCGAAAGCGAACGGGCCAAGCGGCGCGTGGACGCCGAGCGTCAGATGCTCGACTTCTCGCCGCAGGCGCGTGTGCTGCGGGCCCCCGGCATCTACGGGCCGAACCGCCTGCCGGTGGCACGGGTACGCGAGGCCACGCCCATTCTCAACGATGAAGACGGTGGCTGGAGCAACCGTATTCATATTGACGATCTGGCCGCTATCGCCTGGCTGGCCGGCACCCGCGTGCTCGACCACAATCTTTACAACGCCAGCGATGGCCATCCGACCGGGCTCGGCATCTACTACGACACTCTGGCCGAGATGCTGGGTGTGGCCTCGCCGCCGCGTATTTCCTGGGCCGAGGCCGAGCAGCGCTTTTCGGCCATGCGGCTGTCGTTTCTGCGCGAATCCCGGCGCTTGAGCAACCAGCGCCTGCTCGACGATACCGGCTACGTGCTCGCCTTCGCGGATTTTCGCGACGGCCTGGCAGCCAGCCTCAAGGCCGAACCGCCGCTGGACTGAACGCCCGGCTCAGCCGCCGGCGCCCACCGTCGGCGCGATCAGACCGTTGCGGTCCAGGCCTTGGGCAAAGCGCGAAATCGCCTCGTCCAGGCAGTGTGCGCCGGTGAGCGCGAACACGACGTTCCCGTCGCGGTTTTCTATCATCGTCGCGTTGTATAGAAAGCTGGGCATACCGCCGCGACAGTTGCCGATGCGATCCTCGGAGAGTGTGAGCCGGTATCGGGCCTGCCGGGCCAGGCTGGTGTAGGCGCGGTTGCGATCGAGCGCGGACGCATCGTATGACATCAGCGCCCAGCCGCGCTCGCGCAGGCTCGCCCGCAGGCGCTCGAGAAGCAGTCCGTCGCCGGCGGGTACCGCGACCGCCCTCGTGGAAGCGTCGTCAACCGGCGCCGGCAGCGGCGCGCTCGCACAGGCGGTCAGCATGCCGTAAAGCACGATCGCGAGGGCAGTCAGGGGCGTCTTGCGGGGCTTCATCGGCGGCGGTATCGGGCGGGCTCAGCGCCTCAGGATAACCCTCATCGCCACCGCGCGCAGAAGCGCATCGTATCGGCGTGGGAAAAGCGGATGCGCGGCGCTATTGCCGAACGCCACGCAGGCCGTTTGCCCGTGCCATCAACACCCTGAGACGGTCTTTTCATGCCGGCTCAGGCGCCTGCTTCGGGGTCGCGCCGCGACAGCAGGCCGCGCAGGTCTTCGACGATTACGTAAAAGCAGGGCACCAGTACTAGGGTGATGGCGGTCGCGAACAGAATGCCGAAGCCCAGCGAGATCGCCATCGGGATCATGAAGCGTGCCTGCAGGGACGTTTCGAAGATCATCGGTGCCAGACCACCGAAGGTGGTCAGCGTGGTCAACAAGATCGGGCGAAAGCGGCGAACCGCGGCCAGACGCACGGCGTTGGCCGGACTTTCTCCGCTGTTGCGTAGCGTATTGGCATAGTGGATGAGCACCAGCGAATCGTTGACCACCACGCCGGCCAGCGCCAGCACGCCCATGAGGCTGACCACCGATAGGGAATAGCCCATGATTTCGTGGCCGAGAATGGCGCCCACCACCGCGAACGGAATGGCGATCATCACGATGATGGGCTGCAGATAGCTCGCGAACGGGATCGCCAGCAGCATGTAGATGCCGGCCATCGAGAAGACGAAGCCCACGAACAGCGCATGCACCGAGTCGGCCGTGTCTTGCTGGCGGCCGGAATAGCCGTAGCTCAGACCCGGATAGTCCTGGGCGAGCTGGGGCAGGGTTTCGGCGTTGAGGGTCTGGGTGATACGGCTGGTGGCATCGAAGGGGGTGACGTTGGCGGTGACTTCGATACTGCGCCGGCCGTCGCGGCGAGTGATCTGGGTGAAGGCCCGGTCGTAGTCGATATCGGCGATCTGGGCCAGCGGCACGTAGGTATTGTCGGGCGTGCGGATCAACAGATTGCGAATCGAGGCCGCGCTGTCGCGCTCGGACTCGGGCAGGGTCACCATGATCTTGACTTCGTTACGCCCCTGAAGCTGGCGTAGCGCCTCGGCGCCATAGAAGGCAGCGCGTACCTGGGCGCCCACGTTGGCGTTGGTCAGGCCCAGGGAGCGGCCGGCATCGTTGAGGGTGAAGCTGATCTGGTTCTTGCCCTCGGCCACGCCGCTGTCGATATCGTGGGTACCGGCGAATTCGCCCAGCCGTGTGGCCAGCGCTTCGGCCGCGCGATCCAGCGTATCGGTATCGCGATGCGACAGTTCCACGGTAATGGCCTTGCCGGCGCCGGGCCCTCCGGCATCGGACTGGAACTGGGCCGACTGCAGGCCGGCGATATCGCCGAGCTGTTCGCGCCAGGCGGTAGTGAAGGCCGAGGTGCTGATCGGGCGTATGTCCGCTGGTTGCAGGTAAACGCGCATTTCCACCACGTTTTCCTTGATGGTGGCGAACACGCCGGTGGCCAGGTCGCCGCCGCCGTTGTCGGCGATCACCTGTTCTGCCGCCGCTTCGAGGCGGTCGCGGGTGGCCTGCACGCGATCCATGGGGCTGCCATAGGGCAGGGTCAGCGTGGCCTGGGCGCGATCGGATTCCACCTTGGGCATGAGTGCAAAGCCCATACGTCCGGAAAACGCCCAGGCCAGCACGACCAGCAGCACGGCCACGCCCAGCGCGGAAGTGACGTAGCGATGCACAACGAGCCGCGAGGCCAGCGGCGCGTAGTAGTCGCTCACGAAACGCGAAAAGCCGCGCGAGAACGCCTGCTGGCGGGTATGGATGGCGGCCGACAGGCGATTGCGCCGGCCCTCGCGTTCGTGGGCCAGATGCGCGGGCATGATGAACAGTGCCTCGACCCAGGACACCAGGAACACCGTGATCACCACCAGCGGAATCACGCCGAAGAGCTTGCCGAGAAAGCCGGGCACCAGCAGCAGCGGCAGAAACGCCACCACGTTGGTGAGAATCGAGAACGAGATCGGCATGGCCACATCGCGCGCGCCGGCGATCGCGGCCTGCATGACGCTGGCCCCGCGTTCGCGATGTTCGTAGATGTTCTCGCCGGCCACGATGGCATCGTCCACCACGATGCCGAGCGCGATGATGAAGGCGAACATCGAGATCATGTTGATGGTCACGCCCATCAAAGGCAGGAACAAGAACGCGCCGAGAAAGGCGGTGGGAATGCCCATGGTCACCCAGAACGCCAGACGGATCTCCAGAAACAGGCTGAGCACGCCCAGTACCAGCACCAGGCCCATGAATGCGTTCTTGAGCAGCAGTTCGAGGCGCTGCTGATAGATTTCGGAGCTGTCGCCGTTGATGGCGTAGTGCAGCGAGGGCGGCAGGTCGGTTTCCAGCTCGGCCATCACCTTGCGCGTGGCCTGCGAGACCGAAATGGGCGTCTGCTTGGCCACGCGATAGACCGCGATCCCGATCGAGCGGGCGCCGTCGTAGGTGGCTTCGGTCTTGCTGTCTTCGAAGCCGTTGTTCACGGTGGCTACATCGCCCAGCCGTACCACCGTGCCTTCGGGCGTGGTCAGCAGCGGGATGCGTTCGAATTCGCTGGCGGAATCACGTCGGCCCTTGAGCCGCAGCAGAACCTCGCCCGAGGCGGTATCGGCACTGCCACCGGCCACGTCCACCGCCGAGGCGGCCACGGTATCGGCGACATCTCCCAGCGTGAGCCCGAAACTGCGCAGGCGCTCCTGGGAAATGGCGACACGAATCACGTAATCACGCGCGCCTTCGAGCTCCACCTGGGTGATGTCCGGCGATTGCAGCAAACGGTCGCGTACTTCTTCGGCATAGGAACGCAGCGCGTTTTCGCTGACATCGCCGTAGAGCTGAACATCGAGCACGTCGCGCTGGTGGTCCGACAGCGAGATCACCGGTTTTTCGGCATCGTCGGGGAAGGTGGTGACCTGGCTGATCGCCTGCTGCACGTCCTGGAACACGGCCTGGCCGTCGGCCGATTCGGACAGTTCCAGTTGAACCGTGGCACCGCCTTCGGCCGCCGTGGCGGTCATTTCGTCGATGCCGGAGACGTCGCGCACCTTTTCTTCGATGGCGAGCACGATATTCTGTTCGACCTGCTCGGGGGTGGCGCCCGGATACGACACCGATACCGTGACCATGTCGAGGCTGAATTCGGGGAAGACCTCCTGCTTGATGAGCGTGGTCATCAGCAGGCCGCCGGCCAGCAGCACGAGCATCAGCAGATTCGGCGTGACCCGATTGGCGACCATCCAGGCCATCGGGCCGCGGCGCGGACTCTCGCTCACGAGTTCGGCTCCGTCGTTGCCGCGGCCACTTGCCGTGTGTCGGGTCGCGCGCTAGCCGGGCTGGACGTAATCTCCTCCGGTGGGCCGCTCAGGCGCAGTCCCTGCGGCCGCTGCTTGCCGGTCATGGCCGCGGCTTCGGCTTCGTCGTCGCCCGGGTCGCCTGCGTCATCCGGGTTGGCGGGTGTTGTCGCCGTACTCGAGTCGACCCGGATGGGCATACCCTGGATGGGCGCGGTCAGTTCGCTGGTGATCACGGCATCGCCCGGTTCTAGCCCGGCCGAGACAACCGTCTGATTGGCGTCGCGATAGAGGATGTCGACGCTGCGGATATCCAGGCGGTTGTCGTTGCTCATCACCCAGACGTTGTTGTTCTCGTGCACGAACGCCGAGTCGATGAGCACGCTGTCGGCCGGCAGCCGCGCTTCCAGCGCGGCCCGCACATAGGCGCCGATCAGCAGCCGCGTGTCGGCAGGCGTGTTGTCGCCCAGCGGGTCGGGCACCTGCAGCAGCACCCGCGCCATGCGCCCCGAGGTTTCCAATGCCGGCTGGATACGCAGCACTTCGGCGGGCAGGAAGGCGTCCGCGCCCCAGCCGTCGGGATAAAAGATCTGCGCCGAGGTACCCGCACGCTCGGCGTCGGCGGCATGAATGAAGCGCAGCTGATCGACCGGCACCGATACATCGACCCAGTAGGTATCGGTCGCGGCCAGGGTGGCGATGCTGTCGCTGGTGGTCACCACATCACCGATCGAGGCGCTGCGTTCGGTGACGATGCCGGCAAAGGGCGCCCGCACCTTTGTACGGTCCAGATCGAGCTGGGCCTGTTCGACCGCCGTACGGGCGGCTTCGACGTCGGCCTGGGCCTGTTCGAGCTGGGGCCCGCGCAGGGCCAGGTCGCGCTCGTCGGCGCTGACGTCGCTGCCCACCAGGGCCAGCTCGCGCTTGGCCACGGCCTGCTGGCCCTGTTCCACGCGCAGCGCGGCCTTTGCATTGGCCAGATCGGTGCGCGCGCTATTGAGCGCGAGCTGGTAATCGGCCTCGTCGATACGAGCCAGCACCTCGGATTTATTAAAGCGTGTGCCCGGCGCGAGCTTGTCGGTCAGTGCGACGATCTGGCCCGACACCCGCGGACGCAGGGTGGTTGAATCGGCCGCCTGCACGGTGCCGTTGGCCGAGAAATCCAGGGTCGTCGGCGCGGCTTCGGCCGGCGTGACCGTAACCAGCCGGGCCTGGCGCTCGCGCGGCGTGGCCTTGGGCGCGCTCGGCGTGCTGGTGAGCACGATGAAGGCGATGACGACGCCTGCCACCAGCACCAGAACGGGCAGGGCAATCCATAGCAGTCGCGGCAACGTGCGCCGGGGTGGTTCGCTGTTCATGGGCGGTCTTCGGTTTGCGCGGCGTCCAGCGGGATGCGGGGATTATCGATGCCGGCGTCGGGCAGGCTGTCGATATCGCCGGCGAGCGCGCGATAGAGGTTGATACGGTAGTCGATCAGCTGGCGGCGAGCGGCCAGATAGTCCACCTGCAGGTTCTGGCGGGTGAGCAGGGCATCGAGCACGTCGAGGTAGTCGGTGGCGCCGCGCAGGTAACGCAGGCGCAGATTGGCCACGCTCTCGCGCGACAGGCGCAGCTGTTCGTCGAGGCGCTGCAGATAGCGCTTCTGGCGGTACTCGTTGGTCAGCGCATCCTCGGTTTCCTGCAACGCTTCGAGCATGCTCTGCTGGTAGTCGGCGACTTCTTCGGCGACCACGGCCCGGCTGCGATCGACCTCGGCCGCGCGCGAGCCGGCATCGAATATCGGCTGGGTGAGATTGGCCGCCAGCTGGGTAATCCAGTTGGAAAACAGATCGCCGGAATCGTTGGTCGCCGATACGCTCGCCGACAGCGACAGCTGTGGATAGCGATTGGCCACGGCCACCGCGACCCGCCGATCGGCCGCGGCCAGCGAATAGAATTGCTGGCGCACATCCGGCCGGCGCATGAGCGCGGCGGCGGGCACGCCGGTGTCCGGCAGGGCGGGCAGTTCGATGAGATCGCCTTCGGGTATGTCCAGGTCTTTAGGCGCGACGCCCACCAGCGTGGCCAGGGCGTGTTCGAGTACCGCTTCGCTAGCCTGGGCCTGCTCGAGCTGGCCGCGTACCGACTCCACCGCCTGGCGCTGGCGCAGTACGTCGGCGGCCTGGCTCTGGCCGTACTTGAAGGCATAGGTGGTCAGGTCGAGCACGTCGCGATTGGTCTGAATCTGGCTTTCCAGCAGCGCGATACGTGCGCGCAGTTCCTGCAGCTGATACCAGTTGCTGGCCAGATCGGCGGTGAGCGTAATGGCAGCCGCCTGGTAGTCGGCCGCGGTCGCGCGGGCATCGAACAGGGCCGCGCTGCGCGCATTGCGCAGCCGCCCCCACAGATCGAGTTCATAGGCCGCCGAAAATTGCAGGGTGCGCGTTTCGCTCCAGTTCGAGCCGCTCTGGTCAAGCACGATGCCGTTGCTGCCGGCAGTGCTGCCGCTCACGCTCGCGCCGTTGTTCGACCGCCGCGTGCCGCTTTGTTCGAAGCTCGCATCCACGCTCGGGAACAGGTCGGCATTGGCGCTGGCGAGCGTGGCCCGGGCCTGTTCGACACGGGCATAGGTCGAGGCCAGGCTGAAGTTGTTGCCCAGCGCGCGTTCGACCAGCGTATTCAGCCCCGGATCGTGGAAGGCGGTCCACCAGCGGCTATCCGTGGCTGCTTCGCCGCTGGCGCCAAACCGGGCCGGCATCTCGAATGCGGGTTCGGCCAGTTCGTCGAGCGGCGTCGTCGCACAGCCGGCGAACGCCAGGCACAGGCAGGCAAGAGCGGCAAAACGCATGGGCGGCGACAGGGTCACGGGAATCGGCGACTCATTCTAACGGCTGTGAAAAGCCCGCCGGCACGAACGCCGACGGGCAGACGAGACGGCCCGGGCTCGCCGGGCGGGCAGCGGGCCGTCGTTTCGGACGTTACGGCGAACGCTTGTCGTGTTCCTGTGCCATACGGTCGTGGTGGCGCTGCATGGCCTGCTTGAACTCTTCCCGTGACACGAGGCCGTCGCCGTCGCTGTCCATTTTCTTGAACATATCGTCGCGCTTGCCGTGGTTGTTCGGCTTATCGGCGCCGTTTTCGGCGTGCTTCGACTTGTCGCCGCCGTGCTTGCCGTGCTGCGGCGGGCGGGCTTCGCTTGCGTCCAGGCTGCCGTCGCCGTTGGCATCCAGGCGCTCGAACATGCGCTCGGCGCGCTGCTGGGCCTGGGCCATGAACTCGTCCTTGTCGATCTGGCCATCGCCGTTGGTATCGGCAGTATCGAAGCGCAGTTTGGCCATGGCTTGGCGCATGTTCGACAGTTCCTGCTGGCTCAGACTGCTGTTGCCATCGGCATCGAGCGCGTCGAACAGCTTGTCGGAATCGTGCATGGGCTTGGCATGGGCGCTGGCGATGCCGACCAGGCCGGCGGTGAGGGCGGTCATGAGAATACGGTGTTTCATGGATGTCTCCTTTGGGGGGCGATACGGGCCGTGCTGGCCCTGTCTCGAACGCCATTAACGCGCACAAATGTCGTGCAAATCTGTCGGCAGGCGATGAATTTGTCGCAAAGTGTGTCGAGGCCCCGGCCCTGGCAGAGCTCGATACAACGGCCGCGTAAAAACGCCCGGATGGCGGGTTATATTGGCCCGGCCATTCGTTCACGAGCCCGTCATGGCCGAGCCGCAGCCGCATATTCTCGTTGTCGACGATCATCGCGATATTCGCGATTCGCTGACCCGCTATCTGCGCGATCACGGCTTTCGCATATCCGCGGCGGCCGATGCGGCCGCGGCGCGGCGGTTGGTGCGCGAATCGGCCTTCGATCTGGTCGTGCTGGATATCATGATGCCCGGCGAGGACGGCCTGAGCCTGTGTCGCTGGCTGGGCGAAACCCACGACATTCCCATCGTGCTGCTGACTGCCGTGGCCGACGAAACGGATCGCATCATCGGCCTGGAAATGGGCGCGGACGACTATGTCACCAAGCCGTTCTCGCCGCGGGAGCTGCTCGCGCGCATTCGCGCGGTGCTGCGGCGGGCCACGGCGCTGCCGGCCCAGCGCAACCAGCCCGAGCGCAGCGCCGTGCGCTTCGATCGCTGGACCTTCCATACCGCGCAACAGGAGCTGGTCGACGAAGACGGCGTGGCCGTGGCCCTGTCCACCGGCGAATACCGCCTGC
>DJIE01000007.1:0-6483 GCA_002433465.1 Salinisphaera sp. UBA6602
GGCCTTGGCATGCTGCATAGCCCCGTCGGCGGCATTCACCAGCCCGAAGGAATCGGTGGCGTTGTCCGGATAGATCGCACCGCCAACGCTGGCAGCGAGGTTCAACGAGAGCTTGTCCAGCGTACACGGCGGAATCAGGACGTCGCGCATGCGCTGGGCCAGGTCTTCGAGCGCGCGGGTGGATTGCAGGGCGTCGACCGCCAGGCCGAAGCTGTTGCCGCCCAGTCTGGCCAGAATCGAGCCGGTATTTTCCGTGGCGTTGGAGAGCCGGCGTGCCACGCTTTTGAGTACGCGATCCCCGTTGGCCGCGCCGAACTGATCGTTGACTTCCGAAAAGCCGTCGAGGTCGAGCACGATCACGCCGACCCGCGTGCGATTGAGCTCGGCGTTGCCCAGCGTGGCGTCGAGCTGCTGCAAAAAGTAAGCGCG
Source organism: Salinisphaera sp. UBA6602 (assembly GCA_002433465.1). GTDB lineage: Bacteria > Pseudomonadota > Gammaproteobacteria > Nevskiales > Salinisphaeraceae > Salinisphaera. The sequence goes on from DJIE01000007.1 coordinate 430, forward strand.
GTTGGCCAAACCGGTCAACGTGTCTTCCTGTTCGAGACGCCGTGCTTCGGCCTGGAGCGCGAGCTTTTCGTTGTGCTCTCCATCCGGGTTCTTGGATCGCGCGCGCGCCGAATCGTCGGCAAAGACCACCGCCACGCCCTGGCCCCACAGGGCGAAGACAAAAGGCATCAGGTCCAGTGCCAGCAGCATGGGGTTGCCCACCTGGGCCGCGTATAGATTGGCCAGCGTCAGCGACTCGCCCGATAGCATGACCGCTGCAACGGTGGCCATCAGCACCGCGAATACCGCGATCGCGAAGCCATAAACGGCGTAGCGGGACATACCGCCACGAAAGACCGAGGTGATCCGGGATAAAGACGTTGCGTTCGACTGCTGCAAGAAGGCCTCCCCCGGGGGAGCGTTCACTCCGACACCGGCATCTTCAAAAAACTTCTAAATTACAAAGCACTACAACGCCGTAACTGGATCGACCGGCGGTTATGGCCGGCCGCGACCGAGCGGCACATCGGCCGCTTCCAACGCGGCCACGAGCGCTGTGAAGGCATTATCGGCCGCAACCGGCGTTCCCCTTACCCCAAATTCGATAGAACGTTTGCCGCTGGCGTTCGGCAGACAGGCGATACGCACATCCGGATGTGCGTCCATGACCTGTTGCATGAGGTCTATGAGCGCGCTTTCCGGGGTGTCGAGCACTTCCAGCAGCCGTTCGACGTTGCGTTCTGCGCGCTGCAGATGCGGGTAGTGGGTATCCAGCACCCATTCGATCATCGGCCAGGCCATGCTGGGGAAACCGGGCACGAAATGATGGTGGCCGAACTTGAAACCGGGCACCTGATTGACCGGGTTGGGAATGACCGTAGCACCGACCGGCCACTCCACCATGTGGATGCGCTTGGGATAGGCCTCGTCACCGAACCGCGCTTCCAGCAGCGCTCGGCCTTCGGCATTGAATTCCAGCGCCACGCCGGCTGCAGCCGCCGCGCACTGGCGGGTTCGGTCGTCGGGGGTAGCACCGATACCGCCAAAGCTGAACACGATGTCGTTACCTGCCAGCGTTTCGCGCAGCGTGGCTTCCAGCAGCCCGGCATCGTCGCCGACCATGCGTGCCCAGGACAGCTCCATGCCCCGCGCGTCGAGGATCTCGATGACCCGCGGCATGTGCTTGTCCTGGCGCTTCCCCGACAGCAGTTCGTCGCCTATCAAGACAATGCCGATACGTTGCGCTACAGAAGACGGGCTGTGATCCACGTGCTGCGAGGCCTCTTGTTTTTTATCTGATACAAACAAGCGGGCCACGTCGAAACGTGGCCCGCTCGTATCACTTCATGCCAAGCCGGTATCAGGCTTCCGGCAGCCAACCGGACTGCTCGATGGCACCGAAGATATCGGTTTCGGTGGTGATGCCCATCGGCTCGCCATCCTTGCCGGCCACCAGCAAACGGCTGATGTTGTTCTCGGCAATGGTGTTGGCCGCATCGCGCAGATGCGTTTCCGGGGCCACGGTGACCACCGGGCGCGAGGCGATCTCGCCCACCGTGATATCCGTGGGCGATTTACCCTCGCGCACGATCTTGGTGACGATATCGCGACGGGTCATGATGCCCCACTCGCCGGAATCGTTGGGCTCGACCACCAGCGACGAGACTTCGTTCTTGCGCATCTCGTGCATGGCGTCATGCACGCTGGTCTCGTCGGTGACGGTAATCAGCGTACGCGTCATCACGTCCGATACGCTCGTGGGCGTGCGCCCGCTGGCGATCATTTCTTCCATGGGCTGAAGCAGACGACGGATTTCACGCTGCTTGCGCTCGCGGGCAAGCTTTTCGCTGCGCTGCTTGCGCTTGGTTTCCAGGTCGATACCGCCGTTGATCTGCTCGATCAGCGCATCGGCAAATTCCTTGGTGCCGACTTCCGTGGCGCCTTCCATGTTGCGGGCGAAATCGTAGGTCACGATCTTGTCCGCGAGCACTTCCGGATAGGCCAGCGAAATCAGGTCAGCGGCTTCCTGCCAGCCGATGTATTCGAGCATGTTCACGCCCGAGAACAGCAGCGAACCGGGGTTGACCTTGTTCTTGTCGGCGTACTTGGGTGCTGTGCCGTGGGTGGCCTCGAACACGGCGATGTTGTCGGACATGTTGGCACCCGGGGCGATGCCGATACCGCCGACCTCGGCCGCCGCGGCGTCCGAGAGGTAGTCGCCGTTGAGGTTCATGGTGGCCAGCACGTCGAAATCGTCCGGGCGCAGCAGCATGAGCTGGAAGATGATGTCGGCGATGCGATCCTTGATCACGATCTTGCCTTCCGGCTGACGACCGTTGTACTCGGAGTACAGCTGGTCCTCGGTGATCGTGCAGTGGCCGAATTCCTCGCGGGCGACTTCATAACCCCAGGCACGGAAGGCGCCCTCGGTGAACTTCATGATGTTGCCCTTGTGCACCAGGGTCACCGATTCGCGGCCGTTGTCGATCGCGTACTGGATGGCCTTGCGCACGAGACGCTTGGTGCCGAATTCCGAGATCGGCTTGATGCCCAGGCCGGCATCCTCGAAGAAATCGGCCTTCATTTCCTCCTTGAGGAATTTGGCCAGCTTCTTGTTCTCGTCGGTGCCGGACTGGTATTCGATACCGCAGTAGACGTCTTCGGTGTTCTCGCGAAAGATCACCACGTCGACCTTACCCGGGTCTTTCAGCGGCGACGGCACGCCCGCGTAGTGGCGCACGGGGCGAACACAGGCGTAGAGGTCGAGTTCCTGGCGCAGCGAGACGTTGAGCGAGCGAAAGCCCTCGCCGACCGGCGTGGTCAGCGGGCCCTTGATGGCGACCCACAAGTCTTTGATGGCTTCCAGCGTTTCGGCCGGGAAGTAGTCGCCGTCGTAGACCTTGGCAGCCTTTTCGCCCATGAACAGCTCGGCCCAATGAATCTTGCGCTTGCCGCCATAGGCTTTCTCGACCGCCGCGTCCCAGATGCGCAGACAGGCCTTGGTGATATCGGGGCCGATCCCGTCGCCCTCGACATAGCCGAGGATGGGGTTGTCCGGCACATTCATCTGATCGTTTTCGACGGTGATCTTCTGTCCGTCTTCGGGCAAGCGCACGTGCTTGTAGGCCATGGGCCGCTACTCCTTGTATATCTCGCGTAAAAAGCAGGCCGCCGGCTTGTGCCGGCAGCGCTGGAATTCGAATCAGCCCTTGTTGGCTGCGTTTTCGAGCATCGTCTTGAGCTCGCCGGACTGGAACATGTCGATCACGATATCCGAACCGCCCACCAGCTCGCCGTTGACGAACAGCTGCGGAATGGTCGGCCAGTTCGAATAGACCTTCACGCCCTGGCGATAGATCTCTTCGTCGTCAAATACGTTGACGGCCTTGAACGGCACGCCGCAGGCCTTGATCGCCTCGGCGCTGCGTGCCGAAAAACCGCACTGCGGGAAGTCCGGGGTGCCCTTCATGTACAGCACGATCGGATTGTTCTCGACCTCGTTCTTGATGACTTCCATTGCCTTCGCGCTCATGGCGTTGTCCTCTGATTCGAAAAAACTGTTATTAGCTCGATTATAACGCGCCTGTCGAGGCCACGTTACGACGAAACGCCGTAACCGCCGCCGCCGGCCGAGATGATCATGAGGCGCTGCCCGGCGTTTGCAACGCCGGTGCATTTCGGTGCGAGCGTATCGCTATCGAGCCGATTTTCGCCCGGCGCGCCATCGCCCCCGCCCGCGCGCCCCCAGGGCGCATGCCGGCGGCGCTCGGCGAGCACCGTATAGCTGGCCTCGGCAAGGAACTCGATCTCGCGGATCAGCCCGTCCCCGCCGCGGTGTGCGCCCGTGCCGCCGCTGTCGCGGCGTAGCGCATAGCGACGCATGCGCAGGGGAAAATGACGCTCGAGTACCTCGACCGGTGTATTGAGCGTATTGGTCATATGGGCCTGTACACCGCTGGCGCCGGCCCGATTCGGTCCGGCGCCCAGGCCGCCGCCCATGGTTTCGTAATAATCCCAGGCTGTATCGGCACCGTGCGAGCCCAGCGCGACGTTGTTCATGCTGCCGTGGCTGGCTGCCGGAATACGATCGTCGATGGCGTGGGCGAGCGCGCCGAGCACGGCATCCACGACGCGCTGGCTGGTTTCCACGTTGCCGGCTGCCACCGCGCGCGGATGGCGTGCGTTGAGCAGCGACCCTTCGGGGGCGCTGATTTGGATATCCTCGAACGCCCCGGCACAGGCGGGTACCTGTTCCGGCATCAGGCAACGAAAAACATAGAGCGCGCCCGCGGCGGTCACCGAAAGCGGGCAGTTCACGTTGCCTGCCGTCTGCTGCGCACTGCCGTCGAAATCGACGGCGATACGGCCATCGTCGATATCGATCCGACAGGCGATCGCCAGGTCGCGGTTGCCCTGACCGTCGTCGTCGAGCACATCGGTGAACGTATAGCGGCCGTTGGGCAATTCGCGCAGCGCGCTGGCGGCCAGTTCCCGGGCATAGTCGTTGTACTCGCGCAGCCGCTCGCGAAAGGCATGCACATCAGCGGCCTCGCCCTCGCCGATCAGCGCCGACAAACGTTTCAAGCCGACCCGATTGGCCGCGATCTGGGCGCTGAAATCCCCGCGTGCAATCGGCGGGTTGCGCAGATGCTCGAGCCAACCACCCAGTACCGATTCGTCGATACGATCGTTATCCACCAGCGCGACCGGCGCGATCACGAGCCCTTCTTCATCGAGGCTGCTCGACAGCGGCATGGACCCGGGCGAGTCGGCCCCGATATCGGCGTGGTGGGCACGATTGGCCACGAAGGCGACCAGCTGCTCGCCCACGAACAGCGGCGCGATCAGGGTCACGTCCGGCAAGTGCGTGCCGCCCAGATACGGATCGTTGAGCGCGATCATCTGCCCCGGCGCCCAATCGCGCGCGGCGACGATATCGGCCATCGCATACGCCATACTGCCGAGATGCACCGGGATATGCGCCGCCTGAGCACACAGCCGCCCCTGCGCATCGAACACCGCGCAGGAGTAATCCAGCCGATCGCGGATATTGGGCGAAAAGGCAGCCTGCGCGAGGCTCGCGCCCATCTCTTCACAGACCGCGGTGATACGGCTGGCGAAAATCGCCAGTTCGATGGCGTCGGCGGGCTTGGAATGCGCTTTATCGTTCATGGGGTCGAGTCTAGGGCCTGTCGACGTTTCGTACGAGCCCGCGCCAGGCGGGCACTCGTCGGCACGGCCTGGATCGCCCACCAGAATAAGCCGGCGCGGCCCGCGGCGTTGCGCGTATCGGTCCTGGCACGCTCGACACGGCGACTCGCCCCTTGCGGACAGGCTGCGCGATACCGCGACAGGCCCTCGCAGCGCCCGCGCAAACCGCCCGTCGTGTGGTGCGGCAAAGCCGCGTGGCAGCGCGGATATGCCCGCCGCGCTTTGAAAAATGACGGACAAACCCTATATAACTAGTCGGCGTTGATTCACTCATCTCAATACAAGGGATACGTCATGGCATTTGAACTGCCCGATCTACCTTATGACTACGACGCGCTCGAACCGTATATCGACGGTCGTACGATGGAGATTCACTACGAGAAGCATCACAACGCTTATCTGACCAAATTCAAGAAAGCCATCGAAGGCACCGAGCTCGAAGATCAGGATCTGGAAACGATTCTGTCCAAGGCCGGCCAGCACGGCCCCGGCGTTCGCAACCAGGGTGGCGGTTACTTCAACCACATCCTTTTCTGGGACAGCATGTCGCCTTCCGGCGGCGGCAAGCCGACCGGCGGCCTGGGTACGGCCATCGACTCCAGCTTCGGCTCCTTCGATTCCTTCAAGGAAGAGTTCACGAACGCGGCCACCGGCCTGTTCGGTTCGGGCTTCGTATGGCTGGTCCCGCAGGGCAACCAGCTCAAGATCGTGTCCACCCAGAACCAGGACAACCCGATCATGGACGTGGTGTCCGAGTCCGGTAAGCCGGTGATGGGCCTGGACGTCTGGGAGCATGCCTTCTACCTGAAGTACCAGAACCGCAAGCCGGAATACGTGGATGCCTGGTGGAACGTCGTCAACTGG
>DJIE01000007.1:6876-7160 GCA_002433465.1 Salinisphaera sp. UBA6602
CGGCCCCGTCGCGATGCGGCGGGGTCGTTTTTCGTTTGGGGGATCGGTATTGCGGCGATCCGGTTTCGACGTATGCAACCACCCCATCAGGACGCCTTATGGCCAATTCGCATCTAATTCCGACTTATAAACGCCAGCCCATCGCCTTCGAGCGCGGCGAAGGCGCGTGGCTGTTCGACAGCCAGGGCGAGCGCTATCTCGATGCCCTGTCCGGCATCGCGGTGAACACGCTCGGCCATGCCCATCCGGCACTGGTCGAGGCCATTGCCGATCAGGCCGGCCGA
>DJIE01000007.1:7475-7699 GCA_002433465.1 Salinisphaera sp. UBA6602
GCCATTGCCGATCAGGCCGGCCGACTGTTGCACACCTCCAACCTCTACGAGATCGACGTCCAGACGCGTCTGGCCGACCGCCTGTGCGAAGTCGCCGGCATGGACGCCGTATTCTTCGGCAACAGTGGCAGCGAGGCCAACGAGGCCGCCATCAAGCTGGCCCGGCTGCATGGCCACAAGCGCGGCATCGACAAGCCGGTGGTCGTGGTCATGGAAAATTCCTT
>DJIE01000007.1:7992-17233 GCA_002433465.1 Salinisphaera sp. UBA6602
GTAAGCCGGTGGTCGTGGTCATGGAGAATTCCTTTCATGGGCGCACCCTCGCCGCCCTGGCCGCGACCGGCAATGCCAATGCCCAGAAAGGCTTCGAACCCTTGCCGGAAGGCTTTCTGCGCGTACCCTATGGCGATCTCGACGCTATCGCCGCGCTCGACGACGCCAATATCGCCGCGGTGCTGGTCGAACCGATTCAGGGCGAAGGCGGCGTGCGCGTACCGCCGGCCGACTTTCTGCCCGGCATACGCCGGCTCTGCGACGAACGCGACTGGCTGATGATGGTCGACGAAGTACAAAGCGGCGTCGGCCGCACCGGCCACTGGTTCGCCCACCAGGCCACCGGCATCACCCCGGATGTGATGGGCCTGGCCAAGGGGCTGGCCGGCGGCGTGCCCATCGGCGCGGCGCTGGTCTCCGGCAAGGCCACGCCCCTGTTCGGGCCGGGCAGCCACGGTTCCACCTTTGGCGGCAATCCGCTGGCCTGTCGTGCGGCGCTGGCCGTACTGGAAACCATCGAAACCCAGGGCCTGCTGGCCCATGCCCAGGCCATGGGCGATTCCATTCGCAGCCAGATCGAGGCGCGCGTCGACGGCCTTGACCACGTCAAGGATATCCGCGGCATGGGCCTGATGATTGGCATCGAGCTGGCCGAGCCCTGCGCACATCTCGTGGACACCGCCCGCGAACAGGGCATTCTGCTCAACGTCACCGCCGCCAACGTCATTCGACTGCTGCCGCCGTTGATCATCGGCCCGGCCGAGGTCGAACGACTGGTGGACGGCGTGTGCTATCTCATCGAAAGCGTCGCCGCGCCGGCGAGCCATTCCACACGTTCCAACCAAGCAAGCTGACCATGACCCTGCGCCACTTTCTGAGCCTGGATGACCTGGGCGCCGACGGCATTCGCCGCGTGATCGACAACGCCATTGCGCTAAAGCGCGAACCGCGCGGCAAACAGCCCTTCGTCGGGCGTACGCTCGGCATGCTGTTCGAAAAAGCCTCTACGCGCACCCGCGTATCGTTCGAGGCCGGCATGACGCAGCTCGGCGGTCACGCCATCTTCCTGTCGCCGGGCGATACCCAGATCGGGCGCGGCGAGCCGGTGGAGGACACCGCCCGCGTGCTCTCGCGCATGGTCGACGTGGTAATGATTCGCAACCACTCCCACGACATGCTCGAACGCTTTGCGGCCTACGCCAGCGTTCCGGTCATCAATGGGCTGACCGACCGCTTTCACCCCTGCCAGCTGCTGGCCGACCTGCAGACCTATCAGGAACACCGCGGCGATATAGGCGGCAAGACGGTGGCCTGGATCGGCGACGGCAACAACATGTGCCATTCCTACATGCTGGCTGCCCGCCTGCTGGGTTTCGAGCTGCGGATCGCTGCGCCCGAGGGCTACGGCCCGAATCCACAGATTCTCAAAACCTGCGGCGAACGTGCCGTGATCTGCGACGATGCGCCCCAGGCCGCCGACGGCGCCGATCTGGTGGTCACCGACGTCTGGGCGAGCATGGGCGACGAGGACGACCGCGAGGTCCGTCTGGCCGACTTCGCCAATTTCCAGGTCAACAAGGCGTTGATGAGCTGGGCCAAGGACGACGCCCTGTTCATGCACTGCCTGCCCGCCCATCGCGGCGAGGAAGTCAGCGCCGAAGTCATCGACGGGCCCCACAGCGTGGTCTGGGACGAGGCCGAAAACCGCCTGCATGCCCAGAAAGCGCTGCTGCTGGATCTGCTCGACGCGGACTGACCCGCGCCGCCCCGTCTGCCGGGCCGTCAGGCCCGGCGCGCCAGCACCAGCGAATAGGCACCGCCCTCGGCTTCGAAATGGCGGTCCATCGCCAGACCGGCTGCGTTGAGCAGCGCGCGAAGAGTGTCCGGCGTGAACTTGTGGCTGAACTCGGTCACGATCTCCTCGCCGGCGTCGATATCGATAGCCGTATCCAACGCCGCCAGCCTCACCCGGTGGGCATAATCGGCCGTCAGGCGCATCTCGATACGGGCATTATCGCGATCGAAAAGCGCGCGGTGGCGATACGCCTCAACCGGGAAATCGGCATCGAGTTCGCGATTGAGCACCCGTAGCACGTTGCGGTTGAAGTCGGCGGTCACGCCTTGTGCATCGTCGTAGGCGGCCTCGAGCGTGGCCGTGTCCTTGACCCGATCAATGCCCAGTAGAAGGCGATCGTCGTCGCGCATGAGCGCGGCAATCTGTTCGAGCATGGCCAGCGCATCCGCCGGCTCGAAATTGCCCAGCGTGCCGCCAAGGAACACGATCAGGCGACGACCGTCTTCGGGCAGGGGCACGGTCGACAGGCCGCCGGTGTAGTCGCCAATCAGGGCATGGACGGTGAGCCAGTCATAGTCCGCCACCAGCTCGGCGCCGGCGTCCAGCATCATCTGCGCGCTGACGTCGAACGGCCAGTATCGACAGGGCCGATTCAAGGCATCGCAGGCGTCGAGCAGATGCCGGGTCTTTCGCGAGCTGCCGCTGCCCAGCTCGAGAATATGTTCGGGCGAGGACGCTTCGATGATCGTTCGGCCGTGGGCGGCAAGCAGCGCCGCTTCGCTGCGTGACGGGTAGTACTCGGGCGTCGCACAGATCGCCTCGAACAGGGCCGAGCCATGGTCGTCGTAGAAGTATTTCGGCGACAGCCAGCGCGGGCGCGCGAGCAGACCCGCGCGTACGTCGTCCGCCAAGGACGCCAGCGGCCGGTCGGGCACCACGTGCGTGCTGGTCAGGCGCGCGCCGGTCGGGGAATTGGTCATAACGTGCTGTTCCGCTTTGCGGATCGTTGGGCGTGTTGATTCCGGAAGGTTATCATCGGTGGGTAACCTTAATATTTCGGATTTGTACGGATGTGCCGAATTGCCGGCTTCATCGGCGCGCGCCCGCTGGCGCTGCGCGCGCTGATCACCGACCCGCCGCATGGCCTCGGCCACCAGGCGTGGGCCGCACGCGAAATGGTCAGCGCGACCGTCAATGCCGACGGCTGGGGGGCTGCCTGGCTGGATGAAAGCGGCCGCCCCGCCGGTTATCGACAAATTCTGCCCATCTGGGCCGATATCAATCTCGCATCGCTGGGGCGCAGCCTGCAATCTCCGCTGTGGCTGGCCAATGTGCGCAGCGCCACCGCCGGCCTGGGCACCGACTATGCCAATACCCAGCCGTTCTACAGCGACGACTGGCTGTTCACCCACAACGGCTTCATCGACGACTTCGCCCGGACCCTGCGCTCGCAGCTGCGCGCCGATATAGCGCCCGAAATCGAAACCACCATCAACGGCAACACCGATTCGGAGTATCTGTTCGCGCTGATGCGCCAGCAGACCGGCACGCTCAGCGAACGACTGCGCGCGGTGATCGGGCTTATTCGTACATGGCTTGCCGACGCGCCCGAGGTGCGGGCATTGCTGAACATGATTGCCAGCGACGGCCAGCAGATGGTGGCCGTGCGGGCCGCCGTGAACGGCGACGCGCCGTCGCTGTATTTCAGTGCCGACTGGCATGGCGGTACCGCGATCGGCTCGGAAGCGTTTGATGACCAGCCGGGCTGGACTGAAGTAGCGTCGGGCGAACTGATCATCGCCGAAGCCGGACAACCACCGCGACGGGAATCGCTATGACCGCCAACCCGCCCACTCGTATCGCCCAGCTGCGGCAGGCAAGCGTGGCCATGCTCGACGGGCTCACCCCCGCCCAGCAACGCTGTCAGAGCCATCCCGAACTCAGCCCCATGCTCTGGCACGTCGGCCATGTACTGTTCATGGAAACCTACTGGCTGGCCGAGCGCGTGTTTGGCGACACCTCGGTCACCCACGCGTGGCGCGATCTGTACGTGCCGGAAATCTCGGCCAAGGACGAACGCAGCGCCCGCCTACCCGACGCCGCCGATCTGCGCGCCTGGGCCAGCGCACTGGCCGAACAGAACGATGCCTACTGGCAGCGCGCGAACGACGTCGATCATCCGCTGCTCGCCGACGGCTACCTCGCCGCATTCGTACGCCAGCACTATGCCCAGCATCTGGAAACCATGCGCCTGGTGCGCGCCCAGCTGGCGCTCGACGCGCACGAACCCGTAGCGCTGACGATGGAACCGGCCGCGCCCGATAGCCACTTCGAAACGATAGCGGCCCATAGCGTGAATATCGGCACCGACACCATCGATGCCTACGATAACGAACAGCCCGTATTCACCGCCTACCCGGCCCCCTTCGCCATCGCGCCGCACTGCGTGACCAACGCCCAGTGGCTGGGGTTCATCGAAAGCGGCGGTTACCAGCGCCGCGAGTGGTGGGATGCGCCCGGCTGGGCCTGGCGCGAGCAGGCCGCGGTGGAACACCCGCAGCACTGGCAACCGCTTGCCGAAGGCTGGGCCATTGCCGGCGACGAAGCGGCCGATACAGGCCAGCAGCCCGTACACGGCATCGGCTGGTACGAAGCCCGCGCCTATGCCCGCTATGCGCAGGCTCGCCTGCCGCGCGAACTGGAATGGGAAGCCGCACGCCGCGCGGGTGTGCTGCGCGATGTCGAGCAGGTCTGGGAGTGGTGCGCCGACGCCTTCTATCCCTACCCCGGTTTTCGTCCCTTTCCCTACGACGGCTATTCCATGCCCTGGTTCGACGGCGCGCATTTCGTTGCGCGCGGGGCCAGCGTGCACAGTGAGCCCGAGGTGCGTCGGCCCGGCTTTCGCAACTTCTACCCGCCCACCCATCGCCATGTACACGCCGGTTTGCGCCTGGCGCGCGCCTGAGCTGCCGGCACCCGCGGGCGCGGGGCGATGTCTTATACTGCGCCGTCCTGTCAGAAGCCCGGCATAGAAAAAGCCGGGTAGACGACGCGCCTACGCATACGTGCCGCGGCCGCAGGTCGCCAAGCCACGGAGAAATGAACGACTGAAAGATGGCGACGTTCATTTTTTCGCTGGCGTTGCAAACAGCTGACGCGTTTGCGCTGTTTTGCGCCCCGATCAATACCACGCGAGATAAGCCATGCCGCAGATCGATCTCACCCTGCCCGACGATATCGACAGCACCGTCGAACGCGCGCTTGCCGAAGACATTGGCGACGGCGATCGCAACGCGGCGCTCGCCGACGACGGCCTACAGGCCAAGGCCCGAGTGATCGTGCGCGAAAACGCGATTCTCTCCGGCGCACCCTGGTTCGAACGCAGCTTCACCGCGCTCGACGAGCGGGTGCGTGTCGACTGGCTTGCCGACGACGGCCAGCGCATCCACTCGAACACGCCCGTCTGCGAGATCACGGGCCCGGTACGGGCGTTGCTGAGCGGCGAGCGCACGGCCTTGAATTTCCTGCAGCTGCTGTCCGGCGTGGCCAGCTGCACCTTCGATTTCGTCGAGCGGGTCAAGGGCACGAATACCCAGATCATCGATACCCGCAAGACCCTGCCCGGCCTGCGCAGCGCGCAACGCTATGCGGTGCGCTGCGGCGGTGGCGTGAACCATCGCTTCGGGCTGTTCGACGCCATTCTCATAAAGGAGAATCACATCATGGCGGCCGGCTCCATCGAAACCGCCGTCGCCAAAGCACGTGAAATCGCGGCCGGCCAGTTCGTGCAGGTGGAGATCGAAACGCTCGAAGAGCTGGAGCAGGCCCTGGAAGCCGGCTGCGACGGCGTGTTGCTCGATAACCTGGCAAGCCATGTGCTCGCACGCGCGGTGAACATGGCCGACGCGCACCGGCGGCGCTTTCGCCGCGATATCGTGATCGAGGCCTCGGGCGATATCAGCCTGCGCAATGTCCGAGAGGTCGCGGATACCGGCGTGGATCGTATTTCCATCGGCGGCCTGACCAAGCATATTCGTGCCACCGATTTCTCGATGCGAATGCATACCGACTGACAGCGCAGCAATGGATTCGACCGGAGCGCCATGCAATGCGCCCCGGTCGTCGGCTATGCCGGGCTGGCATCAAACCAGCGAACGAAGTCGTTCAGAACCGATAATCGAGGCCCAGCATCACCACCGGGTACAGCGGCAGCTTGTCCAGATCGTCCTCGATACCGTCCTTTTCCTGCTCCACCGCATCGCGTGCGACCGGGTTGACCGTGGATGCGCCGCTGAGCTTGACGTTCACATCCGGATCGCCCAGATAGAACACGCCGATATCGGCGCTAAAGCCCAGCCCGCCCTCGGCACCCGGCGACTTGCCCCAGCCGAAGCCGATATAGGGCGACACCGAATCGTAGCGTGCGGTCGCGTCGAGGCGGTCGCCCTGCACGAGAACGCCTTCGTTATCACCCAGATCGCAGACCGTCTGTTCGCAGACCGCGCTGCCATCGATCTTGTCGTCGTTGAGCATCACACCACCGGTCAGGCGAAACACGCCGCCGAAGGGGTGGTAGTCCAGCAACAAGGCACCGTGCAACAGGTCGACGTTGCCGCTGTAATCGAGATCGCTGCCGCCTTCGGCCTGGAAATCCACGTCGGTGCTGAAGCCCGCGACCATGGCACGGGTCTGGACGCGCTCGGTCCATGCATAGGAGACCTGGCCGCCCAAGCCCAGCGTGCCGGCCACGGCGCCCACGCCGAAATCACCCGCCTGCGCACCGCAGGCCATCGCCGCGAGGCCGACGGCCCCCAGCCACTGCATTTTTTTCATTGAATCGCCCTCGCAATACGCACTGCCGGCTGCAGCGCGCTCTGTCGGGCATATCGGCTAGGCGGCCAACCTCTTTAAGCCGGCTGCCAGATCGGCGATCAGGTCGTCCACGGCCTCAAGACCGGCATGAATACGCAGCGTGGGGCCTTCGTGGGCCCAGCGCGTGGCCGTGCGGCTTCGATTCGGGTCCACCGCTAGAATCAGGCTTTCATAGCCGCCCCAGGAAAAGCCCATCCCGAACAGTTCGAGATGATCGAGCATGGCGGCCAGGCGCTCACGCTCGACCGGCTGCAGGACGATCGAAAACAGGCCGCTCGCGCCGCTGAAATCACGGGCGAACAGCGCATGCTGTGGATGATCGGCACGGGCCGGATGGATGACCCGCGCCACCGCGGGCTGATCGGCAAGCCAGTCGGCAAGCGCGATCGCGTTGGCCTGATGGGTAGGTAGACGCTGGCCGAGCGTGCGCAGCCCGCGCAAACCGAGATAGATATCGTCCGGGCCGGCACAGTAGCCCATACCGGCCGCCGTCTTGCGCACGTTCATGTAGTGCGTTTCGTTGCAGTTGATCACGCCGAGCATGGCATCCGCATGACCGACCAGATACTTGGTCGCGGCATGAATCGAAATATCCACGCCGTGGTCGAAGGCGTTGAAATACAGCGGGGTGGCCCAGGTATTGTCGGCCATCACGGTCACGCCATGGCGACGCGCCACACCGGCCAAAGCCGGGATATCGCTGATTTCAAAGGTCAGCGAGCCCGGCGCCTCCAGGAACAGCACCCGCGTGGCATCGGTTACGCGGGCTTCAAGGGCCTCAGGGGCAATCGTCGGGTCGAAATACTCGGTGGTCACGCCCAGCTGTTGGAGCAGGCCGTCGCATAGCTTGCGCGTGGGCCCGTAGACGTTATCCGTTACCAGAAAGTGGGCGCCCTGCCGGGCATGGCTCATCAGCGCCGCGGTGATGGCGGCCAGCCCCGAGCAGGTGGTGACCGCGCCGTGCGCGCCTTCCATTTCGGCCACCGCCGATTCGAATGCGAACTGCACCGGCGTACCGTTACGCCCGTAGTAGACGCCCTCGAACGGGTTGGCGGCCGCCCGTTCGAGCGCATCAAGGGATTCGAACAACACCGTGGATGCGTGATAGACGGGCGGATTGACCATGCCCTGTTGCCGGGCCGGGTCGCGCCCGGCATGCACGAGTCGGGTAGCGGTTTTCATGCCTGCTTCGATCCTTTGTGTTCGCTCGGTCGGCCCTGCCAGGCCGATGGGCCTCTATACTTGCGCCCATCGTTCGGCTGGAATCACTGCGTGCCGTGAATCGACATCTTGAATCCTTATTGTCCCACACCGCGGAGGCCGTTCTGGCACGGCTGCCGCATCGCGCCCCGGATCGGCAGGCGCTGGCGAACGCCCGTATCGTGTCGCATCGCGGTGAACGCGACGGACAGCGCGTGCGCGAAAACACCTTCGCGGCATTCGACCCGGCCATCGCCGCAGGCGTGGCCGGTATCGAGTTCGACGTGCGTTTTACCCGCGACGACGAACCGGTGGTGGTTCACGATGCCGACCTGAAGCGCGTATTCGGCCTCAACGACGTGGTGGCCGACACGCCCTGGCCCACCCTGCGCCGGCGGGTGCCGGAGCTGCCTCATCTGGACAGTTTTCTGGAGCGCTACGCCACGCGCGCCCATCTCATGCTCGAGATCAAGACACGGGGTACGGCCAAGGCCGAGCGGCGGCTACTGGATCTGCTGTCGCCGCTGGTTCCACAACAGGATTTCCACGTGCTGTCGCTGGATACGCGCCTGTTCGAAGCCGTGGCCGAGCTGCCGGCGCGGTGCCATCTGCCGGTAGCCAAGTTCAACTTCAACGACCTCTACGACTGGGCGCTCAACCACGACTGCGCCGGTCTGGCCGGACCCTTTGCCTTGTTACGACCGCATCATATCCGGGGCCTGCATCAACGTCGTTCGCTGGTTGGCAGCGGCTTCATCTGCAGCCCCGCCATGTGTCGGCGCGAAATCGCGCGCGGCGTGGACTGGATTTTTTCCAACCATGCCGTACGCCTGCAGAAAAGCCTGGACCGAGCCTGCGCAACCGGACGCTGACAGAGTTCGAGCGCCTGCCTAGTCCAGCGCGCCGGCCGCGGCCCGCCCGTGCGGCGCATACAGATCCAGGGCCGGACCCACCGGCACGATACCGGTCGGGTTGATGGTCGGATGGCTGCGGTAGTAGTGCTGCTTGATATGGTCGAAATTGGTGGTTTCGGCAATACCGGGCACCTGGTATAGCTCGCGCAGATAGCCCGACAGATGCGGATAGTCGGCAATACGCCGCAGGTTGCACTTGAAGTGGCCGACATAAACCGCGTCGAAACGCACCAGGGTGACGAACAGCCGCCAGTCGGCTTCGGTGATACGGTTGCCGGCCAGATAACGCTGTTCGGCCAGGCGTGCGTCGAGCCAGTCGAGCGTGGCGAACAGCTTCTCGAAAGCCTGTTCGTAGGCCTCCTGCGTGGTCGCGAAGCCAGCCTTGTACACGCCGTTGTTCACGTCGTGATAAACGCGTTCGTTGACGGCATCGATCTCGGCGCGCAGCTCGCTCGGGTAA
>DJIE01000169.1 GCA_002433465.1 Salinisphaera sp. UBA6602
TATCCGATCGGCGCCGTCACCGAACTGCTGTGCAACAACGCAGGGCTGGGCGAGCTGAGCCTGCTGTTGCACGGCCTGGCCCGGCGCATGCGCGAACAGCCCAAGCGCCAGCTCGCCTTCATCGCCCCGCCGCCGACCCTGCAGGCCCCGGCGCTCACCCAGGCCGGCATCGATTGTGCCCGGGTGCCGCTCGTGGCCTGTCGCAACGAGAGCGAAAAAGTGTGGTGTGTCGAACAGATGGCACGGGCGAATGCGTTTGCCGGTTTCGTCGTCTGGGCCGACCGTCTTGATACAACCGCCCTGCGTCGTCTGCAGCTGGCCGCCGAGAAGGCAGCCTGTCCGGTGTTTGTCTATCGCCATATCCGGGCTGCCGCCGAACGCTCGCCGGCGGCCCTGCGCCTGGCGATCACTGCCAGCGGCGGCGGCCAGCGTATCGAGATACTCAAATGCCGCGGCCCTGCCGGCGCCCGTATTGCCGGACTACGGCCCGGCGTCGAACGCGTCTGGCAATTCGAGACCCCTCGTGCCGAGCTGGCGGCGCTGCGTGCAGGCGCCAGCAACGATATTCCTCAACCCGATCGTGTTCCCCATGTGGCTCGCTCTTCGTCTTCCCCACTGGGCGCTCGATAGCCGCGCAGACGCCCGCGACCGGCCGCCGGTTACGAACCCGACGCTGGTGGTGGCCGAACAGCGCGGCCGGCGTCATGTCGTGGCCGCCGACGCCTGCGCGCTCGAACAAGGCGTACGCCGCGGCATGCTGCTGGCCGATGCACGCATGCATGTGCCCGAGGCCGTCGTGCTAGCACGCCATATCGCCGGCGAAGGGGCCGCGCTCGAACGTCTGGGCGGCTGGGCCTGGCATTACAGCAGCCAGGTCCATATCGCACGCGCCAGCGACCGCGTCGAATGCGCACGCGTGGTGTTCGAAATCGGCGCCAGCCTGCGCCTGTTCGGTGGTCGCCAGCGCCTGCTCGAACGCGTACGTGCCGATCTCGACCGCATGGGCTATCGCTATACCCTGGGCGTGGGCGACAGCCCGCATGCCGCCCTGGCGTTTGCGCGTGCGCCTTCGCCCAAACACCGTGCCCAAGGTCTGGCCCGCCTGCCGCTGGCCTGTCTGGACCTCGACGCCCAGACCACGCTGTCGCTCAAGGCCAGCGGGCTGCGCCTTGCCGGCGAACTGCTGGCCCTGCCGCCTTCCACGCTGGTACGCCGCTACGGCAAGCCGACCCTGGACGCGCTGGAATGTCTACGCGGGCGCCGCCCGCATGGGCTGGACTTCTATACCCTGCCGCAGCGCTACGGTACCCGTCACGAACTCACCGGCGCGGTCGAAACGACCCAGGGGCTGGTATTCTTGCTGCGGCGCGTGTTCGCCGAGTTGGCCGCGTTTCTGCAGGGGGCGGATGCCACCATCCAGACGCTGCAGCTCAAGCTCATTCACGACGATTTGCCGCCCACCCGCCTGCTGCTGCGTCTGGCGTCGCCCTCACGTGATGCAGACCATCTGGAGCGCGTCGCCAACGAACGACTGGCCCGGGTCACCCTGGCCGCGCCAGTGCTCGAAATCGCGCTGGCCAGCGATCGCCTGCGTCGTTTCGAACAGGACCAGGACAGCCTCTGGCGCGACCCCGACCACGCCGGTATCGAACAATGGCCGGCGGTGCTCGATCGCCTGCGCGCGCGGCTGGGCCACGAGGCAGTCGGCTGGCTGCACGACGTGGACGACCACCGCCCGGAGCAGGCCAGTGCCCGGCACGACCGGCCGGCAACGCGTCATACCGCCACCCCGGCCCCACGCCCGATGTGGCTGCTCGACGTGCCCGAACGCGCGCCGGCAGAACTGACCCTGATCGCCGGCCCCGAGCGCATCGAAACCGGCTGGTGGGAACACAGCATCCGACGCGATTATTTTCGCGCCCGCGACGGCCAGGGACGCCTGCTCTGGGTCTATCGCGATCTGGCCCATGCCCCCAGCGGCGACACGCCGGTCTATTACATGCACGGCCTGTTCGGATGAGCGCGCTCGGCTATGCCGAGCTGTGCTGTGTGAGCGGGTTTTCCTTCCAGCGCGGCGCCTCCACGCCGGAAGAACTGGTCGCCCGCGCGGCCGAACTCGGCTATCAGGCGATCGCACTGACCGACGAATGCAGCCTGGCCGGCGCGGTACGGGCCCTGCAAACCGCCGAAGCCTGCGCTATCGATCTCATTCTGGGCAGCCGTTTCACCCTCGACGAGGGCGTGACCGTCATTCTGCTGGTACGCAACCGCAACGGCTATACCCGCCTGTGCCGGCTGATTACCGACGCCCGGCAACGCGTGGCCAAGGGCGACTACCGTATCGGCCTGGCCGACCTGCAGGCCGATACCCTGGCCGACTGCCGCATTCTGGTCCTGCCCGATTACGACTGCCCACCCATACCGGCGCTGCATCATCTGCTGGCCTGGCTGGCCACCACCTACCCGCGCCAGAGTCATATCGCACTGGCCCTGCATCGGCGTGCCGCCGATATGTCCCACCGACGCCGGCTCGATGAACTGCGGGCCCGATACGGTCTGCCGCTGGTCGCGGTGGGCGATGTCCATATGCATCGGCGGGCGCGGCGTGCCCTGCAGGACGTGTTCACTGCCCTGCGCCTGGGCACGACCGTCCACAACGCCGGGCGGGCATTGTTCGCCAACGGCGAACGCTATCTGCGACCGCGCTCGACGCTGGCAGCTCTCTATCCCGACAACATGCTGGCCGCGACCCTGCGTATCGCCGCCGATTGCAGCTTTTCGCTGCGCGAAATCCGCTACGACTATCCCTCCGAAGTGGTGCCCCAGGGCCAGACCGCGCTCGAGCATCTGCGCTCACTGGTGGAGCGCGGCTGTCGGCGGCGTTGGCCCGACGGCACGAATGCCGCGATACGTCGCCAGATCGAGCACGAACTAGCGCTGATCGAGGAAAAGAACTATCCGCATTATTTTCTGACCGTCCACGATATCGTCGAAGAGGCGAACCGACGCGGCATTCTCTGTCAGGGGCGCGGCTCGGCGGCCAATTCGGTGGTGTGTTTCTGTCTGGGCATCACCGAAGTGGATCCGCTGCGCCACGACATGCTCTTCGAGCGCTTCATCTCGCGCGATCGCAACGAACCGCCGGATATCGACGTCGACTTCGAACACGAACGCCGCGAAGAGATCATTCAGTACATCTATGCCCGCTACGGCCGTCAGCGCGCCGCGCTCGCGGCCACCGTCATCCATTACCGACCGCGCAGCGCGATGCGCGACGTCGGCCGGGCCATGGGCCTGAGCGTCGACCAGATCGACACCCTGGCCGGCGCGCTGTCGCGGCGCAGCGATGACGGCAGCCTGGCCGCCCAGCTCGACGAACGCGGTATCGATATCGATGCCGGCGATCTCGATCGTATTCTCATGCTGGTGGATACGCTCATCGGGTTTCCACGTCATCTATCCCAGCATGTCGGCGGTTTCGTGCTCTCCGAAGTACCGCTGGAAGAGCTGGTGCCGGTGGAAAAGGCAGCCATGCCCAATCGCACCATCATCCAATGGGACAAGGACGATCTGGAAGCGGTCGGCCTGATGAAGATCGACGTGCTCGCACTGGGCATGCTCAGCTGCCTGCGCCGCTGCTTCGCGCTCATCGAACGCCATCACGGCCGCCAGCTGACCATGGCCACCATTCCCGGCAAGGACAGGCCCACCTACGACATGATTTCGGCCGCCGATACGGTCGGCGTTTTCCAGATCGAATCGCGGGCCCAGATGACCATGCTGCCACGGCTGCGCCCGCAGCGGTTTTTCGATCTCGTGGTCGAAGTGGCGATCGTACGCCCCGGCCCGATCCAGGGCGGCATGGTCCACCCCTACCTGCTCAACCGCGAAAAGAAGCGCGAAGAGATCGAATACCCCAGCGACGCCCTGCGCGGGGTGCTCGAACGCACCCACGGTGTGCCGATCTTTCAGGAACAGGTGATGAAAATCGCCATGGTGGCGGCCAATTTCAGCGCCGGCGAAGCCGACGGGCTACGTCGTTCAATGGCCGCCTGGAAAAAGAAAGGCGGACTCGAACCCTGGCGCGACCGCTTGAAGAGCGGCATGCGGGCCAACGGCTATGCCGAAGAATTCGCCGATCGGATCTTCGAACAGATCAAGGGTTTCGGCAGCTACGGCTTTCCTGAATCCCATGCCGTGAGTTTTGCCCTGCTCGTCTATGTGTCGTCGTATATCAAATGCCACTATCCGGCCGCCTTCGCGGCCGCCCTGATCAACAGCCAACCGATGGGCTTCTATGCACCGGCCCAGATCGTGGCCGACGTCAAACGTCACGGGGTGACAGTACACCCGGCCGATGTGTGTCACTCCGACTGGGACTGCACGCTCGAACGCACCGATACCCAAGCCTTTGCACTGCGCCTGGGTCTAAGGCTGATCAAGGGGCTGTCGCAAGAAGCCGGCGAACGCATCGTCGCTGCACGCAACGACGCTGTGTTCACCCAGGTGGCAGATCTGGTCACTCGTGCCCGGCTGGGCCAGCGCTGCCGCGACGCTCTGGCCCGGGCCGATGCCCTGCGCGGGCTGGCCGGACATCGCCACCAGGCGCAGTGGCAGATCGCGGCCGCCCATGTGCATGCCGATCTGTTTGCCGGGCTCGAGGCGCCTGAACCCGAAGTGGCCCTGCCCGCGCCGCGCGAAGGCAACGATATCGTGGCCGACTATGCCAGTACCGCCCTGACCCTGCGCAGACATCCGTTGGCGCTGTTACGCCCGCAGCTGGCTCGCCAGGGCGTGCTCTGTGCCCGCGATTTCGATGCCCTGGCCGATCGTCGCGCTGCGCACGTCGCCGGCCTGGTCACCATCCGCCAACGCCCGGGCAGCGCCAAGGGTACGACCTTCGTCACCCTCGAAGACGAAACCGGCTGCGTGAACGTGGTCATCCATCGCGACCTGCTCGCCCGCTATCGCGTGGCCGTCACCAGCGCCCGGCTGCTACGGGTCAACGGCATCATGCAACGCCAGGGCCCCGTTACCCACTGCGTGGCGCGACATATCGTCGACGACAGCGCCCGGCTCGGGAAACTGACCACGCGCTCCCGAGATTTCCATTGAACAGCCGTGTGTTATACGACTTATCGCGAAACAGCAGAAAAACCCTCTCCGCGGGTTATACAGATTCCGCAGATTGACGCAAAAACTCGAACTCGTATCAACTTTAATAATTAACAATAACTCACTGAGGATACTTGTTTTTTAAAACTCATCCCAAACCCGTCGAGTGTTTTAAGTTAAACAATCGGTCCCTGATGGGCGTGCATTGGTAAGGACAAAGTCTTGCACGGCGGGTCGACCACCACCGCACAGTCCTCCCAACCAAGGCCCTGCGATTGACCTGCTACTTGCCTCCATTCGCGTTCATTTGCCGACGACCACGCATTCCGGACGCCACGTCGCGAAGTGGCTGCCAAAAAAAAGGCCCGGTAAAACCGGGCCTTGAATACACGTGTTGAGCCTATCGTCGATCGAATCAGGCTTCGGCGATTTCTCGGGACGTGATATCGAGCTCGATCGCATCGTCGTCCACGCGCACGACCACCTGGCCACCGTTGGCCAGTCGGCCGAACAAAAGCTCTTCGGCCAGCGGTTTCTTGATGTGATCCTGGATCACACGGGCCATCGGCCGTGCGCCCATCTTCACATCGTAGCCGCGCTCGGCCAGCCAGCTGCGCGCCTCGGCTTCGACCGTGAGCCCGACGCCGCGTGCTTCCAGCTGTGCTTCGAGCTGGAGGATGAACTTGTCCACCACCCGCTCGATGACTTCGCCCTGCAACGGCTGGAACTGTATGATCGAGTCCAGACGATTGCGGAACTCCGGCGTGAAGCCACGACGAATGGCTTCCATGCCGTCCGAGCTGCTGTCGCTGGGATTGAAGCCAATCCCGCGGCTGGCCATTGCTTCGGCCCCGGCGTTGGTCGTCATCACCAGGATGACGTTGCGGAAATCTGCTTCCCGGCCGTTGTTGTCGGTGAGCTTGCCGTGGTCCATCACCTGCAAGAGCAGGTTGAAGATATCCGGATGGGCTTTCTCGATTTCGTCCAGCAGTACCACCGAGTGGGGCTGCTTGTTGACCGCTTCGGTCAGCAGCCCGCCCTGGTCATAGCCGACATACCCCGGCGGTGCGCCAATCAGGCGCGACACCGTATGCCGCTCCATGTATTCGGACATATCGAAGCGAACCAGCTCCACGCCCAGATGCAGCGCCAGCTGGCGGGTGACCTCGGTCTTGCCGACGCCGGTCGG
>DJIE01000077.1 GCA_002433465.1 Salinisphaera sp. UBA6602
CGGCGCCGATCGGATAGCCGCCGCCGGGCAGCTGGCGATCCAGCGTCGGCGAGCCCGTGGCCATGGCCGGCAGTTCGGCCTGCCGCGTGGCCCGGTGCACGCCAAAGCGTTGCCAGAAGGTTTCATGGGCGGCCAGCCGCTGGCCGTGCGGATCTACGTTGTCGATAGGCTGCTTGTTCATAACTGTATTTATATACAGTTAATACAGCAGTGACTACCCCCAGCAACGATTCATCGACGCCAACGCCCGTCAGACCGGCGCTTGGCTACCCTGGCTGCGGGTAGCGTATGCCGGCCTGACGGTGCGAGCGCGCTTTTCAGATCGCCATGGGTGCGGGTGTTTCAAGCCCGGAATCGGGCCGACGGCGCAGGTCCGTGCAGTCGATTCGATAGACAGCGTGTTCGAGACGGCTCAACGGCCGGCGCCGTCCCGTGCCAGACGGGCGACGATATGGCCCTGGGCGTCGATCAGCGCCAGGCTGTCGCCGTCGATTTCGGCGCGCTGGGTGCGTTCAAGCGCATGCGTGAAGGCCTCTTCAATGTCCATGCCCTGATTGCAGTAGCGACGGGTACTGGCCAGGGAATCAAAGCGCAGGCTGTCGTCGCTGCCGCTATAGCGGCCGTTGACCCGGTTGCAGCCGGTAAAGCCTTCGAGACGCTGATCGGCATGCAGCAACAGATAGGGCGTGCGCCGCATGGATTCGGTATCGACCGGCTGGCCGTCGAGTTGTGTCAGCTGCCATTTGGTATCGGCCAGCTGCATGAATGTCGGCGTGCCCGCACAGCCCACGAGTGCAACGACAATGAGCAGGGCCAGAACAGAAAAACGGATAGCGCGCATAAGACCTCGTGATGCAGTGTGGTATCCCGATGGTGCCTAGCCTACATCGCATGACGGCGGCATGGCGTAGAATCGCGCGGCATTCTCGCATTCGCGGATTCTTTAAGTTGAGCGATTCATCCTCCACTCGTGCCAGCAGCGGCACGCTGCGACGCCAGCTGTTCGCCCAGACCTGGCCGATGGCGATCGGCGTGATGTCGTTGTTGGGCTTTCAACTGGTCGACTCGGCGTTCGTCGCGCGTCTGGGCACCGTCCCGCTGGCCGCGCAATCATTCACGTTTCCGATCACCTTTTTGATGATCGGCGTCCAGGTCGGGCTGGGCATTGCCATCGCCGCGCTCATTTCGCGGGCGCTGGGCGCAGGCGAGCTCGAGCGTGCCCGGCGCCTGGGCAGTCTGGTGCTGTTCGGCGGGGCAGTGGTGATCGGCTTTCTTGCGATTGCGCTATGGATTTTTCACGTACCGCTGTTTCGCCAGCTCGGTGCCCAGGACGACGCACTCGAGCTCATCGGCGAGTACTGGCCGGTCCAGCTGCTGGCCAACTGGTTCGCGGCCCTGTTGTACTTCGGCTATACGCTGTTTCGCGCGCATAACAACACGCGCCTGCCGGGCCTGCTGATGGTGGCCACAAGCGGCCTGAACCTGGTGTTCGATCCGATCCTCATCTTCGGTGTTGGCGGCTGGTCGGGCCTGGGGCTGCCCGGAGCGGCCTGGGCGACCACTGCTTCGTTCACGATCGGCCTGTTGCTGCTGGGCTGGCGTCTGGCCCAGCGCGACTGGCTGAGCCTGGCCGACCTGGCGGGGGAGATGCGCCGCTCGACCGGCCCGTTTGCGGTGATCGCCGGCCCGGCCATGCTCAGTCAGCTGATGCCGGCCTTGTCGGCAATGGCGGCCACGGCGCTGATCGCTTCCCTGGGCGAGCAGGCGGTAGCGGCCTGGGGGCTGGCCAGCCGGCTGGAAACCGTATCGCTGATGCTGGTGCTGGGGCTGACCATGTCGCTGCCACCCTGGCTGGGGCATTGCTACGGGGCCGGCAACTGGCCGCGTATCCGCGCGCTGATGTCGATTGCCTTTCAGACCGTGCTGGTCTGGCAGCTGATTCTGGGCACGCTCATGGCGCTGGCCGCTCCCTGGGTGGCCGATGCGTTGTCCAGCGACGCGGGCGTACGCGACGGACTGACCTGGCTGATTCGTGCCATGCTTCCCAGCTATGCGCTGCTGGGGCTGTGCATGCTCGTAGTTTCGGCCTCCAATGCCCTGGGCTGGCCGCTGCGCGCGATGATGATCTCCTTTGCACGGCTGTTCGTTTGCTATCTGCCCTGTATTGCCCTGGGCGTATGGCTGGGCGAAAAAATGCCTTATGTCGGCCTGGGTGCGGCGCTGGGTAACGTGTTGGCGGGCAGCATGGCCTGGCTTGTCTTCCGGCAGAGCATGCGCGCGATGCCCGAACAGGCCCGGGCCCACGCAGCCGCATCGTCCTCATAGACGGCCTCGACGGCCGTATAGGCATCCGTAATCAAGATGACGTGAAAAAGGGGCGGAGAAGCTTCAAAGCGCCCTGATTTGCGGCGATCGGAAAAATGTTGCACTGCAACGATTGAAAACAGCCGAACCGGGGCAATCTTCTTCCTCAACCAATTTTTAGTTTTTCATTCATCTTTGAGGAAGACCCATGTCCACCACCCGTCGCAATCAACGCCGTAACGCATTCGTTGCCGGTATTCTGACGCTGGCCGGTTTTGCCGTGCCGGCGGTCGCCGCCGAGCAGCAGCCGAGCAGCTATCAGGACAACGTCACGCCGATGTCGGCATCGCAGAATGCGATGCTGCGCCACGGCGAAGTCGCCGATGAAGCCACGGCTTCGCCTTCGCACCAGAGCGTGCCGGCCAGCCGTAGCCAGATCGAAGTACTCGGTCTCAACCGCGTCCATCACGCGCCTGTGCGGGTGGCCAGTCACTAGACGAGAAAGAGAAAGCCCGGCCAAGGCCGGGCTTTTTTAGTTGTATCGTTTTCGTGGTCATGAAAGCCCAGCATGCTTGAAGCGGCCGATCGATTGCGCGACATTGAATAGCCCCGAGCGGTTGGGGCGAACCGGCTCGCCGAGCGGCGATACGGCATCACAACAAACCGCGCTATCCAGTAGGAGGAGAGATGTCTAACCCGATTCATACGCTGGCTCGTGTCGGCCTGGGTGTTGTACTGATGGGCTGTGCCTTCGCTCTGCCGGCGTTGGCGGCAGAACAAAGCACGACGCAGGACACAACCATGCCGGCAACCGAACACCAGGCCGAGAGCATGCGCGGCGTACCGGACGGCGCCGCCGGTACACGCACCGGCGAACAGATGCCCCAGGCCGGTGGAATGCCGGCGACCAAGGCACAGAAGGAAGAGCTCAAGGAAAACGACCACATGTCGCATGACGGGGCCGGCAAGCACAGCACGCCGGATAGGGGCGAGGGTGCCACCCAAAGCGATATGTCTGAGGGCTCGACCGATTGATCAGCCGGTTATGATCGATGTATGGATGCCCGACTCCGGTCGGGCATTTTCGTATGTGGCACTATCCGCGGCGCCCGCGGCCGCATGTTTAACGGCGTTCGGCTTTGGCGCATGCGCCCGCTCGATATCTCGTCCTGCGGGCAACCGGCGCTTTCACGATCGACTCGCCCATCCGAAAAGGCTATGAGCGCAAGCGCCCAACGTCCTGCCACCATGCACGAGCGACCCAGCGCGTTGCCGCGTCGGCACGGTACGCGCCTGCGCCACTACTGGCGTAGCCATGGCTGGGCCTGTCACGACAATATCGATATCGATCTGCTGCGCTGGGGACTGATCGAAGAGGCCGCGGACAGCGCGCTGGCCAGCTGTTTTCGGCTTACCGATGCCGGGCGCGCGGCGCTGGGCGATACGGTGGTGCACAACCGTGGTGCGCGCAGCCGCCATGCGCAGGTGGTCGACGGGGTCGCCCGCCATCTGGCCGGGCTGGGGCGGCTGGTGTTCACCGAACTGTCGGTGCATACCGTGGATTCGACCACCGACAAGGCACGCTGGGCGCCGTGCAAGCCGGACGTTTTTTCGCTCACCCGCAGCCTGCGTCCGGATCATCTGGCCCCGCAGGTGCATGAAGTCAAGGTGAAGCGCAGCGATCTGCTCGGCGAGCTGCGCTCGGCCAAGATCGAGCGCTATCGCGAACTGGCTGCCGAGGTTTACTTCGTCATCGTCGAAGGCATTGCCACGCTCGAGGAAATACCCGCCGAATACGGCGTTATCCTCTGGCGTGCCGAGCACGGTTACACCATCGCACGGGCCGCACAGCGCCATGACTACCAGCTGGAAACCCGGCACTGGATGGCGATGGCCCGGGCGCGCCCCTTCAGCGTGGACGAGGATTCGCTGCAGCTGTCTTTCTGAGCGAAAACGCATGACAAACACCTTCCCCAAGGCCGGTCGCATCACGGCGAACGACGGGCCATGAGCAGGGCACGCGCATGGGCCGATCGGCTCCTCGATTCGCCTTATGGACTGCTCTGGCTCGGGCTGTTGTCGGCCGCCGAAACCACGCTGATGCCGGTGCCCATCGAGTTGATCATGGTGCCGTACATGCTCGCCCGGCCGCAGCGGCTGTGGTCGGTGGCTGCGGTGGCGCTGGCCGGGAATATCGTCGGCTCGCTGATCGGCTATGCGGTCGGCTTTTTCCTGTTCGATACGCTCGGCCAGACCCTGCTGACATGGCTTGATGCGCAACAGGCCTACGCGCAGTTCCAGCAGACTTTTTCCGACAACGGCTTTCTGGCGATTGTAAGCATTGGCATTACGCCGGTGCCGTTTCAGGTCGCACTGCTGGCGGCCGGCATCGCCGGCTATTCGCTGCCGCTGTTCGTGGCCGCGGTGGGCCTGGCGCGCGGCCTGCGCTATTTCGGGCTGGCGCTGCTCGTGTGGCTGCTCGGCGAGCGCGCGCTGCGGCTCTGGCAACGCCATGCCCTGGCCACCGGTACGGCCCTGCTTTTGGTGATCGCGGCGTGCCTTGTCGGCATGCATCTGCTCGGCGGCGAGTGAAGCCTGACCCCCGCATGGTTGGGGATAGCGCATGCGCAATATGTCGGGCGGCCGATATTACCGCGTGCCAGAAGCGTGTCGTCCGCGCGGCGTTTGTCGTACAGTGCGCACCATAGCTGTATTGCGTTCACGGAGACCCTGTTCATGCTGGCGCTGCCCGTCATTTCCTACAAACGTTTGCCCGGTGTTCTCATGCTCGTCGCGCTGCTGGTGTCGTTGACCGGCTGCGGCGTGAACAACATTCCGACCTACGATGAACAGGTCAAGGCAGCCTGGGCGCAGGTAGAAAACCAGTACCAGCGACGCGCGGATCTCGTGCCGAACCTCGTGGAAACGGTGAAGGGCTTCGCCCAGCAGGAACGGGAAACGCTGACTGCCGTTATCGAAGCCCGTTCGAAGGCCACGTCGATCCAGGTCGACGAAGACATCCTCAACAATCCGCAGAAGCTGCAGCAGTTCCAGCAGGCCCAGGGCGAGCTCAGCAGTGCCCTGAGCCGGTTGATGGCGGTGTCCGAGCGTTATCCCGATCTGAAATCGAACCAGAACTTCCTGGCCCTGCAGTCGCAGCTGGAGGGCACGGAAAACCGTATTGCCGTGGCCCGGCGCGATTTCATTCAAGCGGTGCAGCGCTACAACACCGAGCTGCGCACCTTCCCGGGCCGGATCTGGCATTCGCTGCTGTATAGCGACATGCAGCCGCATGCCAATTTCGAGGCCACGGCCGAAAACGCGGACCAGGCGCCCCAGGTTCAGTTCTGATGCGACGCCTGCCTGCTGTCGATACGCGCGCCCGGCTGCTGCTGGCGCTTGGCCTGTGGCTATGGGTCGCGGTGGCCTGGGCGGCGCCGTCGTTTCCCGAGCTGACCGGGCGGGTGGTCGACAACGCCGACATGATCGATGCCGCTGCCGAGCAGCAGCTCACCGACATGTTGGCGGCCCACGAACAGGCCAGCGGCGAGCAGCTCGTGGTGGTGACCCTGCCGGATCTCGGCGGCGAGACGATCGACGACTACGGCTATCAGCTCGGCCGCCACTGGGGCATTGGTCAGGCCGGTGAGGACAACGGCGCGCTGTTGCTGGTCGCGAAAGACGAACGCAAGATCCGTATCGATGCGGGCTACGGCCTGGAAGGCCGGCTCACCGATGCCCAGTCGTCGGTGATCATCAACAACATCATCACCCCGGCCTTTAAACAGGGCGATTTCAGCCAGGGCATCGTCGGCGGTGCCAAGGCCATCATCCAGGTGCTGGGCGGCGATCCGCTGGCCGAGCCGGAGCGCCGCTCGCGGGGCGAATCCGGCGAGCCGTCGCTGCTGCACAGCATCGGCTTCTTCGTATTGCTGGTGGTCATTATCGCCCTGTTCGGCAGCGGCGGCGGCGGTGGCCGCGGCGGAAAACGTCGGCGCGGCATGGGCATGCCGATCCTCATGGGCGGCGGCTTTGGTGGCGGCAGCAGCGGCGGTTTCGGCGGCGGTGGTTTTTCCGGGGGCGGCGGCAGCTTCGGCGGCGGCGGCGCCTCTGGCGGTTGGTAGCGAGCAATGACCTTACTTAGTGACGACGAACGCAGGCAGGTAGCCGACGCCATTACCGCAGTCGAGCGCAATACCGACGCGGAGCTTGTGACCGTGCTCGCCGAGCGCGCCGACGATTATGCCTATATCCCACTGCTGTGGGCCGGGCTGGCGGCGCTGATTTTGCCGGGGGCACTTTTGTTCTTCACCCTGGCCCTGGATGCGCGCCTGCTGTTGTTGCTGCAATGGGGCGTATTCGTGGCGCTGGCCTTGCTGTTTCGCCTGCCGGGCGTGACCACGCGCCTGATCCCGCGCCCGATCCGGTACTGGCGGGCCGCCAACCTGGCCCGGCGTCAGTTTCTCGAACAGAATCTGCACCATACGGCGGGCGCCACCGGCATGCTGATCTTTGTCTCGGAGGCCGAGCGCTATGTCGAGATCATCGTTGATCGCGGCATTTCCGAACAGGTGCCGGACGAGCAATGGCAGGCGATTGTCGAGGCCTTCACCGCGCGCGTGCGCATCGGCGAGACGCTGACCGGGTTTACGGAATGCATCGCTGCCTGCGGCGAAAAGCTGGCCCTTGCCGTGCCGGCCACCCACGAGCGCAACGAGTTGCCCAATCATCTCGTCGTGCTCGAGTAATACTCAGGATTACGCATACGAGCCGTTTACGGCCCGAGTTGGTAGACTAGACCGCTTTTCTGCGACTCGGGCAGGGGGCGAAATGAATAACGACAAGCCGTGTGTCGGCGTGATCATGGGCAGTACGTCGGATTGGGACACCATGAAGGCGGCCCACGAGGTACTTGACGAGTTCGGCGTGGCCCATGAATGCAAGGTGGTTTCGGCGCATCGCACGCCCGACGTCATGCGCGACTACGCGCACACGGCAGAACAGCGCGGCCTGGAAGTGATCATCGCGGGCGCGGGCGGGGCCGCCCATCTGCCCGGCATGGTCGCGGCACAGACGCTGTTGCCGGTACTCGGCGTGCCGGTGAAAAGCCGTGCTCTCAACGGCCTGGATTCGCTGTTGTCGATCGTGCAGATGCCGGGCGGCGTGCCGACCGCGACCTTTGCCATCGGCACCTCCGGCGCGCGCAACGCGGCGCTGTTTGCCGTGGCCATGCTTGCCAACAGCCGCCCCGAGCTGCGCAGCGCGCTCGCAGAATTTCGCCAGAAACAGGCCGACAAGGTCGAAAACGACGAGTTGCCGCTATGAGCCGACCAATTCTTCCGGGTGCCACGGTAGGTGTGCTGGGCAGTGGCCAGCTGGGCCGCATGTTCGCGCTGGCCGCGCGCCGCATGGGCTATCGCGTGCATACCTTTTCGCCCGGCGACGACACGCCCATGGGCCAGGTGGCCGATCGCGAAGCGGTGGGCGACTACGAGGATCTGGACGCAGTCGCCGAATTCGCCAGCCGGGTCGATGTGGTGACCTTCGAGTTCGAGAACGTGCCTTTTGATGCCGCGCGCACGGCCAGCGAAC
>DJIE01000193.1:0-12492 GCA_002433465.1 Salinisphaera sp. UBA6602
CAATGCTTTGCGCGCTTGACCGGTGTCAGTGTTCGCTACCGTGCAACTTGTTTTTAGCTTGGGCACGCTACGCTCTCACTTCCTTGTCAATCGCGCGCAAAGCACGCCGGCGCGACCGCGACAGGTTATGCAGAGCTTCCTTAATAGAATGAAAACGCTCGGCGCATGAAACGCGGGCTGCTCGTTTTCATCGCCGCGGTTGTGCTCGTGGCATCCGGGCCGGTGCTCATGCTGGCCAGCGACGAACTGCGCATGGGCCAGAACTGGCGCGATGCCGATCGCAGCTCGGCGCAGCTGGCGCCGGCGCCTTCCAGCGAGCCGCGGGCGGTGGTGCAGGTCTACGCCGCCCGGGCATTCAGCTGGCGCGGCATCTTTGCGGTGCATACATGGGTGGCCACCAAGGCCGCGGGTGCCGATCACTACACCGTGCACCAGGTCGCCGGCTGGAATCATCCGCCCTTGAGCTCGCGCACCGATATCCCGGACCGGCGCTGGGTCGGCGCCATGCCGCAGCGCCTGCTCGACCTGCGTGGGGCGCAGGCGGCCGAGGCGATTGCCCAGATCGAAACGGCCGTGGCCAACTACCCCTACGACGTCTATCGAATATGGCCGGGCCCCAACAGCAATACCTTCGTTGCCTGGCTGATACGGCATGTACCGGCGCTAGAGGTCGAGCTGCCGCCCACCGCGATCGGCAAGGACTATCTGCAAGATACGGTCTTCGCGCGGGCGCCGAGCGCAACCGGCTATCAGCTATCGCTGTTCGGTGCGATGGGGGTGCTCGCTGCCTGGGACGAAGGCATCGAGATCAACCTGTTCGGTCTGGTCTGGGGCATCGACCCGGCCGACCTGGCGATCAAGTGGCCCGGGCTCGGGCGGATTGGCTGGCACGACCCGGAACCGGACGCGCGCTAGTACGCCCTCTTCAGAATTGCGCTCAAGCGCCCCGGGGTCGGCGTCGCGGCATAGCCTGTGGGCCTAAACCCGGCGCCCGCATGGATGTCGCCCTGGTATCCCGCGCCCATTGCGCAACTGTGCCTATCACGCCGGTGCTCGATTCTTGCCGGACTGGCTCGCAGTCCCAGCTCGACCCGCTTCATGCGCTGCTTCCAGACCGCACACCGAAATTCAACGAGCGCTGCTCAACTAGCGGTTTGAAACCCGATCCTGCCCCGCGCTAGTCGGCACGGCGCAGGCTGGCCAGCGCCTGCGCCCTTAATCGCGCACGGATCGCCTGGGCGTTCTGGTCGGCCGCGTCGAGATCGTGTTGCTCGCCTGTGCCCGGCAGCACGACGTCGGCTAGCGGCCGATCGCCCGGCTGCTTCGTCGCCGCGCGCGCATGCAACGCGGCCGCGAAGCCGGCACGCATCGCGCTATCCCCGTGGTTGAGAAACACCGTCGCCGCCGGCGCCGGCTCATCGATTTCGAATACGAACCGACATAGCGCGTCGATATCGCCGTGGCCGGAATAGTAGTCGCCAAAATCCACGAGCCGTGCCTGAATACGGGCCGGGTCGATACGGGCTTTGCCGAGCACAAGTGGCGTATCGCTCGGCCAGTCGCCTGCGATCAAGCGTCGCAGCCGCCCCGCCCCTGTTTCGGGCGGCGCATAACCGCAGAGCACGATCGTGGCCGCCGGGTTACCGATCTGATCGGTAATGAAATCCACGATGCGCCCACCCTCGCACATACCGCTGCCCGCCAGGGCAACCACGCGCGACAGCTCGGGGTCATGCATCGCACGCAACGTACCGCCGGGGGCCCGATTGCGGCCCACCCGCGCCCATAGGTCCACGAGATACGCATCGACCGCGGCCTCATCGGCCAGCCACAGCCGGTCGGCCAACGTCGGATTACGCCAGGGCGATTGCTCGCCCTGTTCGTTGCGCCGCGTCAGCAGCTCGGCATAAACATCGGTCATACGCGCTGCCAGCGGGGCATCCATCGACAGCCAGCGCGGCCGACCGGCCGCATCCGGCGCGCCGGCCGCGGTATGTCGCAGCACGCGATGAAGATCGAACCACAGCTCTTGCGCCCGGTGCATGGCGAAACACGGCACCACCACCGGCCCGCCACCGCGTGCGTCGCTATCGGCAAACACATCGGCCCAGGCCTGCTCGCGGCCGGCGGCCGATTTATAGTGCGCAGGGCGCGCCGGTTCGGCGCCGCGAGTGGATTCCACCACCATATAATCCACCGCGCCGGGCGTTTGCTGACCGGCCAACAGCGATTGATACGGATTACCCGGCGTATTGCCGCCGATATCCCCGCTGAAACAGATCGAGCGCCGCGTGCTCGTGCGGCTGCGCCAGGCAATCGTAAGCGCCACCGCGCCGAGAATATGCGCGCTGCGATGAAAGGTAACCGCAACGCCGTGCAACCGCATGGGCTGGCCGAACTTGAAATCGGCCCGGCGATCGAGCGGCTGGAAGTCGATCATCTCGACATCGTCCGCGTCATACTCGCGCGAAAATTTGGCGGCATCCATCAACGCGATACGCGTCATCGCCGCCGTGGCTTCGGTGCAATACACCGGCCCGCGAAACCCGGCCCGATGCAGCTGCGGCAGCCGCCCGCAATGGTCGCGATGGGCATGGGTCAAAAACACACAACTCAACATCCGCGCATCGAAACCCAGCCGCGGCGCCCCGTCGGGCCGCACCAGCTCGCGCTCGGCATGCGCCCCGCAATCCACAAGCGCACGCAGCCCCAGACGCGTATCCGTCAGCAGGCTGGCCGAGCCCGTGACACCGTCCGCGCCGCCAATGAAGGTCAATTCCATGGGGCCAGTATGCGTGCTCGCACAAGTTCGGTTTCAGTGGACGTGCCGCTGGGGCTATGGCGAGCTATGCGCAGCCTTCGATTCTTTGCGACTTGTTGGCGTTGCCGGCATCTCGCGGCGCCGATTCACGCTTGTTGATAGGTGCGCGGCTCACATCTGCCTCTCAGCATTGTTAGAGCGTCTGACAAAGACCCTTCAGGCGCAGAACACACCCGTTAAATGCTTTTGAATGCGCGCCACAATGCGCATAGCATTTATAAAACCGTAATGCCACCTGTGGAGACATTTATGCCAGAGCTCTACGATAAAGCCGCTCCGAGAAAAGCCACCAACCTATCGGTCAATAGCGACCTGCTGACAAAAAGCCGAGCGTTGAACATCAACCTCTCGGCGACCCTGGAAAAGGCCTTGAAAGAAGAGCTTGCGAAACGCCGGGCGTCTCAATGGGCGGAAGAAAACCAGGCCGCTATCAAAAGCTACAATGAATTCGTTGAGCAACATGGCTGCTTCGGCGACGACTTCCGGTCGTTTTAGTGGCCCAGTTCGACGTCTACGCCAACCCAAGCAGAACGACCAAATCGTTCTATCCGTACTTGCTGGACATCCAGAGCCCGCACCTTTCAGAACTGGCAACACGCATCGTGATTCCACTTGGCAAGCGCGCGTCGTTTCAAGATAACGCGATGCAGGGCCTGACGCCTGAAATCGACTTCGAGGACGAGAAACTACTGCTGCTGACGCCGCAAATCTCCTCGATACCTGCCATACAGCTCCAAAATCCAGTCGGCTCACTAGCCCATTTTCGAGATCAGATCCTAGGCGCGCTCGATTTCGCGATCACCGGTGTTTAGCACCGATGCTCGTTTAGGATGCCCGCGTACAACACATTCAGCTCCATATCACGCTAAGCGCTTACTCCGCAGCTTAGAGCCGTCCCAAGAGATCCGTATACTGTCCCCGATCTCAAAGCTGAGAGCCATTAGCAACTTACCCTAGATAGTAGCGTGCCTATTTAAGCTAACGCCGAAGCTCAGTTGCCGCCGAAGCGGCCGAAGGCCCGGAGGGCGCCCGAAGCGCGGCCGCGCTTTCGGCCGTCAACTGCAGCGGACTGTTATGCATAAAAGCTCAAGATCACGCCTATTATTGAAACCATGACGCTTATACCACCGACAGCTTTCCCCTTTCCAACGCATATTAGGAAAATGATCGACCTCAGAACAAACCGCGCAAAAAGAACCAACGGCGTCGCAGCGTAGAAAGTTAGATAGGCCTTGATATTTATAAATGACTCTAGGGACTGGTCCTTAAGCTCGTGCGCTGTGACGATCTGGGGGCCTTTTAAAGCCTTTTTCATAGCCTGATCTGCTCGAGGAGCTAATTCTCGGAATCGTTCTCCGTATTCGACTCGAAAAGACTCAATCGAACTTATACCTCGATTAAGGTTTCGCTCTATAGACTTCGAGACTTGGGGAAACCAAATTTCCACAAACGCGAGCAGAGCCCCGAGAACTGTTACAGCTTGGCAAAAATGTTGCAAAGAAAATTTAAATTATTTCGAGTAATGGGCATAACGCCGAAGCTCAGTGGCGGCCGAAGCGCGACAGCGCTTTGGGCGATCAACTGCAGCAACCTGCTATACGTTAACGCGAAGAAATCGTTGACGGGGAAACAACTGTCCAGCCACATCATGAAGTCGCCGGTGCATTGCGACGCTTGATTTCATATACGCCGATAATTCTGTTCGCATTTGTTTTGCACTTTGTATGGCACCTTTATATGTCTCAGACTTAAGGGATGCTTGGATCTCAGCGAGACTTGATTTTCGATCCGTAAGCCCAGCCGTCATCATTTCTGGCATGACTGTGCCTACGTAATGCTCATGCCTGATCCTAAGCACCATTAGTATCTGCTCGAATCTTTCCTGCTCAACTGTTAGATCCAGCAAATCCTGCGCGTAGCTAGTGGAGGCGAGAAATGCCAATTCATCAAAATTTTGCTTTAGATCAATATATTCATTAGATTTATGTGCGGGCATTTGGAATGCTAGATGTTCATCGCTCGAATACAACTGCATATCTCGAACGAATCCCTCCACTGCGTTTATCTGTCTTAATAAGACGAACAGCGACTTATTGATATAGAGAATCTTCGCCTCTTTTTCTTTACGCTTATTTGATAAGTCAGTTAGATAAAACGCAAACCAAGAACCCGAAAAAGCGGCGATTAACGTCGCGAGGCTAGCTATGTAGCTACTCGAATCTGATCCGTTCGCGGTGGCGACGGCACCCACGGCAACACCGGCTACGAAGCCAAGGATGGCGTACGTTATTAGCGCCTCTTGCTTGCTAGGAAAGAGCGACCATTTCATATTTTCGTATAACGCCGAAGCTCAGTCGCCGCCGGAACAGCCGAAGGCTGCGGAGGGCACCTTAACGCGGCAACGCTTTGGGCGGTCGACTGAAGCGGATTGTTAGCCGCTATTTTCGTCACTTGGGTCAGTTGGTTTTTCTTGGTCAATATGTGCCGCAGGCGGAAGATAATCTCTTACCTCATTAGGAATCTGCAGGGTTGTTAAGGTTAACGTCGCTAGTACAGCCAATTTTCCAATTACCGCCCAAAATTTTTCCGCGGCTGGGTAACTTTTTGCCGCGGCCCGAAACTCGGGATCCAGGACTACATGCCCGAACGCGGCTTCGACTTTTTCGATAATTGGGCCTGAGCCAGTGATTTCGTACTCGTCAATAGCTATTTGAATTTCGCGGAGCTTCGACGTCATATAAATCTTCACATTCTGAGGTAGCTCCGATTCACTAATTTCCTCAACCACCTCATTAACGGAACGAGAAATACCTCTTAAGGTATCGATGTTCCATGCTTTGCGAGGTATATGTGCGGCTAGAATGTCCGCTGTATTGCTAAGATAATTACAAGTATGGTCGTCAATATGTTTAATGAAGCCTTGCCACGTATCATTGAGATTTTGTCTAGAAAAAGCGCTATTAACAGAGGGTACCCATCCTAAGTAGCTTCTTGCATTTACGCCCTCGAGGGCTTTCAATTCCTCTGCAATTTCTCTTACTAAAGCCATTGTTTTTCCAAGTCGGCCAAGTAATAACGCTTCATCTTTCTCATCGACATTAAGTAGGCTACACCACGTCTTGCGACAGTTCTCCTGGGCTTTAATTTTCCTCCCGGCGTTGATTATGCGAAGAAGTCGCTCGGCGGGGTTCTCAAAACGATCAGTCAAGTAATTACTCTCCTACGACGGCTAACGCCTAAGCTCAGTTGCCGGCCGAAGTGCGGCAGCGCTTTGGCCGGTCAACTGCAGCGACAGGTTAGGGGGTTCGTCAATCAAATTTGCAGTCGATAGCTCCGCTTTCATCGATAGTGCTTATTTTACTTTGATCATGCTTGAGGCACCAAAGAAAATAGCCGATGACGTAGCAGAAGCGATCTCTCGGTTTTTTCCAACTATATCGATCAATGTTGTCTACTTGAGACTCAGTTGCTTTCGATAAGCGGCACAAAGCGTCAACCCGACCGCGAACCGACTGCGACTCGAATGAACAGCCTGCTAAATCGTGAGCAAACGAATTTCTAATACGTCTGAGGATATTCAAACCACTGGCAAAATCGCGAGATATCAATCCTAGACGGTACGATAATTCTATTCGCGAACTAAACGACGACATCGGCCCGTTCCCATCAAATAAAGGATCCGACGACGAAGGGCAAGACAGAAGATACCCATCGAGAAGTTCTCTCAGAGTATCGTCGATTAATGCGCTTGCAAGAATAACCGCAGCGCGATCCGATTCTCGATCGAACTCTTTAAGAAAAAATTCGAGCCAATCAGGCCGGTCGATTTTCTTTTCGATTTGATTCGTGGTGTCGTTCATATCCCCCCCCTAACGCCAATTCGACGACATTTTTCTACCTAACACGCGGTCGCTTTGTTACCTAACGCCACGCTGCGCCAATTAATATCAATATCTTGCGACAAAATCGCATCATAGGTCGACATATTAGGCCGCACGGATTATCGATAGATCGTCACCTCGGCACGCCTGGGTTGGCAATGCTGCCCTCGACCGAATATCGCATGGGCCGATGTCATGGGAAAGCGATCGATAGTCGTAGCCAACACGAATGAGATCTTCTATATCCGCGGACAGTATATTTAATTCCCGCCCCCAAGTCGGTTGGGTCCACAACGCGGCAAACTTGTTACCTAACGCTAAGCCCCGCAGGCGCCACTTAAAGCTCGAGAGCTTTTGAAATAGACAGATGTGAATAAGGCTGCCCATCAGACCAAGCGGCTTACGACTATAGCTTCCGTCCGTACGCCTAAATTTACGATCCCGCCCTGAACCGAATATCGCACGGACTGCGATTGCGAGAAATCGCTCGATAGTCGAAGCTGGCGACGAGAGGCCTCTTGGTTTGTCGCGAGCGTCGCAAGCTCATACGCTGCCGATGACAAACCTATCCCCTCTCGCCGATGACACTTACACCACTCGCACTTACAGGATCACCCGCCGCGATGGGCGCCGCTCACGGCAGACGCTATCGTGATGCCATTCAGCACTTCGGCGCGGAACGCACGCGTATGCTCGGCTCGGCTTATTGGGTCGGGCGCGAGTTGGATCGGGAGGCGGTGCTGGATATGGCCGCACAGTGCCTGCCGGCCCACGAACGGCTTGATCCCGCGTTAACCGACGAACTCCGCGCCATGGCCGATGCGGCCGGGCTGGATATCGCCGAGCTGCTGGTGGTGAGCGGTTTCACCGATCTGGTGGATACGGTTTACAACACGCCGGCGAACAGGTCCGCCACGCCTGCGCCACCGGCCGCGGATCAATGCACAGCGATGCTGGTGCCCGGCGAATGCTGTGCCGACGGCAACGCGCTGTTCGCCCAGACCTGGGATATGCACGAAAGCGCGGCCGAGCATGTGGTGATGATCGACGGGCGGCCCGACGATGCCCCGGCCTTTACGGCGTTCACCAGCATGGGCTGCCCGGGCATGATCGGGATGAACGCGCACGGCATTACGGTAGGCATCAATAATCTAGTGGCCGTGGACGGCCAGCCGGGCGTGACCTGGAATTTCGTGGTGCGCGCGATTTTGCGTCAAAGCAATATCGAGGACGCCCTGGCCTGTATTACCGATACGCCGCTGGCCGGCGCCCACAACTATCTGCTGCTGGATGCGAACGGCCGCGGCTTTAACGTGGAAGCCATGCCGAGCCGGCATGCGATTACCCCGCTCGAAGACCGGCCAGTGGTGCATACCAACCACTGCCTGACCGACGCGACGCAGGCGGTCGAACGCCAACGCTTGCCAGGCTCTCAGGCATCCAGTGAGAAGCGTCTGACACGTGCCAAGACGCTGCTCGACGATACGAGTTCACACGATATCGACACGCTGGCCGCAATCACCCGCGACCCCGAAGCGATTTGTGTGCAGGCCACGCCCAAGGTGCGGAAAGCCACCTGCGGTGCGGTGATCGCCGACCCGGCCAAGCGCACGCTATGGGCACTGCGGGGTCTGCCGTCGGAGCAACAATACGAGCCGTTTCGACTCGCGGACTGACGCGCTGGCCATCGTGCGTTTTAGCTAATCAATCGCGATACGCCGGAAAGGCCGGCAACGACCGAAAGAAGTCGAAGTCGTGGTTGGGCCAGAGTTTGGCGTTTTCGGCTGTGCCCATCTGTTTGATACGACGGATGCTGGCCAGGGCTTCGGCTTCGCGATCCTGCCAGCAGTAACCGGAGGCGATTTCGTCTGCAAGGTTTTCGGTGAGGTCGGCGGCGTCGCCGCATAGAATCACCGGCGGGCCCTTGGGCAGCTCGATGAACAGCGACATATGGCCGGCCGTGTGGCCTGGCGTTTCGAAGGCATGCACGCCCGGCGCCACGTCGTAATCGCCGTGCTGGATTTTCCAGCGATCGCGATCGGCGATCTCGTCTTCGAAAATACCGCTGACTTCGCCGGTATCGGCGGCCGCGACTTCAGCGTGATGGATATGTACATCGCAACCGGGCACGTCACACAGCCCGCCGGCGTGATCGAAATGCAGATGGCTCAGGAACACCACATCGATATCGGCCACGCTCAGGCCCAGCGCTTGGAGATAGTGCGGGATGCGCTGGGTCTGCGACATCTGGGGCACCTCGAACGTCGGGCGCATGGGCTCGAGATATTGTTCGCGCAGCTCGGGCGTGGCGATCTTGTGATAATCGCAGCCCACATCGAAGAGAACGCGCCCGTTCGGCGTTTCGATCAGATACGCGAGAATCGGCGCATCGATATATACGCCGTAGCCGCGATGGCGCGTAGAGACGGTCTTTTCGTAGCGGTGGGTCGCCGTGAGTAATGGATAAATTCGGGTTCGGTTCATAAGCCGGTCCCCGACTTGCGCGGCCGCCGCTCCAGCCGGTGTCGTTCTGGCGGACTGAAACACATGGGCTTTCGTTCTCTATCCACGCGCGATATAAAACAATAAAGCGGCCACCACTACGCCAAGCACTGCCGACAAGCCTTTCCAGAAGCGGTTGGGGTCGCGCTCTATCAGCGGTAGCCGATGATCGGAGACCAGCCCGCCGCGCGGGTGGCGCAGGTCGTAGACGAATTCGGCGACTTCGGCATAGCGCTGGTTCGGATTCGGGTGCAGGGCCTTACGCAGGGCGCCGTCCACCCAGGCGGGCACATCGCTGTTGTAGGCGATCGCGCTGGGGTAATTGAGCCGGTTCAGATCGGCGCTGCTGCGCGCCCGCGATACGTTCGGCCCGTACGGCAGGCGGCCGGTGAGCATTTGATAGGCGATCACGCCCAGCGAATACACGTCGGAGCGGGTCGTGCCCTGCCCGCCGATGAAATATTCCGGCGCGGCGTACTGGCTGGTGCCGAGCACGTCGTCGCTGCCGTGGCGGCCGGCGCTTTCGCGGATGCCGGCGACCTCGACGGCGCCGAAATCGATGATCTTCACCGTGCCGAGCCTGTCGATGAGGATATTGTCGGGCCGCAGATCCTGGTGAATCATCTCCTGGCGATGAAAGGCGAGCACGCCCTTGCCGATCTGTTCCACGATGGGGCGCACGCTGGCCATATCGGGCTGCGGATGATCGATCATCCACTGTGTAAGCGTCTGGCCCTCGACATATTCCATGGCCACATAGACATGCGCCGGCTTGCGCCGCGGCGGCGAGGCCTTGAGCACGTGGGGGCTGTCGATACGCCGGGCGATCCATTCCTCGAGCAGAAAGCGCTCCAGCAGCAGCGGGTCGGCCTTGAGGTCGCTGGCCGGCACTTTAAGGGCCACCACCTGCTCGCTGTCGTTGTCGCGGGCCAGAAACACATGGCTGCGCCCGCTGATATGCAGCGTACGCACGATCTCGTAGCCTTCGAAGGTCATACGGGGTTCGAGCGCGGGCGCGAACGCCAGATCGGTGAGTCGCTCGGCGATATCGTCCGGGTCCTGTTCGTCGAGGCTGTCGACGCGCACGATCTGCACGGTGAGGTTGTCGTGGCTGCCGTGTTCGTAGGCCATGTCCACGATGCGTTGGGCCGCGGTTTCCAGCGCATCGCCGTGGCAGGCCACGGTATCGATGAGGGTGGCATCGTCCATGTATTCGTAGACGCCGTCGGTGGCGAGGATGAACACGTCGCCCACGTCGATCGCGAGTCGCTGGTAGTCGATTTCCACCTGATTGTTAATGCCCAGCGCCCGGGCCAGATAGCTTTCATGGCGCGACATGCGGATACGATGATCTTCGGTCAGGCGTTCGAGCGCGCCATCGCGCAGGCGATAGATACGCGCATCGCCGACATGAAACAGATAGGCGCTTGCGGCCTTGAACACCACCGCGCTGAAGGTGCACACATAGCCGCGATCCGCATCTTCGCGATACTGGCTCTGGCGTGTCTGGGCATACAGCCAGGCGTTGATGGCGGTAATGACGCGCTGTGCCGAATTACGAACCGACCAGGCATCGGAGGTGCAATAGTAGTCTTCGAGAAAACTCGACACCGCGGTTTCGCTGGCGATATGGGCCACATCGCTGCTGCTGATACCGTCGGCGATGGCCAGGGCAATGCCCTTGGACTGCAATGCCGTCCCCTCGGGTAGGCGCAGGCCGTGAAAATCCTGGTTGCGCGGTTTGCGACCGGCCTGGGTAGCCTGACCGGCGGTGATGGCAAGCGACGTGTTCATGACCGCATCACTCGCTGGCGCAACGCGCTCGATACGGGATCACGGGGCGAACCGATGGCCCGCCCCGTGAGTTGCCGGCATAAACGCGCGGCGATCAAACGATCTCGCGCCGTGCCTGGGTACGCACGTGGGTGGAATACAGCGTCAGCCCGGTGAGCGAAATGCCGCCGACGATATTGCCCAGCACGGTGGGAATCTCGTTCCAGACGATGTAGTCCCCCAGTGTATAGCTGCCGCCCAGAATCAGCCCCAGCGGGAACAGGAACATGTTCACCACCGAGTGCTCGAAGCCGAGATAGAAGAACACCATGATCGGCATCCACATGGCTGCGATCTTGCCGGTGGCCGAGGTCGACACCATGGCGCCCACCACGCCCATCGACACCATCCAGTTGCACAGACAGCCGCGGATGAACAGCGTCATCCAGCCGCCGAAACCGTGCTCCTTGTAGCCGAGCGTACGGCCTTCACCGACGTGTGCAATCGTCTGGCCGACTTCGTTGACCGGTACGGAAAAGCCGTAGGTGAAGTTGATCGACATGATCACGGCCACCGTGAGCGCGCCGGCCAGATTGCCGAGGAACACCAGCCCCCAGTTTTCCAGCACCCGGGGGATGGTCACGCCCGGGCGCTTGTCCAGCCAGGCCAGCGGGGTGAGCATGAACACCCCGGTGAGCAGGTCGAACTTCATCAGGTAAAGCATGCAGAAGCCGACCGGGAACAGCACCGCGCCCAGCAGCGGGTTGCCCGTGTTCACGGTGATGGTGACCGCAAAGACCACGGCCAGCGCCAGGATCGCGCCGGCCATATAGGCACGCACGATGGTGTCGCGTCGGCCCATATAGATTTTGGATTCGCCGGAATCGACCATCTTCTTGACGAATTCCGCCGGTTCTAGATACGACATGGGTTCTCCCTGAAACGAGGTGACTGCACCGGAATAGAGCGCTGCATCGCGGTGCTACCAGCGCACATAGGGCAGGAACTTGCCGTTCATGACGATCTTCACGCGATCCCCCTTGGGATGTTCTTCGCGCGCCACGTCGATGGTGAAATCGATCGCCGACATGATGCCGTCGCCAAATTCTTCGTGAATGCACTGCTTCACGCCCGGGCCGAATACCGACAGAATCTCGTAGAAACGATAGAGCAGCGGATCGCTGGGGATGGTCTTGTCCATCCATTGCCCTTTCAGAGGGCATTCCTGTAATGCATCGGCGACGTCGTCGCCCAGGTCGAGCACGGCCGTGATCTTCTGGGCCTGTTCTTCGGTCGCCGAGGCTTCGCCCAGGCAGGCAGTGGCCGTCCATACCGGCGCCATGCCGATCTCGGCGGCGATTTCATCCCAACGCAGTCCCTTGGCTTTCTTGGCATCCAGAATGGCCCGGGTCATGTCTTTCTTTTCCACAGTGTTCCCCTTGATGACGTGAGTTTCTGTCGCCCGGGCGTTGTAACGCGCGCCCCGCCGCGTACCGGTGCGACATCGACAGCGCT
>DJIE01000193.1:12877-23182 GCA_002433465.1 Salinisphaera sp. UBA6602
CGACGCGGTCGCAGGGGCGGCGCTGCGCTTGTGGGCCACCGCGCAGGCCGCTACGGTCGTATCATCTGTGTGTCATCGGCTTTTTCGGGGTATCGATAACCTGCATGTATAAACGTCTGGGCGCGGGCATCACGGCCCTGCTATGTGTTGCCACCTGCGTTGCGGCTGCGGCTGCCCTGTATGGCTGGTGGCGTACCGATCACTGGAACGGACTGCCGATCCCACAAATTGCGCTGACGCTGGCCACGGTTCTGCTGGCATGGCTTGCCAGCCGCTGGACCGACCGACTCGCCACCGGCCTCAATGAAGGCCATCGCGTATGGCAGCGCCGTCTGCGGCGCTGGCTCAACGTGGAAGACGGCGAACGCTTTCGCGAAGCCGACCTCGTCGCCGCACTCCTGCATATGGCCATATGGCTGGCCGTGCCTCTGGCATTACTGGGTATCTGGGGGCTGTCCCGCGCGAGCTTCGACATGCTCCGGCATCTGGCCTGGACCGGGTTCAACCTCGGCCAGGTCCAGATCGTGCCGGCCCAGCTCATCATGGGTGCCCTGTTGCTGGTACTGCTGGCCACCGTCATCCGCTGGCTGACCGGGCGCATGGAGAACCAGTGGCTGGCGCGCACGCCCATGGAAACCCATACCCGCGAGGCGGTGGCCACGATTACCGGCTACGTGCTGTTCGTGATCGCGGCCCTCGTGGTGCTCAGCTATGTGGGCCTCGACCTCACCAAGCTGGCGTTCATCGCCGGCGCGTTGTCGGTGGGTATCGGCTTCGGGCTGCAGACGATCGTGAACAACTTCGTCTCGGGGCTGATCCTGTTGTTCGAACAGCCGGTGCGGCGCGGCAACTACATCACCGTGGGCGAAACCGAAGGCTTCGTCCGCCGGATTCGTATTCGTGCGACCGAGATCGAGACGCTGCAACGCACGACCGTGGTCGTACCCAACTCCGAGCTGCTGACCCTGCACCTGAAGAACTGGAACCTGCGCGATCGCTACGGGCGGATCGGCTGTCCGGTCGGCGTGGCTTACGGCAGCGACGTGCGACTGGTGGAACGGCTCCTGTTGGAAGTCGCCGACGAGCACAAGGACGTCATCAGCGATGGGCGTGGCGGCGTGCCGAAACCGGTGGCCCTGTTCCGCGGCTTTGGCAATTCCACTCTCGACTTCGAGCTGCGCTGTTTCATCCGCGATGTGACCCGACGCTTTTTCGTGGTCTCGGACCTGAATTTCGCTATCGACGCCGCTTTTCGCGAACACGATGTCACCATCGCCTTTCCGCAGCTCGACGTTTGGCATCGCAGTCTACCGCCCACCCCACAGCCGCCCGTTGATAGCGGCGACGACGCGCCGGACAACACGCGCCCGGACTGAGCCGGGCCTCGTTCCGTGCCCGGTACCGGCTAGGGGCCGCCCTCAGTCGGGCGGCCGAGACGGATCGGCCCACGCGCGTTGCGAATATTCACCGGCCAGCCGCCCTGCGTGGCCACGATCTCGCCTGCATCGATCAGCCGCGCGGCCGCTGCGCGCACCTCGTCCATATGATCTCGCCACTCGTTCGCCGACCACAGGCCCCGCGCGACTTCGGAAGGACAGATCGTGGCACCGCGCCGACGTGCGTCAACGCCCTCCAGAATGGCGGTTTCGATCGCGTTGTATCCAGAATCGGTCATGCTTAGCGGTGCGGCGCGGCGTCGCCGGCAGGCGCACCCTGGCGTAGACGCAGCAGCAGATCGGCGATCAGACGCTGGTCGTGGCGGCCGGCGAACGTCGTCTCCACGATACGACGCAGCGCCTCGCGCGTTTCACCGTGCCGAGCGACGATCAACGGCAGTTCGGAATCCCGCGCCGAGGGGCTGCCGTGCCAGGAATGATAAAGCGGTGCGAAATAATAACGCTGGGCCGGGTCTTCGCGATCGCCGTTGTGAGCGACCAGGATCAGATCGCCGGCGCGATCACCGTGCGGGCCCACCGTCAGATCGTGCAGCCTTTGCGGCATATCGACATAGTTCGGATGCGGATGGGCGGCCAGATAGTCCGCGATCGGCTGGGTCTTGCCGTGCCCGGTATAGACCTCGAATACCTGTTCGGCGTCGCTGTCGGAGGTCGCGATGCGAACCAGGATCATGTCCAGCGTATCCCGCATTTCCGGTACCAGCAGGCCGTC
Source organism: Salinisphaera sp. UBA6602 (assembly GCA_002433465.1). Classification (GTDB taxonomy): domain Bacteria; phylum Pseudomonadota; class Gammaproteobacteria; order Nevskiales; family Salinisphaeraceae; genus Salinisphaera. The sequence goes on from DJIE01000193.1 coordinate 15,047, forward strand.
TTCGTTGTTGCGATAGAACGCCTCGGCCGCGGTTTCGATATCCGCGGCGCGCGCGGGCTGGGTCCAGTCGCAGGGCGTATCGCGGGTGGCACAGGTGGTGCGATCGGCCACGTATACATAGGCCAGCGCGCCCTGGTAGGCGATCACGGCATCGAAGAATACGTCGTCATCGATATCCAGCGCATAGGGACGCAGGGTAAAGCCGGCGGCTTCGAGCACGTTGGGCGGCTCGCCCGCGCCGTCGGTCGAAAGCGAGTGCGCGTCGTCGTGCAGCACGCCGGTATGGCCGTGGTCCGAGGTGATCACGATATAGCGATCGTCGAGCTCGCCGGCCTCTTCCAGCGCTTCGTAGAGGTCGGCCATCATCGGCTCGAGGCCTTTCTTGAGGTAGTCGCGGCGCGAAACGTCCGGGTCCGCGTCGGTGATATGGGCGTAGTGATCCAGCCCGGGCAGATAGATCGTGATGACATCGGCGGCCGGTTCGTCCTCGATGAGGTCGTCCATGTTCTCGATGACCTCGGCGTCCAGCTCCTCGAACAGCGATAGCGACTGCGCGCCGGTGAGCTGGCCGGCCACATGTTCGGCGAACAAACTCTGAAAGGCATCCAGCATGGCCGTACGGTCGGTGAGGATCAGACGATCGGCACCGCGATAGAACTGATGCATGCCTACCCAGATGCGCGCACCCGGGTCGGTTTCGCGCAGGCGTTCATAGATGGTCGGCACTTCCAGCAGATCGTTCGCATAGCCGTCGGTATAGATCTTGAATACCTGCGTGGCTTCGGGAATCGTCACCGGCACGGGCGCGGCATACTCGCCGGTCGCACGAACAAAGTACTCGTTGCCGGCCACGCCGTGCTCGGCCGGATTGGCGCCGGTGACCGTGGTGGCCCAGGACACGGCGGTCGATGAAGGCAGCACGCTGACGATCGAGTCCTCGAACCAGGCATGGGCGAACTCGTGGCTGCCCTCGTCGCCCAGCAGGCGCGCCATCTCGGGCAGCTCGCCGGCGCGCAGCATGTCGTAGAGCAGGGGCCGATCGATGCCGTCGATGGCCACCAGCAGCAGCTTGGGCGCCTCGCGGGCGGCCGGGCGTGCGTCGGCATCCGTGTCGCGTAGTTCGACCTGTTCGCCCGCCACCCAGAACTGGGCGGCCTGCCAGGCGCAGCCGCTGGCCAACACGGCCGCACAAGCACCCAGTACCAAGCCCGCGGCACGTGCCCGCCGACTGTTTGCTATTCCCACGCTCTGACTCCTTGTTTGCGCTGCTCGCGGCAACGCGGCTTTGCCCACGCGCAGCGGGCCACGCCCATTTTCGCGCGCTAAAAATAAACGAAACGGCGCCGCACCGCCTGCGTTTACGCCCAGATCGCCGCGCTGTCGGCCGACGCGGTCATTGGCCTGTACATGCTTGACGCCGTACTAACACCGGCCGTCGCAGAGTAGCGGCTCCTACGAGGCAAGTGGTCGACCGGGACATATCGCAGGCCACGAAAAAGGAGTTGTTATGCCCTTATTGTGGATGTTCGCGGGGCTGTTGGTCTTTGTGACCGGCTCCATGTTCTATGTGTACCGCCTTCGCGGCAACGTACGATACGACAGCTTCAAACAGTATCTGCGCAAGGGCTGGCCGATTTTCAGCCCGCTCAACTGCCTGTTGTACCTGTTTACCGAGCCCCGGGCGCAAAAGCCGATCGCCGATACGGCGCGCTTTCCCGAGCTGGACGTGATTGCCCGCAACTGGTCGGTGATTCGCGAAGAAGCCCTCGCCCTGTATCGCAGCAACGCCTTCGAAGACACCCAGTCCACCGAGTCGGCGGCCTATTACGACATCGGCTTTCGTACCTTCTACAAATACGGCTGGCGCAAGTTCTATCTGCGCTGGTATGGCACCACCCACAACTCGGCCCAGCGTCTATGCCCACGGACCACGCGCCTGCTCGAAGGCGTGTCCTGCGTGAATGGCGCCATGTTCTCGGTGTTACCGGCCGGTTCCAAACTCACGCGTCATGCCGACCCGGCGGCCTGTTCGTTGCGGTATCACCTGGGCCTGGCCACGCCCAATGACGACGCCTGCTATATCAATATCGACGGCGAGGATTATTCCTGGCGCGACGGCGAGACGCTGCTGTTCGACGAAACCTATCTGCATTACGCCCATAACGATGCCGAACAGGATCGCGTCATCCTGATGTGCGATGTCGAGCGGCCGACGCGCGTGGTCGGCCCGGTCGTGAATTTCTTCTACAAGGCCATCATGCGGGCCACGCTCGTGCCCAACACCGCCGAGGACAAGCGCGGCCTGGCCAACCGGGTATTCGCAGGCCTCGCGCCCGTGTTGGCGAACACGCGCGAACTCAAGCACACGCATCCGGCGCGTTACACCACCATCAAGTACTGCGTAAACGCCACGCTGGTCGTGCTCGCCGGCGGACTGCTGCTGGGCGCCTGCATGGCCGTGTATTCGCTGGGCACCGCGCTTGCCTGATCGCCGCGCCGGTACCGGCCGGGGCCGGCCGGGCGCGCCCGATATGGGCGCGGGCTGAAATCCTGCGTCGATGCGCGAGCGAATACGGGCCGGCGTGCTCGTTCGAGCCACGCTGCGGTCATAATGGGCGATACACCCCATAGCAAGGGCGAACGTCGCTTGCGGGAGACGCCTGGCACGGATTTCGCTAACTGACAGCTGTCGTGAGTGAAAACCGGATCGGGCGCTTCAAGCATCGCGGCGCCCGTACCGTTACCGCGGAGTCCGCGTACGTGAAACGCATCGAATGCTAGAAAGTCTGGATACCCCGGCCGGGCGCTGGGCGCTGGCGCTGTGTACGGGCGCCGCCTCGGCGATCGTCGTGACCATCGTCTATGTCCTGCTGATCAAGGTCGCCTATCGGCTGACCCTGCGGCATACCGTCGCCCGGGAATTCCTGCGCCAGTGCGACAAGCCCGGCGCGGTGGTGGTGTTCTTCCTGACCCTGCAGGCGGTCTGGCATGCCAGCCCGGACGATATCCCCTGGATCGCGGCCATTCGGCATATGAACAGCCTATGCCTGATCCTGGCACTGACCTGGGCCGCGCTCTGTGCGATCACGGCCATCGGCGATCTCATCGTCAGCCTGAACCCGGCCGTGGAAGGCCGGCACCACTCGGCGCGCAAGCTCGAAACCCAGGCCCGTTTTCTCACCCGCGGCCTGACGGTGCTGGTGGCGATCATCGGTATCTCTACCGCGCTGATGACCTTTCCCTCGATTCGCCAGCTGGGCACCAGCCTGCTCGCCTCGGCCGGTATCGGCGGCCTGATCATCGGTTTTGCCGCGCGGCCGGTGCTTTCGAACCTGCTGGCGGGCTTGCAGATCGCGTTATCGCAGCCCTTTCGGATCGAAGACGTACTCAAGTTCAAGGACGAATGGTGCTGGGTCGAGGAAGTGACCATCACCTATGTCGTGCTGCGCACCTGGGATTTGCGCCGCCTGGTGGTGCCTTTGCAGTGGTTTATCGAAAACCCCTTCGAGAACTGGACGCGCCGGCCCACGAGCCTGATGGGCACGGTATTCATGTGGCTGGACTATCGCATGCCGGTGCCGCCGCTGCGCGCCGAGTTCGAACGCCTGCTCAAAGCCGACAGCGCCTGGGACGAACTCATCGGCACCACCCAGGTGGTGGAGGCCGGCGAGCACGCCATGCAAATACGCTTTTTGATGAGCTCGAACGATTCCATCGCGCTGTGGCATCTGCGCTGTCGCATGCGCGAGGCGCTGCTGGATTTCGTGCAGCGCGACTATCCGGACTATCTGCCGAACGTGCGTGCCCGTATCAACGAAGACGAAGTGCCCGAGCCGTCACGCCCACCCGAGCCGACGCCCGATCAGGCCTGATCAGCCCTGTTCGACCTGCTCGGCCGCGATCTGGCGCAGGGCATCGGCCAATGTCTCGGGCGGCTGGGCGCCGGCCAGCAGATACTTGTGGGCGACGATGAACGACGGCACCGACGATACGCCCAGCGACTGCCAGTAGCCGATTTCGTGTTCCACCTGCTCGGCATAGGCATCGCCGGCAACGATTTCGCGGATGCGCCCGCCATCGAGCCCCAGCGATTCGCCGATCGTGGCCAGCAGCGCTGGGTCCGTGGGGTTTTGCGCGCGACCGAAGTAGGCCTCGAACAGCGCCCGGTTGAACGCGGCGTCGCAGCCCTGCTCCTTGGCGTACGCCAGCACGCGATGCGTTGCGAACGTGTTCCACGAACGGCGCTCGAGCGCCTTTTCGAAATTCAGCCCCAGTTCGTGTGCCGCGGCGGTGATCTCATGCTGGGAGGCTTTCATCTCGGCCTCGCTACGGCCGTATTTCGCGCTCAGATGCTCAAGAATATCGCGGCCCTCGGCCGGCACGTCCGGATTGAGCAGAAACGGATGCCATTCGACTTCCACCGCGAGTTCATCATTCAGCAGCGCCAGCGCCTGCTGCAGGCGCGCATCGCCGATGGCACACCAAGGGCAGACCACATCGGACACCAGATCGATCTTGAGCGTTTGCATCGCTCGGCTCGTGACAGGATTTATGTACGGATAGTGCCGTTGCTTACGCCGGTTTCAAGCCGGTAGCCGCCGCGATAGCCGCAGCTAGCCGCGGCGTCTGCCGGCGGTGTCGTCGTCCGTGCCGCGCGACGCCGTGCTCTGCTGGAACTGCACCGCCATCGTGAGCGCACTCTCGCAAAACGCCATGACCCGCTCGAAATCGGCCTGGGGCAGCTGGCGCGCGGCTTCGTTGCCGCGATAAATATTCATCCACTGGCGATCGCGTTCGACCATGCCGGGCAACCGGCCCACGCCCCAGTCCTCGGCCAGAGCCCACAGACGCGGGTTGAAACCACGCACCAGCTGGATGAGAAACGGAATCGGATCGTTGCGGGCCAGCAGCGATGTCAGGCGCAGGATGAGATCGAACGACACCGTCGCCGAGCCCTGCTCCATGGCCTGGAGCACGGTCTTGTCCTCGACGTCCAAAGCGTTGGCGAGTTCGTCGAGCGACAGCCCCGCGGTCTGGCGGGCATCCTGAATCGCCTCGCCGGCGCGTTTCATCCAGGCGCGCTGCTCGTCGGACAACAGCCGCCGCTGGGCGCGATCGAGAATGATGGTGCGCCCGATATCCAGCGTCAGCCCGCCCACGCGGCGGGTGAGCGCGCCCAGCGCCTTCTTCGACAGGCTGCCGCTGAGGCTCGCGAACTGCCCCAACAGATTGCTGCGTGCGCTTTCGCCTTTGTCTGCCATACGATTCGACCATCCGCGGCTGTATTGCAGCGCTGATCATGCACGCCCGGCGTGCGGTGCGCGAGTCGAAGCGAGCGCGTTGTCGATTCATCGGGCAAAGCGGTCGAGCTAATCGAGGTTTCGAGCCCACTACGAAAACGCCGGACTTTCGATCCTCGAATCAGACCCAATCGACGGCTTTTGCCAGATCGGCAACGAAACGCGCGTATTCGCTATGGTTCGCCGCAGCCGCGCCGCGGCGCAGCAGATAGGACGGATGCACGGTCAGCAGATAGCGCCGACCGTCGTGGTCGATGAACCGGCCGCGATCACGGCTGACGCGCACGTCGGCACCGAGCAGCGAGCGCCCGGCGGTGGCGCCCAGGCAAATCACGAGCTCCGGCGCCACCAGGCCGATCTCGGTGTCCAGCCAGGGGCGACAGGCCATGACTTCGGTTTCACTCGGGGTGGCATGCAGGCGCGTCTTGCCGCGTGGACTGAATTTGAAATGTTTGACGGCGTTGGTCAGATACACCCGCTCCCGCGCGATCCCGGCCGCTGCCAGCGCGCGATCGAGCAGCTGGCCGGCCGGGCCGACGAACGGCCGGCCGGCAAGATCTTCGCGATCGCCGGGCTGTTCGCCTACGAGCATCACGCGCGCCTGGGCCGGGCCTTCCCCGAACACGGTCTGGGTGGCGGGCTGCCAGAGCGGGCAGCTGCGACAGGTCGTCGCCTGCAGGGCGAGGCGCTCCAGCGAGGCGGGCGCGCTGGCTTCAACCGCCGCGGCATTGTCGGCGTCCGGGCTTGCCGGGCGCGGCCCGCAGCGCAGTTCGTCGCTGTGCCTGCGGTTGGCCTCCATGGCCTGCACGCGCCGGTCCGCATCGCGCAGAAGCGATGGAATGAGATGCGCCTCGGGCATGTTCTTCCAGTACTTCTGCGGCATTTCCGACTGCATCGCGCGAATCTTGACCCGGGCGGGGTTGAATATGCTGCGGTAATAGGTCTGCCAGGCAGCCTCCAGCCGATCGCCCTCGGGCGCGGCCGACTTGTCGGTGCCCGGCGAAAACCAGACATCGCCCTCGCCTTCCCAGTGCGCGCAGCCGAACGGGGTGAGAATTGACCAGCGCATGTTGGCGAATCGGCGTTTGAAAAAGCCGCTGACGTACTCGACGATGAAATGCTCGGGCTCGAACCAGGCGACATAGCGCGGCTCGGCATCGGCAGCGCCCGGCTCATCGACTTCGCGAAAACGAACGAACGCCTTCATCTTGTGCACGTCGCGCCGTACGGCCTTGGCATAGGCCCTGAGGCGCACCACGTCGCGATCGCCGCTGAGCTGCAACAGATGGCGTTCGCCGTGGGTCAGCCGCCACAGCAGCCGATACAAAAGCGCCCAGCGATCGTCGTCAACATGGCAGGCCACCGCGCGGGCCTGGTCGACGAAGGCCCTGGGCACCCGCCCCGCCGGCCGCGCTGCCGGCTTGTCGGCAGGCACCGAGACTTTCGTATCCTGTGATTCCGCGCTCGGCTGCCACCAGACGCGCTCCGGCGGCATATCGTCGGCCAGCAGCTGGCGAGCCCGGCCCTGCCAGCCGGCGAAATCCGGCGAGAACCTCGCCACCACCTGATCATCGGCGGTCGAGGCGGAATCGAATAGCGAAACCTGGAAACTCATCTAGAAATCGAAGGCCTGTTGCGCGGCGCGTGCGGGCACAAAGCGGGCCCGCAGCACGGCACTGGGCGCTTCGGACAGGGCCGGGCGGTGATTGGCGCAAACCACGAACGGCATGGCTTTCTTGACGCTGGCCTTCAATGCCACGAGATCTTCAAGACGTATCTTCTGCCAGCGTCGAATCTTGAGCAGCTTTTGTACCGATTTGACGCCGAGGCCGGGTACTCGCAGTAGCTGTTCGCGTGGGGCCCGGTTGAGATCCACCGGAAAATAACCGCGGTTGCGCAACGCCCAGGCCAGCTTCGGATCGACATCGAGATCGAGCATGCCTGCGGCCGCCAGATCGTCACTGCCGGCCGTTATTTCGTCGTGGCCATAACCATAGAAGCGGATCAGCCAGTCCGACTGGTACAGCCGGTGTTCGCGCATGAGCGGCGTACGCCGGGCCGGCAGCTTGGCCGAGGCATCGGCAATAGGCGAAAAGGCAGAGAAATACACCCGCTTGAGCTTGTAGGCGGAGTACAGATTCGCCGTGGTGGACAGGATCTGGGCATCGGTGGACGGCTCGGCACCCACGATCATCTGCGTGGACTGACCGGCGGGCGCGAATCGGGGCGCGGCGACTCGCCGCGGCGACAGACTCGACGTTCGACGCGCCTCGCGCCGGCTGTCGGCATATTCGTCCTGGCGCGCCCGGATACGCGCCATCGACAGCTTGATGGTTCGATGATCCTTTTCCGGCGCGAGATCGGCAAGCGCGATCCGCGTGGGCAATTCGACGTTGATCGACAGCCGGTCGGCATAGGTGCCAGCATCGGCGAGCAGCTGGCCGTCGGCGTCCGGAATGGTCTTGAGGTGGATATAGCCACGAAAATCGTGGTCGATACGCAGCCGGCGCGCGACTTCCACCAGCTGGCCCATGGTGTAGTCCGGGCTCTGGATCACCCCCGAACTCAGGAACAGGCCTTCGATATAGTTGCGCTTGTAGAAGTCCAGCGTCAGGCGCACCACTTCGTCGACCGTGAAGCGCGCCCGTGCCACATTCGACGAATTACGATTGATGCAGTAGCTGCACTCGTAGACGCAGAAATTGGTCAGCAGGATCTTGAGCAACGAAATACAACGCCCGTCCGGCGCATAGGCATGGCAGATGCCCGAGCCTTCGCTCGAACCAACGCCCTTGCCGTCCAGCGAGTGTCTCCGGCGGGTGCCACTCGACGCACA
>DJIE01000200.1:0-156 GCA_002433465.1 Salinisphaera sp. UBA6602
GGTTTCCAGATCGCGCAGCTCGCCCACCAGGATGGTGTCCGGATCCTCGCGCAGGGCGCTGCGCAGTGCCGCCGCGAAGGAATGGGTGTCGCGCTCGACTTCACGCTGGTTGACCAGGCATTTCTGAGAGCTGTGCACGAATTCGATCGGGTCCTC
>DJIE01000200.1:459-725 GCA_002433465.1 Salinisphaera sp. UBA6602
TGCACGAATTCGATCGGGTCCTCGATGGTGAGGATATGCCCGAGTTCGGTTTCGTTCTTGTGGTTGACCATGGCAGCGAGCGTGGTCGACTTACCTGAACCGGTCGGCCCGGTCACCAGCACCAGCCCGCGCGGCAGCGCTGCGATATCGCGAAAGACCTTGGGCGCATCCAGCTCTTCGAGCGTGAGCACCTGGGAGGGAATGGTACGAAACACCGCTGCCGCGCCGCGGTTCTGGTTGAACACGTTGACACGAAAACGCGCGAG
>DJIE01000200.1:1116-18773 GCA_002433465.1 Salinisphaera sp. UBA6602
CGATCGTTCATGATGTCGTAGACGAGATCGAACACTTCCTTGTGTTCCAGCGGCGGCAGATTGATGCGCCGCATATCGCCGTCCACCCGGATCATCGGCGGCAAACCGCCCGACAAATGCAGATCCGAGGCATTCTGTTTGACCGAAAAGGCCAGTAACTGGGAAATATCCATAGGTCCCCGACGTGCTCCCTGCTAGGCCGGCCGCGTTATCCTAATCCTAACCCAACGCAGCCGAACGAAAACTGTTTCCATGCCGACCGATTCAACCCCATCCATCGCCGACGCCCTCGATCGCGTGCGCGATCGCATTGCCCGGGCGGCCCAGGCCGCGAACCGCGACCCGGCCGATATCACCCTGGTCGCCGTATCCAAGACCAAACCGGTCGACCGCGTACGCGATGCGCTCGACCACGGCCAGCGCGATTTCGGCGAAAACTATCTCCAGGATGCGCTCGCCAAGATCGGCGCACTGACCGAGCGCGAACCTCTCTGGCACTTTATCGGCGACATTCAGTCGAACAAGACCCGTGATATCGCATCAAATTTTGCCTGGGCCCATGCCATCGACCGTTTCAAGATCGCGCGCCGGCTCTCCGATCAGCGCCCGGAAGGCCTGGCGCCGCTGAATCTGTGTATCCAGGTCAATATCGATGCCGAGGCCAGCAAGTCCGGCCTGGCCCCCGACGCCGTCGTCGAACTGGCCGACCAGATCGTCGAACTCGAGCACGTGCGGCTACGCGGGTTGATGACCATTCCCGCGCCCCGCGACGATGAAGCCGGCCAGCGCAAACCCTTTGCCGCGCTGCGCGATCTCATGCAACGACTCAATGACCGCGGCCACGCCCTCGACACGCTGTCGATGGGCATGAGCACCGATCTCGAAGCCGCGATCGCCGAGGGTGCGACGCATGTACGTGTCGGCACCGATATATTCGGCGCGCGCGACCACTGATTTTCAGCGCTTATTCTTTTTCGACATCGCAGCAGGAAAGCTTTAATGGGCAAACAGGACGATCTCAAACGCGCCGCGGCGGAAGCCGCCTACGAATACGTCAACGACGGCGAATATCTCGGCGTGGGCACGGGTTCGACGGTCAACCACTTCATCGACGTGCTCGCCGAGCGCGAGCCGGATATCCCCGGCTGTGTGTCCAGCTCGAAAGCCACCACCGAACGACTGCGCGCAGCCGGCTTCGATGTGGTGGACCTCAACACCGCAGGCGCGCTGGGCGTGTATATCGACGGCGCGGATGAAGCCAACGAGCATCTGGAGCTGATCAAGGGCGGCGGCGGCGCGCTTACCCGCGAAAAGATCATCGCCGGCGCGGCGCGCACTTTCATCTGCATGGTCGACGCCTCCAAGCAGGTCGATCTTCTGGGGCGCTTTCCGTTGCCGGTGGAGGTGATCGAAATGGGGCGCTCGAGCGTGGCGCGGGCCCTGGTCAAACTCGGCGGCGAGCCGGAGCTGCGCATGGGCTTCCTGTCCGACAACGGACACCCGATCCTCGATGTGCATAACCTCGAGATCATGAACCCGATCGAACTGGAGGACGCCATCAACGCCATTCCCGGCGTGGTGACGGTCGGCCTGTTCGCGCGCCGCCCGGCCGATGTGCTGGTCGTGGCCGCCGACGGCGGCGTGCAGACGCACCGGCGCTAGCGCTTGTCGCCCTGCGGCCTGTTAATGAGTAAACAGGCCCTAAGATCCGTCCGGCGCCCGCGGTAGCGTCAGCCGTGCCGACAGCCCGCCGAGCTCGGCGTCTTCAAGCCGCAGGGTACCGGTATAGGCGTCGGCCAGATCGCTGACGATGGCCAGGCCAAGCCCGGAGCCGGGCACGGCCTCATCGAAACGCTGGCCGGGCCGTATCGCCTGGCTGCGCTGCTCGGGGGTCAGGCCCGGCCCGTCGTCGTCAACCTGAACGACCAGCGACGCGGCGCGGGCTGCAACGCGCACCTCGACCACGCCGCGGGCCCACTTGCAGGCGTTTTCCATCAGGTTGCCCAGCATCTGCTCCAGATCGCGCTGCTCGCCGGCGAAACGGATCATGTCGGGCGAATCGATATCGATGACCAGACCGTTGGCGCCGTAGAGGCGTTGCAGCGTGCGTTGCAGCCGGGCCAGCGCCTCGGCCACCGATGTAGCCTGCCGGCTACCGCCCTGCCCGGCGATACGGGTGCGCGCCAGATGCCAGTCGATATGGCGCTGCATGGCCGCGACTTCGTGCTGCAGACGCTCGGCGCGCCGGCTCTGACCGTCGGCGCCCAGGCGGGCCGCCTCGTTACCGATGACCGACAGCGGCGTTTTCAATGCATGGGCGAGATTGCCGGCCTGGCGGCGCGCGCGCTCGATCAGGGTTTCGTTATGGGCCAGCACGCTGTTGAGATCGGCCACCAGCGGCTCGACCTCGAGCGGGTAATCGCCCGACAGTCGGGTCGCACGCGAATCGCGGATCGTCGCCAGCTCGCCGCGCAGCTTGCCGAGCGGGCGCAGCCCCAGGCGCACCTGCAGGGCCGCTGCCAGAATCAGGCCCGCGGCCAGCACGCCGAGTGCGATGAGCGTGGTGCGCCGAAACTCGGCCACCGCCGCGTCCACCGGCGCGAGACTGGCGGCCACGGTCAGACGCAAGGGCTCGGCCACGTTCGGCACGGTGATATTGCGCACCACGGCCAGCAGTGGCGCGTCGCGCGGGCCGGCCAGGCGCACCCGCGCGCCGGTCGTGTCTTTGCCCGGGTCCAGAGTGGCATCCCAGAGCGAGCGCGAATGCAGGCTCACCACGCCATCGCGCTCGATCTGCCAATAGCGCCCGGAGAGGACACGCTGATAGAGCGGGTCGCTCATGGCCACCGAATGCAGCAGTCGGCCCTGGCCATCCACATCGAACTGGGACACCAGCTGAAGGAAATCGGCGTCCAGGCGCCGGACCAGATCGTTTTCCAGATGGTTGCGAAACAGCACCGACAGCAACAGTGCGGTGGTCGCGAGCGCGAGTAGGATCCAGATAGCCGCCCCCAGAAACAGGCGCCGCTGTAGCGACATGCGTGCCATGGATGCTCAGCTACCCGCGCTCGCATCGAAGCGATAACCGAAGCCGCGCACGGTCACGATCGCGTCGTTATCGAGCTTCTGGCGCAGCCGCCGGATAAACACTTCGATCGTATTCGAGTCGCGATCGAAATCCTGTGCATAGATATGCTCGATGAGTTCGCTGCGCGAGACCACTTCGTCGGCATGGTGCATCAGATAAGCCAGCACACGGTATTCGTGACCGGTGAGTTTGACCGGCCGCCCTGCGACCGCGACCCGCGCGCTGCGCGTGTCGAGGCTGACTTCGCCCACCTCGAGCACCGGCGAGGCCATGCCGCTGGCACGACGAATCAACGCCCGCAGTCGGGCCAGCAGTTCCTCCATTCGAAACGGCTTGGCCAGATAGTCGTCGGCGCCGGCGTCCATGCCGTCGACCTTTTCGTGCCATTCGCCGCGGGCGGTGAGGATGAGTACCGGCACATTCACGCCCTCGACGCGCCAGCCGCGCAGCACGCTCAAGCCGTCGAGGCGCGGCAGGCCCAGATCGAGCACGATCGCATCGTATGGCTCGGTGGCACCGCGATAGGCTCCGTCTTCGCCATCGACGGCGATATCCACGGCATAACCCGCCTCGCCGAGCGCCTCTTCGAGCTGTTCGCACAGGGTGGGCTCGTCTTCTACAACCAGCAGTCTCATAGGCACAATTCTTGGAATCAGTCCGGCGTGCCGGGCGGCACGCATTCGAGTGCGTCGAGTCCCTTGCCTTCGGCTTCGAGCAGGCGCAGGTCGGCCGCATCGTATTCAAGTTCGGCGACATCCCCGCCCGGGCCGATGAGCTTGATCTCGTAGGTCCAGCGGCCGTCGTCCTCCTCCAGCTCCATTTCAACGAAGCGGCCGCGACACTCCCGCTCAACCTTGTCGAACAGGCTGCGCAGTGGCGCGATCTTGCCGGCATCACGCGCACGCCGGGCACCTTCGGCATCGACGTCGTCGGCGTGCAGCGCCGCGCTGCCCCCGATCAACAGGCAACCCAGGCACAACCACGGCAAACAGGAAATTAAGGAGCGCGACATGCAGCTATTGTCCGTGCCGCGACGATGAATTGACGATGAACACGCTATTCACAACGTATTCGGAGGCTGGCGACCACACTCGGCGCCGAACTCAACCCAAGGAGGACGCATGTCCCACTTCAACAGCCGTATCGCCACCCTCGCCCTGGCCGCCGCACTGACCGCGGGTCCGGCCATTGCATTCGCCCAGAACGATGCCGGCGCGAGCGCCGATTCGAACATGAAATCGCTCGTCGATGTCGTGCAGATGCTGGAGAGCCAGGACTATACCCAGATCGATGAAATCGACCGCGATATGGATCGCTACGATGTCGAGGCCACCGACCCGGCCGGCCAGCGCGTCGAGCTCACCATCGACGGCAAAACCGGCGAAATCCTGCGCAGCGAACGCGACGACGACTGATTGATCGTCCGGTCGGCGTTCGCGCCGACCTGCCGTGCGTCGGCAGCCCAACCCGCCTGTGCTCAGGCGGGTTTTTTTGTCTCCATTCACAGAGCAAGGACAACGGCTACGGCCCCGAACATGGCACGGCCGGGTAAATCAGGCGTCGACGCGCACCACGCGGAACCCCTGCACCCTCGGTGCAGCTATCGAACAGTCCGCGCGCGGAAATACGGGTTCAGTCAGCGCAAAAACACACCTGTGCACAATACAGCGTTAGAATCCGCTGCCTTTTCTCGAACCCACTGCCGCTGTGACGAACGAACATACCGAGCTCACACCGTCGGCCCCGCTGGCCTGGCTGATGGCCGTGGCCTGCGGCCTGTCGGTCGCCAACATTTATTACGCTCAGCCCCTGCTCGATCTGCTCACCCGCAGCTTCGATATCTCGTCGGCGGGCGCCACCACCATCATCACCGTTACCCAGCTCGGCTATGCCGCCGGCCTGGTGTTCATCGTGCCCGTGGGCGATTTCTTCAATCGTCGTCGGCTGATCGGTGTCGTCTGTCTGGTGACCGCGCTGGCCCTGGCCGCGGCCGCGCTGGCCCCGGCCTTCGGCTATTTCGTGCTGGCCAGCTTCGTGATCGGCCTGTCGGCCACCTCGGCCCAGATCATGGTGCCCATGGCCGCCACCCTGGCCGCGCCGGCCCAGCGCGGTGCGGTGGTCGGACGGGTGATGAGCGGGTTGCTGATCGGCATTCTGCTGGCTCGTGCGTTTTCCGGCATCGTCGCCGATATAGCCGGCTGGCGGGCCGTATTCGGCTGTGCCGCGATCGCCATGCTGGCCCAGACAATCCTGCTCTGGCGGGTACTGCCGAACAACGCGCCGCCGGTGAATACGCTGCGCTACGGCCAGGTGCTGCGCTCGGTGGGCGCGCTGCTGGTCGAGGAACCGGTGCTGCGACGGCGTATCGTCTACGGCGCCTTTGGCTTTGCCGGCTTCACCATCACCTGGACGGTACTGCCCTTCCTGCTCGCTGGCGCGCCCTACAACTACAGTGAAACCACCATCGGCCTGTTCAGCCTGTTCGGCGCGGCTGGCGCGCTGGGTGCATCGCTGGCCGGGCGTTTTCACGACAGTGGCTACGAACGCTGGGCGACCGGCGCTTTCCTGTTGCTCGCCTGCGGCTCGTTCGTGTTCATGGGCTTCAACCCGCATAGCCTGACCGCGATCATCGTCGGACTGCTGCTGATGGATCTGGGCGTTCAGGGCGTGCAGATTCTCAACCAGAGCACGATCTATACCCTGCGTCCGGATGCCCGCAGCCGGATCACGACCGCCTATATGGGCTGTTTCTTTCTGTTCGGCGCGCTCGGTTCGCTCGTCTCGGGCATCGCCTACGAACTCGGCGGCTGGCCGGGCGCGCTCGCGGTGGCGGCCGTACTGGAGGCCAGCGCGCTGGCGTTCTGGTGCACGGGCGCAGGCCGCACGACGGCCCGCGCTAACGACGACTGACCGCGCTGCGATCGCGCCGCCGAGCCGTCGGCGATTGCCCCGGTCGCAACCACCCTCTAGCCTTGCGTATTGCATTTCTGCCGTGACCCGATCATGAGCGATTCGATTACCGTCCATGCCGAATGTTTCGGCGAGCTTGCCGCGCTGATGGGCGCCGACACGGTGGCCCTCCGCCTCGGCACGCCGTTCACGCCCGCCCAGCTTATCGACTGCGCACAGCAGCAGTATCCAAGCGCGCGTGATCTGCTCTCACGCACCGCCTGCGCACGCGGCGATACTCTGCTGGCTACCGATACCCCGTTGGCCGATGGCGACAGGGTCGCGCTGATCCCGCCGGTGTCCGGCGGGCAGGCGGATTCACTCCGCCATCTGACCGACGCCCCCCTGGACCTCGACGCGCTGATGGTGGAAACCGCAGACGATCGTTGCGGGGCGCTGGTGGTCTTCGGCGGCACCGTGCGCCTGAACAACGCCGGCCGCGAGGTGGAGTCCATGGATTATTCGGCCTATGGCCCGCTCGCTGCCCGCACGCTGGCCGATATCGAGGCCGAGGCCATGGACAAATTCGAGGCCCATGCCTGCCGGATACAGCACCGTACCGGCCGCCTGGGCCTGGGCGAGGTGAGCGTCTACGTGGTGGTACGCGCCGTGCACCGCGACGCCGCCTTCGAAGCCGCACGCTATGCGCTGGAAGAACTCAAGGCACGCGTGGCGGTATGGAAGAACGAATTCTATGCCGACGGCAGCAGCGCCTATCTCGAGGGCAAGGAAGTGCCCCAGCCGGAACGCCCGCGCGATGCGGATACCGCCCGTGAATCAGGACCACAGTCATGAAAGATGTCGGCATGAAGCCCGAGACCCTGCGCTCGGCGACCGCTACAACGAGTTTCCATGCGCCCGGCCATTGCCTGCAGCGTATCGCCGATCGCGACACCGAAAAAGGCGACCCCCAGGCCAGTGCCCGTATTGCCGGCATTCTCGCCGCCAAGCGCACGGATGAGCTGCTGCCGCTGTGTCACCCGCTGCCCATCCATGCCGCCGAGGTGCATTTCCATATCGAGGCCGAGCGCGTGGTGATCGAGGCCGAAGTCCATACAATCGGCCCCACCGGCGTGGAAATGGAAGCCCTCACTGCCGCCAGCATGGCCGCGCTTACGCTTTACGACATGCTCAAGCCCTATGCCGAGGCCGAAGAGCTGGCCATTGGCGAAACGCGGCTGCTCGACAAGACCGGTGGCAAGAGCCACTTCACGCGAACGCTCAAAAAACCGTTGTCGGCGACCGTACTGATGGTCTCGGACCCGGTGGCCGACGGCCACAAGCCGGATACCGCCGGTCGCCATGTGCTCGAAGGCCTGGAGAAAGCCGGCTTCGCGCCGGTCGACTATCAGCTGCTGCACGACGATGAAACACAGGTCCGCAAAGCGCTCGACGCCGCGATCGCAGCCGACGCCCAGCTGATCGTCACAGTCGGTGGCACCGGCATCGGCCCGAAGGACCGGGTGGTGGAAGCGGTCGAACCGTTGTTGACAACGCCCATGCCGGGGCTGATGGAAGCGGCCCGTGCCTTCGGCCAGCGGCGTACCCCCTATGCGGTGCTCTCGCGCGGCGTATCCGGCTTTGCCGGCAATTCGCTCGTGCTGACCTTCCCGGGCAGCCGCTCAGGCGCACAGGAAACGCTGGCCGCGCTGCTACCCAGTATCGTCCATGTGCTGGAAATCCATCAGCGCTTCGCCGCTCACGCCGGCTGAGATCGACTGACACGGCGCGGCCAGGAACCCGCCACCCCGGCGCCTGCGGTTGCTGCGCATTAGAGTCCGCCCAGCCGCTCCCACGCCTGTTCGGCCAGGGCCAGACTCTTGACCACGGCATGGATGGTCTGGCCCGGGGCAAGGACCAGCGCCTCGGCCGATCGCCGGGTGATACGGGCTTCCAGCGGTTGCTCGCCCACCCGCATATGGACATTCACTGCATAGTCGCCGTCGGCGACGAGCTGTTCGATACGGGCTTCGAGCACGTTCAAGGCGCTGATATCCTGCGGGCGCTGGCGCGCCAGCATGACGTCGCGTGCCCGTACGTGCAGGGTAATCGCAGACCCGGCCGGATGCGCCACATGCGGCACGAACAAAGATTGCCGACCGCAGACGAGCTCGGTCAGCCCGTCGCCGGGCCAATGCGCGATGATTTCAGCGCGCAACAACACCCCGGCATCCCCGGCCTGCTCGGCGCCCAGCAGCGACGGCTGTGCCAGAAACTCGGCGGTCGGACCGCTGAACGTCACCCGGCCGTCGCGAACGGCCACAACCCGCCGATTGGCCAGGCGCAGCAATTCGTCCAGCTGATGGCTCACGAACACGATCGGCAGCTCGGACTCCGCGCTCAGACGTTCGATATACGGCAGCACTTCCTGGCGACGTGCAACGTCCAGCGAAGCCAGGGGTTCGTCCAGCAGCAGCATGGCGGGGTTCGATAATAATGCCCGGCCGATGGCCACCCGTTGCTGTTCGCCCCCGGACAAGCCGGTAACGCGGCGATTGAGCAGCGGCCCGATATCGAGCATGTCGACCACCTGGCGGAAACGCGCACGACCCGGTTTTTCGCGTGCGAACCAGGCCCCGTAGCCCAGGTTGTGGCGCACGTTCAGATGCGCGAACAGGCGTGCGCGCTGGAACACGTAGCCAATACGACGCCTGTGCGCCGGCACGTGCACCCCGGCCCGGCTATCGAATACGCAGCGCCCGGCCAGTTCCACTCGGCCCAGGTCGGGCCGCACCAGCCCGGCGATGATACGCAACAGACTGCTTTTGCCCGCGCCCGAGGGCCCGAACAGACCGGTCACTCGGGCGTCGCTTTCGAAGGCGCATTCGAGGGTGAAATCGCCCTGGCGATGCGTTATATCGACCGAAAGCGTCACGGCGCCGCCTGCAGCCGCTTGACCCGGCGCGCGATCAATTCGGATGCGACAAGCGCCGTCAACGACACGGCGATGGAAACAATAATGAGTTGCGCGGCCCGGCTTTCGCCACCGGGCACCTGAATAAAGGTATAGATCGCGATCGGCAACGTACGTGTCTCGCCGGGAATATTCGATGCAAAGGTAATGGTCGCGCCGAACTCGCCCAGGGCGCGGGCAAACGCGAGTACCAGCCCCGCGATCACGCCCGGCAACGCCAGCGGCAAGGTGACGGTCAGCGCTACCCAGATGGGCGAAGCGCCGAGCGTGGCCGCGGCCGCTTCGACGCGGTTATCGATGGCTTCCAGCGACAAGCGAATGGGCCGTACCAGCAAGGGGAAACCCATGATGGCGCCCGCCAGAGCCGCACCGGTCCACTTGAACGCAAAAACGAGCCCGAAGGTATCCGCGAACCAGCCCCCGACGAGACTGTTGCGGCCAAGGCCCACAAGCAGCAGATAGCCAGTGACTACCGGCGGCATGACCAACGGCAGATGTACGAGCGCGTCGACAACCATCTTGCCGCGCCACTGCGAGCGCGCCAGAAACCAGGCCACGGCCAGTGCCAGCGGTAGGCTCACCACGACCGCGGTCGTGGCAACCCATAAACTCAGCGTTAGAACCTCGAGTGTGGCGGCATCGAACATTTAATCGCTGACATCGCTTGCCACGACGTCGAAACCCCAACGTTGGAAAATCGCCGCGGCCTCGTCCGTACGCATGAACGAAAGCAGATCTTCGGCCGCCGGATTGTCGACATCGCGAACAAGCGCTGCCGGGTAGACGATCGGATCGTGACTATCGTTCGCGAACTCAGCCACCACACGTACGTTTGCCTCGGCGACCGCGTCGCTGGCGTAGACCACACCCAGCGGCGCTTCGCCACGGGCGACCAGCGCAAGCGCCGCGCGTACGTCATCCGCCTGGGCGATATGGCCCTGGAGCGACGGCCACAGACCCAGCTTCTGCAGTGCCTGGCGGCCATAAATCCCGGCAGGCACCGCGTCGGTATTGGCCATGGCGAGATAGCCTGCCTTGCCGAGCGCTGCGCGAAGATCCGTATTGCGCGTAAGCTCCAGCGCGGTGTCGCTATCGCGTGGCGCCACCAATACGAGCGTATTGCGCAGCACATCGAAGCGTGACGCCGGCTGTATCGCGCCTGTGTCTTCGAGACGATCCATCCAGCGTTGATTGGCCGAGACATAAATATCGGCCGGTGCGCCCTGTTCGATCTGGCGCGCGAGCGTGGAGCTGCCAGCATAGCTCACCCGGACCTCGGTACTGTGGCTCCGCTCGTAGGCATCGACGACGCCGTCCATCGCATTCTTCAGACTCGCCGCCGCAAAAACCAGAACGCGATCGTTCTGGGCAAACGCCGTTGCCGGCAACACGACGAGAGCGAGCGAAAGCATTAAAGCGCGCACGCTCAGATGAAGGCTGAAAGTCGAGTTCACTGTTTCTCTCGTCTGGGCTGAACGGGTTGACAACGCCTATCTCGGCGATCTTTATTACCAAGCATCGAACATCTCATTTCATTGCATTACAAATGCTTGCGGCCAGTAGTCACTTACAGGCCTGATCGGGCGTGGCTGCGTGTAATTTCGGATATCGTGTCGGCAGCGACGCACCTAGTATCCGTCCTAGCGGCGTCGACGACGTTCAGCCGTCGTTCGAAAAACCGCCTATACGCTGGCTTTCCAGACATTTATTTTCAGTCTGGTAAAGAACACCCCCGAGGAGTTGCAGTATGCGTTCCATCAAGAATTTTACCCCGTCCGTATTGACCGCGCTTGTGTTCGCCGGTGCCGTCACCCTGACGCCCGCGGCCTTCGCTGCCGAAACCGGTAGCAGCACCGACAGTGGCATGTCCACTGAAGCCGGCATGAGCAGCGACGATGGCATGGCCGTGGAAAGCGGCGCATCCAGCAGCACCAGCATGAGCGGCGAGAACAGCGCTCGCGACGACAGCTACGGCAGTGACGAGGACCAGCAGAGCGGCGAAGATTACAACGCCGACCAGTCCAACGAGGGCACGATGTCCAACGACAACGGCATGCAGGGTCAGGGCTCGATGTCGGATGACGGCGCAATGGGCAGCCAGGACACCATGTCCGGTGGTAACACCATGGGCGACGGCAACAGTGTCGACGGCGACAACGCCCAAGGCGAAAGCGACCCGACCAGCTCCGGCGAGCTCAATCAGCAAAGCGATTCGAACATGTAATCGAAGCGCGTAATGATCCACAGCGATCATGCTTGCGAAAGGCAGCCTCCATGGCTGCCTTTTTTATGGACACGATCGAAACACGCACGCCAATCGCGCCGCAGTCATGCAACCGATGAGCCGGCGATTACGTTCAATAGAAGATAGCGCTCAGACATGCGCCCTATTCAGAGCGCTACACATAACAACCACTACAGCGCCGCACGACCCCTTAGCCCGGAGCGGCGTTTTCGTTACCGAGGAGATGAAAGTGACCCCATTGCAAAACCGCTATATCCGCCTGACCGGAGCCCTTGTTTTCGCCTGTTCACTCGGCTGGGGCGCTAGCGTGCTCGCCATGGACGACGACACCATGGCCCACGACAACGCCGCCATGTCGCACGACAGCGAATTGAGCCACGACCAACCCATGAGCGATGACAACATGGCCGCCGACCCCGGCGCGGACGGGCCCCAGGGCGACTCCACTTATCAGAATCAGCTCAACCCGACCGACAACCCGTCGCACGACAGCGAAATGGGCCACGACCAATCCATGAGCGATGACAACATGGCCGCCGATCCCGGCGCGGACGGCCCGCAGGGCGACTCCACCTATCAGAATCAGCTCGACCCGGCCCACAACCCGTCGCACGACAGCATGAATGGCGATACTGATATGGGCGGCGACAGCATGCACAATCAGCACGATGACAACGATATGTAAGCGTACTCGCGCCGTGCCTGCCGATGCCCCCTGGCAGGCGCGTCTCGCGCTGCGGTGCTCGATATGAACACACGCGCCGACGCGTCAACGCAGGTGCTGCGGCGCCATAGCCTGTTCACTCGCGCCTGGCACTGGATAACGGTGCTATGTCTGCTCGTGCTCCTGATGAGCGGCCTGCAGATTTTCAACGCGCATCCCGCGCTGTACTGGGGCCAGGATTCGAATTTCGCCGAGCCGGCGTTGCAGATCACCGCGCGCCGCGGCGCTGACGGCGCCCCGCAAGGCGTTGTGCGTATTGGCGATCATGTCTTTGAGAGCACCGGCCTGCTGGGGCTTTCGCGCCGCGACGGCAAACTCGAACAGCGCGCCTTTCCGGCATGGGCCACCTTGCCCGGCCCGCAATGGCTGGCCATGGGCCGCTACTGGCACTTTGCCGCGGCCTGGTTATTTACGCCGTTGCTGCTGCTCTACCTGTTCTACACCCTCGCCCGCCGCGAGCGCCGCCAGAAGATATGGCCCACTCGCACGCAGTGGCGTGCACTGCCGAAAACCATTGCCGACCACGCACGTTTCAAGTTCGACCACGGCCGCGACTACAACGGCCTGCAGAAGCTCACGTATCTGGTCGTACTGTTCGGCATGCTGCCGCTGATGGTGCTGACCGGGCTCACGATGTCGCCGACCATGAACGCGGCCTGGCCGTGGCTGCTGGATATCTTCGGCGGTCGCCAGAGCGCGCGTACGCTGCATTTCATCGTGGCGTTTTCACTGGTCGGCTTTGTGTTGCTGCATGTCGTGCTCGTACTGGTTTCCGGTGTGTTCAACAATCTGCGGTCGATGATTACCGGCGGTTATCGGGTCGATACGCGCACCGCCGACAGCGAGACCGATGGCCATGTCTGATTCGACGTTGATTCTTCCGGACCGCCGCCGCCGGCGACTTATTACCGGCCTCGGGGCGCTCGGCGCGAGCGTCGTGCTCACCGGCTGCGATAGCCTGTCCCGCAGCGAGACCGTACAGAACGCGCTCGGCGCGACAGACCGGCTCACCCGCGCTGCGCAACGGCTCGTCGCGTCGCGTGAATCACTGGCGCGCGAGTTCAGCACAGCGGACATCGCCGATACCTTTCGCCCCAACGGCACTACGAACCCAGGCAGCGACGCCTATCAACGCCTGGCATCCAACCAATTCGAGGATTGGCGGCTGCGCGTCGATGGCCTGGTACGCCGGCCTGGCGATTTCTCGCTCGAAGCACTACGCGCGCTGCCCGCGCGCACGCAGATTACCCGCCACGACTGTGTCGAAGGGTGGAGCTGCATCGGTCAATGGACGGGCACACCGCTCGGCGACCTGCTCGATCGCGTGCGCCCGACCGACACGGCGCAATTCGTGGTGTTTCACTGTGCCGACAACGTCTACGGCGGGCCGGTCAAGTATTACGAAAGTCTGGATATGGTCGAGGCTTATCATCCACAAACCCTGCTTGCCTACGCCCTGAATGGCGCGCCGCTACCCATTGCCAACGGCGCGCCGCTGCGTCTACGCGCCGAGCGCCAGCTGGGCTACAAGATGGCGAAATACGTGATGCGTATCGAACTGGTCGACAGTTTCGCGTCCATTCAGGGCGGCAACGGCGGCTACTGGGAAGACCGCGGCTATGAATGGTGGGCCGGCATCTGATCTCACGGCACGATCCCGGTGCGTCATCGCCGTGCTTGCAGCCTGTTCTCCGGCGCGACATGCTCGGGTGACTGTTCGCGAAACACAGGATCCACCGTGCCGCAGATCGACCGCCACGCAATGGCGGCCCGCCTATGAGTGACCATACCCCGCACGCCCCGCCGCCCTGGCGACTTACCGGCAGCGGGTATGTGCTTTTGCTGTTCTGTTCGCAGGCATGCGGAAACCGTTGTGCCGAGGCCATCCCGGGGCTCGCGGGCCAAGCGCGCGGCGGCATCGGCGCGTTGATGCTGGTCGACTATGCCCATTCCAATGTCGGCCCCTACCGTGAACTGTTGCTCGCCCCAGGTCGCTTCGATGTCGGTCAGCGACGGGCCGCCGTGGTTACGCATATCTGGGTATCTACCCAGGCCAGCGTCGACAACGGTCGACGTAACTGGGGTCTGCCCAAACAGCTGGCTTCTTTCGAAACGATCGAGCATGGCAGCGACGGCGAGCGTGTTCGAGTCCAACTGCCAGACCATGCGCCGGTCACGTTGTCGTTCAGTCAGCGCGGGCCCCGCCTGCCACTGAGTACCCGCATTCTGCCCGAGGCCTGGCGCGCGCTGGAACAGCCCTGGAACGGACATTACTATCGCACCGTTATCGGCGCGAAAACGCGCGCGCGGCTTGCGCGCCTCCACACGATCAATACCCCCGCGGGCTGCGGCTTTCCCGACATCGGCGGCCAGAAAGCCCGCGTCGGCGTGTATGCAGACCGCTTCGATCTGCGTTTCCCGCCTGCAACGACCCGGCCTATCGCCTCCACGCAACGGCCCGAATAGCGTCTTACCAGGGCGCCCGGCGTGTCCGGACATGGCACGGCGCTTGCTCGGGTTCGGCTCGCCGTTTAACTCGGCGATAATACCGCTCGCTTTGCGCCATTGTGGTGCAGGCCTGCTTGTCGTGCACGCTCGCGGCGCGACGTCTATCTCGCCCACTGACTACGCTACCGATGTCTCATACCGAACACGATTTTCAGGACTTCGAATTCTCTGCCGTGCCGGCTGGTGCACGCCGCGGCTTCTGGACCATGCTTGCCGTGATGCTCGGCTTCACGTTCTTTTCGGCGAGCATGTGGGCCGGCGGCACGCTCGGCACAGGCCTGACGCTGTTCGAGTTCGCCTGGGTCGTGCTCGCCGGCAATCTGGTTCTCGGGCTGTACGCCGTGCTGCTGGCTTTCATCGCCAGCCGCACCGGGCTGTCGACGCATCTGCTCAGCCGTTATGCCTTTGGTGTACGCGGCTCATGGCTGCCCTCGTTTCTGCTCGGCGGCACCCAGGTCGGCTGGTTCGGGGTCGGTGTTGTGATGTTTGCGCTACCTATCGAAGCGGCCACCGGGATCAATATCTATCTGTTGATCGCCATCGGCGGCGTACTCATGACCGCTACTGCCTGGGTTGGCTTCAAGGCGCTCACAATCCTGAGCTTCATCGCGGTACCCGCGATCTTCGTGCTCGGTAACATGTCGGTGGTGATGGCGGTCGGTGAAGCCGGCGGCATCAACGCGCTGGCTGCGATCACGCCGGACGACCCGATTACGCTGACCGTGGCGCTGACCGCCTGTATCGGCTCGTTTATCAGCGGCGCCACGCTGACCCCGGACTTCGTGCGCTTTGCCCGTAGCCCGCAAGTCGGTGTGAGCACGACGCTCATCGCATTCTTTCTCGGTAATTCGCTGATGTTCACGTTTGGCGCTGTGGGTGCACTGGTCTATAGCGAAGCCGATATCTCCCAGGTCATGTTCGCCCAGGGGCTGATTCTGCCCGCCATTCTCGTGCTCGGCCTCAATATCTGGACGACCAACGACAACGCGCTGTATGCCGCCTCGCTCGGCTTTGCCAATATCACCCGCCTGCCCAAGCACTGGATCGTGATCTTCAACGGCGCCGTCGGTACGCTCGCGTCCATGTGGCTCTATAACAACTTCGTCGGCTGGCTGTCGTTTCTCAGCTCGGCGCTGCCGCCGATCGGCGCGATCCTGATCGCCGATTTCTTCATCGTGGCACGCCGCCACTATCCAACGCTCGATCAGGCCGCGCTCAGACAGGTGAACTGGATAGCCGTCGGCGCCTGGGCGGTCGGCTTTGCCGCCGCCAACCTGTTGCCGGGTATTCCCCCCGTCAATGCGGTCATCAGCGCGTTGGTAGCCTATGTCGCGGCCAGCTACGGCTTCGCCCAGGTCGGGTCGCGACGCGCCGTGACAGCGAAATAGGCCGTGGCTGCCTTGGCCGTCGCGGTGCTCGTCGCGTCCGCCCGGACACGAACGAACACCGTATGCCAACGTCCAGGCCGATGACCCGTTGGCCTGGGCCTTAGCGCGCCAGGAAATCGCCTATTTCTCGATAGGTCTGGGCGCAGGCCTCGGGTACCAATGCTTCGAGGTTCAGATAGGCATGAATCATGTCGGCGAAGTGTCGATGCCGGCAGGTCACGCCGCTCGCAGCCAGACGCTCCATATACGCGAATGCCTCGTCGCGCAGCGGACAGTAGCCGGCGCTGATCAACAGCGTCGGCGCCAGCGTTGGCGTGACCGGCATGTACAACGGCGACAGGGCACGACGGTCTTCCTGACCCTGAAAATAGCAATCGAAATACCAGCCGATACGCGCCTGTTCCAGTAGATAACCGCGACCGTTGTCGTACACGGACCGGTGGTTCAGCGTGTAATCGAGGCTGGGATAGATCAATACCTGCGCATCGACCATCAGCGAGGCATCAGTCTGGGCGCGGGCGCTGATTGTCGCGGCCAGCGCTGCGCCGCCCGAATCGCCCACCAATACGAGACGTGGTTCAAACAGCCGCTGCTCCGATTCCAGCAGCGCCCGGACATGCCGGACCACGTGCAGGCAATCCTCGAGCCCTTGCGGATAGGGATGTTCGGGCGCGAGCCGATAATCGACCGAGACAATCAGCCCGCCACTGGCTTCGGCAAGACGTCGACAGATCGGGTCGTAAACGGCAACGCTTCCGGCCATATGGCCGCCGCCATGGAAAAACAACACGACCGGCTTCGCGCGCTGCGGCGCTGGATCGTACACGCGAACGTTAACCGACTTGCCCTCGGCTTCGACGACACGGTCGGCCACCCACGACACGGCCGGACCGGCGCTTACGAACTGCGCCGTCATGGCGGCCAGGTTGCTGCGCACTGCCGCTGGGTCGGCCGCGATTTCCGGGTCGTCCGATTCCGCCGTCCGCTGATTGACTTGCTCAAGCCAGGCGCCAAGGCGTGCATCTAGCATGGGATCAACACGCAAACAGAACCAGCGCGCGACCGGAACAAATCGTACGGCCCTCGCTACCCGTACAGGTGGTATCAAGATCGACCAGGGCCTTGTCGCGGCGCAGGCGGCTTACGCAGACCTCGACGGTGAGTGTTTCGCCAACACTCGCGGCGTGCTCGAATTGCATCTCCTGTTTGAGATAGTTCGTGCCGTGCCCCGGCAGCTGCTCGCCCAGCAGATACGAAAACAGCGCCGCGATCAGTGGTTCGGGCACCTGTTCGGGCGCCGTCGCGACCGACATCATGTCGCACCAGCGGGCCATGTCGGCGTCGCTGAAAGATCGGGTCGTGGTCGCACGGTCGCCAACGGCCAGTGCATCGAAGCGTGGAATCTGTTCGCTCATGAGCCGTTCCCATTCGCTGTCAGAACGCGACACATACCGTCCAGGCATAGCTGGCCGTCCAGCTTCACCACCCGTGTCGCCAGTGCCAGAACACCGTCGCCCGCATCGCCCTGGCCGACGAGTTCGATACGCAGCGGCTCTTCGGCGTAGGCCGGCGTCGGAAATTTGAGCGTCTGTGCCTGCAACCCACTGTCCGCGAATACACAGGCCACGAATTCGCGTACCGCGGCGAAGAGCAACATCCCGTGCGATACCGTCGCACCGAACCGGGTGCGTGCAGCATAGGCCGGGTCGACATGAATCGGGTTGTGGTCGCCGCACAACGCGGCAAACCGGTCGAAATCCGCCTGCGTGAGAATGAGCTCGCGCTCGATAGGCCGGCCGGCATGGAAGTTTTCGAGCGCGTGATCGCGCCCGGCGTCATGA
>DJIE01000047.1:0-9621 GCA_002433465.1 Salinisphaera sp. UBA6602
CTATGCCCGTGCCGGCGACCCACCGGTCGAGGTATGGAAAGACCCGGACCGGGTCCGCGCCCAGTACCTGAAGTCCATCGACTATTCGTTGGCGACGCTGGCTTCGTTTGTCGGCGAGCGCGCGCACGACGATCTGGTGCTGGTCATCCTCGGCGACCACCAGCCGGCGCCCATTATCACCGGGCCCGAGGCCTCGCGGGACGTGCCGATCCATATCCTCTCGGCCGATTCTTCGGTGCTCGCCGCGATCGATGCCTGGCAGTGGCAGACCGGCATGACGCCCGGCGCCACCGCCCCGATCTGGCGAATGGACGCCTTCTACGAACGCTTCCTGAACGCGTTTTCGGGCGATGCCGAGCGGGCCTCGCCACCGGCCGAGCTGCCCGCGCCGGCCGAATAAACGCGTTTTTCGACGGCTGACCCGGTATCGATCCGGACCTGCCCCTCGTTTATTTTCAATACCTTCGTAGCCGCTGGCGGCAGATACGTATCCACAACCACGCGTTATCGCGCCGAACAATTAGTCACATGGGTGGCGGTTCAATACCCGAGCACGACGCGGACCGGTCGGCGCTCGCCTGACCGGCGCGGCGAAACACGTCGAAAGATATCGAAATCGCTTGCATCCATCCGCTCATGAATCTATCATTCCATCGATTCATGGAATTAAAGATTATCAATGACGGCCACAACACATAGCGCCTGCGACCATTCGGTCGACCCCCAGCCGCCACGGCTGCCAATCGATGCCGATCTTTCGTTTGCCGCCGATATGTTCAAGGCACTCGCCGACCCGGATCGCCTGCGCCTGCTGGCACGGCTGGCCGACGGCGAAACCTGTGTCACCGAGCTGGCCGCGCTGGAAGACCAGAAGGTTACGACCGTATCGGCGCGGCTCAAGCTGCTGCTCGGCGCGCGGTTGGTGAGCCGGCGCCGTGAAGCCAAACATATGTATTACCGGCTGACCGACGATCACGTACTGCAGATCGTTGTCACCGCCCTCGAACATTCAGCCGAGGACACGAGTTCGCGCTAACCGCGCAAGCACGTCTTTCTCGACAACCCAAGCAAAGGAGCCCGATATGACCGAATGCAATCACGACCAGCATCAGAACCATCCGCATACGCACGGCCCGGAGTGCGAGCACACCGGCGTGCGCCACGGCGACCATGTCGACTATCTGCACGATGGCCACCTGCACCATCCGCACGGTGACCACGTGGACGAGCACGTGATCGAGGTATCGGACAAGAACCCCGATCAGTGCACGCCGGCACACGACTGCGGCTGCCACGACGCATCCCATGTCCACGGCCCCGGCTGCGGGCATGAGCCGGTGCCCCATGGTGATCATGTCGACTACCTCGTCGATGGCCACCTGCACCACCCGCACGGCGATCATTGCGACGATCACGGCCCGCTCGAAGTCGTCAACTAAGCCGTCGATCCGCAGGGCTTGTAATGGCCCCGCATGCCCGGACGCCGACGCGTCCGGGTTTTTTTGGGGCGCGGCATGCCGAAATCGGCAGACATCCGGGCTTAAAATATGTAACGTTATAGCGTCCCTGGCCTTCTTTATTAATCCATGCTCTGTATTCGCGATCTGGAGCACTGCTATACCGACGTGCCCGTCGTACGCCTACAGCGCCTGGACGTGGCAGCCGGCGAACAACTGGCCATTCTCGGGCCGTCCGGCAGCGGCAAGTCGACGCTGCTGCATCTGCTGGCCGGCGTGCTCACCCCGACACGCGGCGATATCCGGGTTTGCGATCAATCGCTGGCCGCCATGCGCGAATCCGCGCGCGATCGCTTTCGCGGCCGCCATATCGGGCTGGTCTACCAGAGCCTGCACCTGATCGCGGCCCTGTCGGTGGCCGACAATCTGGCCTTGGCGCGCTATCTCGCCGGCCTCACGCCCGATGCCGCGCGTATCGATGAAACGCTCGAGCGCGTCGGCCTGGCCGCGTTCAAGGGCAGCTATCCGGCACAACTCAGCCAGGGCCAACGACAACGCGTGGCGCTGGCCCGTGCGCTGGTCAACGAGCCGCGGCTGATTCTGGCCGACGAGCCCACCTCCAGCCTGGACGACGCCAACGCCGAGCGTGTGGCCACGCTGTTGATCGAACGGGCCCGGGCGGCCGGCGCCGCGCTGGTGGTGACCACCCACGATCATCGCCTGGCCGATCGGTTCGAGCGCCGGCTCGTGCTCGGCGAAGCCGGAGTGGTCGCATGAATCTGTGGCGCCTGAGCCTGGCCTATCTGCGCCACCAGAAACTCACGGCCGCGTTAAACGTGTTTCTGCTGGCGCTGGGTAGCGCCATCATCGTGGTGCTGCTGCTGGCATCCACCCAGCTCAAGGACAATCTGGTCCGCGATGCCGGCGGGATCGATCTCGTGGTGGGTGCCAAGGGCTCGCCACTGCAGCTGATCCTGTCGAGCATCTACCATATCGATGCGCCCACCGGGAATATCGATCTTGCCGAGGCACGGCGCTGGTCTCGTCATCGGCTGGTCGACCGCGCTATCCCGGTCGCGCTCGGCGACAGCGTGCAGGGCTTTCGTATCGTGGGTACGAGCGACGACTTCCGGGCGCTCTACGACGCCGAGATCGCCAACGGCCGCAGCTGGCATGCACCCATGGAAGCCGTACTGGGCGCCCAGGTCGCGGCCGCGACCGGACTGGCGGTGGGTGACACTTTTGCGGGCGTGCATGGTTTTGCCGCCAGCGGACACACCCACGAGCACTCCCGTTACCGCGTGGTCGGCGTACTGGCGCCCACACGCAGCGTGATCGACCGACTGGCGCTCACCGACGTGCGCAGCGTCTGGGCGATACACGGCGCAGCCGGCCACGACGCGGGACACGAGACCGGCCATGGCCATGACCATGACCATGACCATGACCATGACCATGACCATGACCATGACCATGACCATGACCATGAGCATGAGCATGAGCATGAGCATGAGCATGAGCACGAGCACGAGCACGAAGAGGATCATGCCGACGACGGGCATGACGCCTCCCACCACGACGCGACCACCACCGCGGATCACACCCTGCTGCCGTCGATTCTGGCCCCGGACTTCCCCGCCACGGGCCGCCAGATCACCGCGTTGCTGCTGATCTCGGACTCGCCGCTGGCGGGCCTGACCCTGCCTCGGCTGATCAACCGCGTATCCAGCCTGCAGGCGGCTGCGCCGGTGGCCGAAATCACCCGGCTGCTCGGGTTGATCGGCTTCGGCCTGGACACGCTGGCCGCCTTCGCCGGGCTGATGATCGCAGCGGCCGCGCTGAGTGTATTCGTGGCCCTGTACAACGCGCTGCGTGCCCGCCGGGTCGACCTGGCCATGATGCGCTCGCTCGGTGCTTCACGCGCACAGCTTTTACGCCATATTCTGCTCGAAGGTCAGATGCTGGCGATTGGCGGTGTCACACTGGGCTTGTTGATCGGACATCTAGTGACCGAAGGGTTGGGTTTATGGCTGCAGGACGCACAACTGTTTCATCTGACCGGCTGGGCCTGGCAGCCTGCGGAATGGGGCCTTCTGGCCATGGCCGTGACCGTGGGCCTGCTGGCCGCGCTGCTGCCGGCGATCCAGGCCTATCGCGTGGATATCGCCCGTACGCTGGCCGGCGAATGAATCGGCGCGCATTTGGGCGCAGCCTGCTGATGGTGCTGGCGATCGCGCTGATCGCCAGCACCGCCTGGGCGAATGAACCCGCGTCCATCGACCTGATCTATGAACAGCTCGCCCCCAGCGACGGCGCGCCCGTGATTCCGGCCATTCAGAACGATATCGTCTACCTGGCCGCCGAGGTGCGCGACGCCGACGGGGAGCTGCTCGACGATGTACCTATCAGCTTAAGTTCTACCCGAGATAACGAACTCGTCGGCCCCAAACCGGTGACGCGCGACGGCGGCTATACCGACCTGGCCCTGGTCGCCCGCTCCCTCGGGCGCGATACGCTCACGGTGTCGGCCGGGCCGGTGTCCACCCAGATCGGCCTCGACGTGCGCGAACCCGACGCCGTCGAGGACTATGCCAGCGCGCTGGAAGGCATCGACGACAGCGATAACGTGCTCGGCTGGGCAGCGCTCATGCAGGCCCAGATCGACTACGACGAACAGTTTCGGGTATCCGCGATCTACCCGGCGGCGCTGAAAGAGCGCTTCGGACAGACCGTGCGCTTGGTCGGCTACATGCTGCCCATGCAGATGTCTACGACCCAGACTCGCTTCATCCTGTCGGCCAACCCGCCGGTGTGCTTCTTTCATATGCCGGGCGGCCCGGCCACCGTGGTCGACGTACACACCCAGCGCGCCATGGACATGACCTGGGATCCGGTCGTCGTCGAAGGCCAGCTGCAAGCCGAAACCCAAACCGACGACGGCCTGCTCTATCGCTTGACCGATGCACGGGTGATCGAACGCTAGAACGCTCGTTCCCCGCCGGTCGAGACCACGCCGGGAAAAGAGCGGCCGCTCGATGCGCAAGCACATTGCACAATCGGGACTCTTGACAATTTTGCTATGTTATAACGTCCTTACTAAACCCGAGGGTTTGCAAATGAAAACGCGTGCTGCCATCGCCTGGGCACCCAACACCCCACTCGAAATCGAAGAAGTCGATCTGCAAGGCCCGAAAGACGGCGAAGTCCTGGTGCGTATTGTCACCACCAGTCTTTGCCATACGGATATGTTCACGCTTTCCGGGCGCGACCCCGAAGGCAACTTTCCCTGCATCCTGGGCCACGAAGGCTGCGGTATCGTCGAAGATGTCGGCAAGGGCGTAACGTCCGTCAAGGAAGGCGACGTCGTCATTCCGCTCTACCAGCCGGAAGATCCGAACTGCCCCTATATCAAGTCGGGCAAAACCAACCTGTGTCAGACCATCCGCAAGACCCAGGGCCAGGGGCTGATGCCGGACGGCACGAGCCGCTTTTCTTATCGCGGGCAGATGCTGCACCACTATATGGGCACGTCGACGTTTGCCGAATACACCGTACTGCCCGAGATCGCGGTCGCCAAGATCGACCCGGCCGCACCGCTGTCCAAGGCCTGCGTAATGGGCTGTGCCGTGCCCACGGGCGTCGGCGCGGTACGCAATACGGCCAAGGTGCAGCCCGGTGATACGGTCGCCGTATTCGGCCTCGGCGCGGTCGGCATGGCGGTCATCCAGGGCGCGGTACTCCAGGGTGCCGGACGCATCATCGGCATCGACATCAACCCCAACAAGTTCGCCCTGGCCGAATCGCTGGGTGCGACCGAGTGCATCAACCCGCGCGACTATTCCGAGCCGCTGCACGAAGTCGTCATCGATATGACCAACGGCGGGGTGGACTTCTCCTTCGAGTGCGTGGGCAGCGTGGAATTGATGCGCGCGGCCCTGGAGTGCTGCCACAAGGGCTGGGGCGAAAGCATCATCATCGGCGTGGCCGGGGCCGGCGAGGAGATCTCGACCCGCCCGTTCCAGCTGGTAACCGGCCGGGTCTGGCGCGGCTCCGCATTCGGCGGCGTACTGGGTCGTTCGGAGCTGCCCGGCATGGTCGACGAATGGCTTAACGGCACCATCGACGTAGATCCATACATCACCCACAACATGGACCACGAGCAGGTCAATACGGCCTTCGAACTGCTGCGTACCGGCCAGGCCATCCGTTCGGTGATTCACTATCGCGACGAAACCCTTACCCCGGATCTGCCGGGCGAACTCGTCACGTCCAGCAACGCGATCGTCGAACCCGCCTGACCTGCCAGGTTGCGAACCGGCCCGCCGCATGCACCACGCGGCGGGCTTTTGCACCGCGCAACGCATCGCTGGACCTATCCTATCGACCACCTGCTGCAAGAGGCCGCCATGGCATCGCATAACGACGTCGTTCCCCGCACCTACGAACAGTGGCGACACTGCATCACGGTCGACTGCGGCATGGCACTCACGCCGGCCTATATCGAACAACGGCTGCACGCACTGCGCGATGACAACGATGACGCCACCCGACGGTTCATTGCAGTCTACGGACCGGCACACCATCGTGCGGTCATCGGCTGGTTTGAACGCGCGAGCGCCGAGCGGAACGCGGCCGACTCGCCGCGTGGATAGGCCTTGGCGCTGCACTATGCTCAACGATCACCGCTGATGCCCGCATCCACCGATACCCCCATCCCTATCACGCTGCTGACCGGTTTTCTGGGCAGCGGCAAGACCACGCTGCTCAATCGGCTGGTACGCCAGCCCGGCATGAACCGGACGCTCGTCGTGATCAACGAGTTCGGCGAAATCGGCCTGGACCATCAGCTGTTCAGCGCCAGCCGCGAAAGCGAGCTGGTCGCGCTCGAGAGTGGCTGCCTGTGCTGCACGGTACGCGGCGACCTGGTGCGCACCCTGCGAGATGCCACCTGGCGCTTCGCCCGCGGCGGCGAACGCTTTTTCGACCGATTGGTGATCGAAACCACCGGCCTGGCCGACCCGGCGCCCATTCTGCATACCCTGATGACCGACGCCCGTATCGCCCGCGCCTATCGACTGGACGGCGTGGTGACCTGCGTTGATGCCGTCCACGGGCAAGCCAGCCTCGATGCGCACGACGAGGCAATGAAGCAGGCCGCCATGGCCGATCTACTGTTAATTACCAAGGCCGACCTCACTGCGGCCGACACGCTGGCGAATCTGCGCGCACGGCTCGCCGCGCTCAACAGCGGCGCCCGCCAGATGACGGTGACCCACGGCCACGTCGAGGCCAGCGAATTGACCGACCTGGGTATCGATCCGCAGCGCGCGCACGGGGCCGATATCGAACGCTGGCTGGGCACGGCACCCGCTAAGAATACGCCGCAGTCCGGCGCCGCGACCGGACTGCGGCTGGGCGCAGCCGTGGCACCGCCGACGTCGACGCTCCTGCCAACACCGGTTGCCAACGATCCGAATCGCCACGACGACCGGATCCGGGCGCACTGCTTCACCTTCGATACGCCCATCGACGCCGATCGCCTCGAGGTCTGGCTGCAGCTGATGGTGTCGCTCATGGGCGAGCGCATGCTGCGTATCAAGGGCTTGATCCATATCGCCGGCGAACCGCGCCCGGCTGTCATCCACGGGGTACAGCATATCTTCCACCCCATGACCTGGCTGGACGCCTGGCCCGACGAAGACCGACGCTCGCGGCTGGTATTCATCACCCGCGATATTCCGCGCGACTCGCTGGCAGGCATTCTGGCCGCGCTGGAGGCCCCGGCATAGCGACGCACTTCGCGTGGGCGCCGTTCTGGAACGATGGCTGCGCGGCGAGGCCGCCTGCCCAGCGCGCTCGAACACGGTATCCCCGATATCCCTCGCGCCTGCTGTATAAAGCCCGTTTATCAAGGCGTTCCGGTCGCCGCGTGCCGACGGCTGCCGGAACAAGGCATAGAACCAGGGCCCGTCCAATGACGCTTCGACTCGTGATCCCGTTCGCGCTGTTTTTCCTCGCAACCAGCGCCGTCGCCCAACCGGACGTGAATGCCTTGATCGAAGAAATGGTCAGCAATGGGTATCCGCCCGAACAGGAAAAACTGGCGGCCCGGATCACCGACGCGCTGATCGAGCGCGCACACGAGGTGGCGCTACCGGCATTGATCGAGGACTTGCAGCCCGACAACCAACAACATCTGCGCCAGGTGTCATGGCAGCAGTCGGATCGAACGATCCATGTGGCGACGCTCTGGCACCAGAACAGCTTCCAGCACGTCCGATACGAGCAACAGGAATGCTCCGGGCAGAACTGTTACGCCATCAATGTCTATCCGATCATTCAGTGGCGCAAGGCCAACGGTTCCTGGGGCGCACGCAGCCTCTACAAAATGGACGGCGAGTGGCCACAGGTACGCCAGGAGGGTGCACAGGCCGAGGTTACGGCAATCCATAAGCTGCAGCCGGCCAACGAAGAGCTGTATCTGCTACTCGGCGACCAGGCAGGCAACCG
Source organism: Salinisphaera sp. UBA6602 (assembly GCA_002433465.1). Lineage (GTDB taxonomy): Bacteria > Pseudomonadota > Gammaproteobacteria > Nevskiales > Salinisphaeraceae > Salinisphaera. The sequence continues at coordinate 7,968 of DJIE01000047.1, forward strand.
TGAACCGGCGTATATCACGGCGCTGGTCATTGCTTTCGAGGGCGATGAGCTGAAGCTCGACTATCCGGCCTTCAAACAACGCTATCCGTTACTCGATGCGTCGATTTACGATGCACGCAGGCCGGACTCGTATCGGCAACACATGTCGTTCGATCCCGATACGCAGATCCTTTCCTTCGTCGACCTGGACAGTCAATTCATTCCCGGGCTGAGTCGTAAAAAACCCGGTCGGGACAAAGTATTGGTGGCCCAGGATTCGAGCCGGCTCCAGCATTCCATACTGAACAAGGATGCGGAGCGCTCCTTGGCACTCAAGTTCGTGGATGGGCATTTCGTACGCGTCGAATGATTCACACCGCCCGGCGTTTCGCCCGCAGTCATAGCAGCTGACTGTTCCGAGCCCGTAGGCAGGTGGCCATTATCTCGTTCATATAAAAAGGCCCCGGCGTCGCGAGGAAACGAGCGCCGGGACAGACGGACGACTGTTGATCAATGGGCAGCAAGCTGCCAACGCGGGAACGGGTCGTCGAATTCGCGCCACATCTCGGGCCCGCCCATGCATTCCGCCTCGGTCAGCAGGCAGGCATCCAGACGCTCGATCAGCGCCGCTTCGTCCATGCCCATGCCGATGATCACGATTTCCTGGCGCCGGTCGCCGTAGAGCGGATCCCACATTGCTTTCAGCGTTGCCCGCGCCTCCGGATCTTCGGGCGCTTGCCCCGCCCGGTCGCTGGCCCACCACAGGCCGATCGCCTGGTGCGTGAGCGCGCCCCCGGCCTGGGCCATTTCGCCGACGAAATCGGGCCGCGTGGCCAGCCAGAACCAGCCCTTGCTGCGCAGCACGCCGGGCCAGTCCGAATGGAACAGATCGAGCAGACGCTGGGGATGAAAAGGCTGGCGACGCCGATAGACGAAGCTGCTGATACCGTATTCCTCGGTCTCCGGCGTATGCACGCCCTGCAGTTCGCGTACCCAGCCGGCCGACATGGCCGCGCGATCGAAATCGAAGCGCCCGGTGCCGACGATATCGCCCGTGGCGATGCGGCCGTGTTCGGCCTCGATCACCTGGGCGGCCGGGTTGAGCGCAGCAATCACACCGCGCGCCGCACGGCTTTGTTCCGGCGTGGCCAGGTCGATCTTGTTGAGCACGATGACGTCGGCAAACTCGATCTGGTCGACGAGTAGATCCACCACGCTGCGCTCGTCTTCTTCGCCCAGCGACTCGCCGCGATCGGCGATGAAGTCCGCGCTTTCGTAGTCGGCCAGCAGCGCGGCCGCGTCGACTACGGTCGCCATGGTGTCCAGACGTGCAACGTCGGCCAGTGAGAAGCCGTCTTCGTCGCGTACCGCGAATGTGGCGGCGACCGGCATGGGCTCGGAGATACCGGTGGATTCGATCAGCAGATAGTCGAAGCGCTCTTCGCGTGCCAGCCGCGTGACCTCGGCGAGCAGATCGTCGCGCAACGTGCAGCAGATGCAGCCGTTGGAAAATTCGACCAGCTTCTCGTCGACGCGCGACAACGCGCCGCTATCGCGAATACGGGCAGCATCGATATTGATCTCGCTCATATCGTTGACGATGACCGCCACGCGCAGGCCGTCGCGGTTGGCGAGTACGTGGTTGAGTACGGTGGTCTTGCCCGCGCCGAGAAAG
>DJIE01000047.1:9926-10221 GCA_002433465.1 Salinisphaera sp. UBA6602
GGTCTTGCCCGCGCCGAGAAAGCCCGAAAGCACGGTGACCGGCAGGCGTGTATCGCGCATATCCAATCCTTTTTGAAAGCGTGTGGGGTAATTCAGCGCGCCGCGCGAAACGCGCGCTCGCGCAGCTCGGCGTCGGTCTTGACGTCGGCACAGGTGGTGGCGGTCGGACGGGCCAGCAGGCGCTCGATACCGATCGGCTCACCCGAGACCTCGCACCAGCCGTAGTCGCCGTCGCGAATCAGCTTTAGCGAGGCATCGATCTTGTTGCGCAGCCGGGCTTCGCGATCCCGCAGGT
>DJIE01000047.1:10502-12017 GCA_002433465.1 Salinisphaera sp. UBA6602
CCATCGATCTTGTTGCGCAGCTGGGCTTCGCGATCCCGCAGGCGCAGATCGAGCCAGCGCGCCTCTTCGGCCAGGGCGCGGTCGCCCGGATCTGCGAACGTGAGGTTTTCATTGAGCCGTACGCGAATATCACGCTCGCGTACGAGGACTTCTTCGCGCAGCCGCAACAATCGGTCTCGAAAGAATGCGAGCTGATCCGGACTCATGTACTGGCTGTCGGGCATGGCCCGGAGTTCGTCTTCTGTCATAATTTACATACGTTATAACATAACAAATAAACTATATAGAAGCTGTCAAGCGGGTCGCTCGCCGGCCTTGGCGCTCACCCCATCGCGAGTTTCAGGACAAGCATGAGAAGAATGCCGAGCGCGACCGGCAACCAGATATGCCAGCCCGGCGTGTCGGGCCCAGCGGAGGCCGGACCCTCGAGGGCGACGCATTCCAGACCCACATGCAAAAACACCCCGGCAGCCAGGCCCTGGGCGAGCGCCCCCACCCCGACCGAGGGCGGCAACACGCCGGTGGTCATGGCCGCGAGCACGGCGACGATCCCCACCGCACAGGCCGGCAGCATGATTCCGGCCAGCGCGCCGTCGTTGGCGCGCAGACGCCTTGCTACCGCATAGCCGGCCGGGAACTTGTGGGCCACGATGACGCTGCCCACCCATAACCCCAGGCCAGGCGTCTGCGCATACAGCATGCCGATCACCACGCCCGCACCGGCCGAATGCACGGTCAACGCAAGCAGGCTGGATTCGCCCAGCGCCCCGGGGCGCCAGGCCTGGAAACGACAGGCGCGATGCAGGGCGAGACCGAACAGCAGGCCGAACGACACGCCCACACCCGCCAGCCCCGCATCCAGGGACACGGCCTTGGGCAACAGCAGGATACAGGCGGCCGCGATCATCGCCCCGCCGGCCACGCCGTCCAGGGCCTGCCAGAATGCGCTCGCACCCTGCGCCCGATAGCCGAGCACGCCGCCGGCCAGCATCGCCACGCAGGCAATCAGGGCGATCGAGGCGACCTTCGTATAGCCCGTGAGTGCCGCGAAGCCGACCGCGACGATAAAAACCGCCGCGATAGTGTAGCCGGCGCTACGCCCGGACCGATCGACCGGCGTATCCACTACAGATTGCGTCATCGCCGGTTACGGCCGCGACTGCAGTTGCGCGGGCCGCCCTCGCTCGATGGTCCGGCCGCACGCCTGCCGGACCGGGTGTCGATACGCATCACGTCTAGAACGGAACACGTGCGGTCAGACGCACATCGCGGCCGGGCGACAGCGCATAGCCTTTATAGGTATCCAGAAAGCCGCGGTAGTCCTCGTCCAGCAGGTTGTTGATGGCGACATCGAGATGCACCGTCTGCCCCGCCACCTCGGGCGAAAAGCCGGCGCCGAGATCGACCAGGTAGTAGTCGTCGGTCGAGGCCGACCCGAACGGCGCATCGTCGAACTGGGCGAAGGGCTCGCCGGGGGCGGCGTCCTTGGAGGCGTAGTAGCGAACCGTTACCGAC
>DJIE01000271.1 GCA_002433465.1 Salinisphaera sp. UBA6602
GCCGAGGAAGGTCGCCTCCAGGAAAAAGGCCGTCAGCACTTCATAGGAGAACAGCGGCCCCAGCACCGGCGCGGTGGCTTCGGCGAACACCGACCAGTTGGTGCCGAACTGAAAGCTCATCACGATGCCGGAAACCACGCCCATGCCGAACGACACGGCAAAGATCTTCACCCAGAACTGGTAGAGCCGGCGAAACACGTCGCGACCGGTGAACAGGTGCATGCCTTCGCACATCGCCAGCCAGCTCGCCAGGCCGATGGTGAAGGCCGGGAACAGGATATGAAACGACACCACGAACGCGAACTGTATTCGCGACAGGATTTCCGGATCGAGAGCCATGCTTTTCACCTAGGAAGCTGCTTATCGAAGTATACCGGAGGGGGTATATAGCGTCACTATTCAATCGCGACTTAAATTACATGGCGGCTACGGAGAATAAGTCGGACCGCAGGAAGACGCTCGATTCAGATATGACGCACCAAGGAGGCTGTCAATGTATAATTTAGTAAGGCTTATTTCCTAGCTAGTAAACACAATGTCCGAAAATGCCGACATCCTTCCTTTCGACCAGGAATGGGAAGCCAGCAAGTCCGCACTCATTCGGCGTCTGAAACGCGTCGAGGGGCAAGTTCGCGGCTTGCAGGCTATGCTGGAACGTGATGCCGAATGCGAGGACGTAGCGGTTCAAATGACCGCTGCCCGCAAAGCGCTCGACCGTACCTTCTATAACATGCTGTCCTGCGTAATCGAGCGAGAGCTGTCTTGCCAGAAGCTTGATGCGGCCGATGCGCGCGAGCGTCTTAAGTACGCTACGGAGCTATTGTCACGCTACGGCTAGGTACGAGTTGCCGAAAGAAACCGATCGGCTAGCCACCCGCCCAATAATATGGCGGGGAGAAAGATAGCGGCTTCTCGAAAGTTGAATACCAAGGCTGCCAAGGCCGGTCCGGGGCAATAACCTGCTAGCCCCCAGCCAACTCCAAAGAGGGCGGCGCCCGATAGTAATCGTCGATCGATAGTCAGCGAGCTGGGTCGGTGGAATGTAGACCCGAATAGCGGGCGTATCCGTTTTCCCAAGAAAGCATTCGTAAGGCTGAATACGGCGAGAGCCATGGCCATGACCAGAGCAAGGCTCGGATCCCACCGGCCGACGGGATCCAGAAAAGCGAGCACTTTCTCCGGGTTCACCATTCCAGAAATCGTCAGCCCGATACCAAAGACCAGGCCGGACGCTAGCGTGATCACGTACTGCATCCGCTCAGCCCGTAAAAAGATGTCGCGTGATAACCGCTGTAACCACGCCGCAGATAAAGAAGACAAGGGTGGCAGCAATGGATCGCGTCGAACCGCGCCCAATTCCGCACACGCCGTGGCCGCTGGTGCAGCCTGACCCTAATCGTGTGCCCATGCCAACCAGCACTCCGCCCGCTATGGGGCCAACTCACGAAACGGAAAAAATCGTACGCTAAGCCTCGCGAGGCGTGCGTAGCGGCCGAAAACGGCCGCGCTCGACCCGCTTATTCTGCTGCCAGACATAATCGCCGGTGAGATTGATGTGCTCCCAGCCCAGTGGCGAGAGATGAGGCAACAGTTCTACATCGACGGGTTGTCCGGAATCCGCTAGCGCTTGGACTGCCCGCTCCATGTAGACCGTGTTCCACAGGATGATGGCGTTGACCACGAGATTTAGCCCGCTGGCGCGGTAGCGCTGATTCTCGTAACTGCGGTCGCGGACCTCGCCCAGCCGGTTCAAGAAGACGGCACGCGCCAGCGCGTTCTTGGCCTCGCCCTTGTTCAGGCCCACTTGTACGCGCCGGCGCAGGTCGATGTTTTGCATCCAGTCGAGCGCGAACAGGGTGCGTTCGATGCGGCCCAGCTCACGCAACGCGATTGCCAACCCGTTCTGGCGCGGGTAACTGCCGAGTTTGCGCAGCATCAGCGAAGCCGTCACCGTGCCCTGCTTGATCGAGGTTGCCAGGCGCAGAACCTCGTCCCAGTGCGCTCGAATATGCCGGACGTTGATACGCCCGCCGATCATGCCCCCGAGTGTCGGATATTGGCTTGCGGCACCTGGAATATACAGGCGCCGGTCGGCCAGATCGCGAATACGCGGTGCGAAGCGATACCCCAGTAGCTGCATCAACGCGAATACATGATCGGTAAAACCGGCTGTATCGGTGTAGTGCTCGGCGATCCGTAGATCCGATTCGTGATACAGCAGTCCGTCCAAGACATGGGTCGCATCGCGAACCGTGGCATTGATGACCTTGGTGTGGAACGGCGCATATTGATCGGAGATATGCGTGTAGAACTGCACGCCCGGTTCCTGGCCGTACTTCAGGTTCACGTGGCCGGCAAACTGGCCCCGGCCCCCGGCCTTGAAGTTCTGGCCGTCCGACGACGACGTGGTGCCGTCGCCCCAGTACGCCGCGAACGGCTGGCGAAACTGGGCATTGGTTAATTCAGATAATGCCGCTGCATAGGTCTCGTCGCGGATATGCCAGGCTTGCAGCCACGTTAGCTTGGCGTAGGTGGCATCGGGACAGGATTCGGCCATCTTTGCCAGCCCGAGGTTGATCGCGTCCGCCAGGATCGTGGTCAACAACAACTGCCGGTCACCGGTGGCGGCGCCACTTTTGAGATGGGTAAAGTGCTGCGTAAAGCCGGTCCAGTCATCGACTTCCAGCAATAGTTCGGTGATCTTGAGATGAGGCAGCCGACTGTAGGCCTGCTGCATCAGCGCTTCCGCGCCGTCGGGCACGGCCTTATCCAGCGGTGTGATCTTGAGACGGCCCGCGGGCGTGAAGCCGGCATCCGGTAACGTATCGGCCGCGGCCAATCGCTCGACGGTGGCCAACTCGTGTGCCAAAGCACTCAATCGGGATTCGAGATAACCTTCGCAATCGGTTTCGATCGCCAATCCCAGCGCTTGCTGCTCGCGCTGATCGACGAAGCGCGCTGGCGGCAGCAAGTAATCCTCGAAGTCCTTGAACTGGCGCGAATTCTGCACCCAGATGTCGCCCGAACGCAGCGCGTTCTTGAGTTCCGATAACACGCACAACTCATAGAAACGTCGGTCAATCCCGCCGGCTGTATAGACCAAAGTCGCCCAGCGCTTACGAATGAAGCGGGTCGGCGCATCGTCGGGTACTTTCCGGGCTTGGTGCCGGTTCATGTCTTTCAACAGCTCGATACCTGCGAGCAGTTCGCGTGCCGCCGGTGCGGCCTTCAGTTTCAACGATTCCAGAAGCGTCGGTGTATAGCGCCGAAGGGCATTGAAGCCGCTACCGATCAAGGCGAGGTAATCGAAGTCTTCGGATTGCGCCAGCTTCTCCGCTTCAGCGATGCTTTCGCTGAATACGTCCCACGGCACGATCGCTTCGATTGCAGCAAACGGATCGCCGCCGTTTTGCTTGGCCTCAAGCAGTGCGCGGCCGACGCGGGAGTACAGGCGAACCTTGCTATTGATTTCCTTTCCGGATTGCTGGAACCGCTCGGCATGGGTGCGTTTGGCCTTATTGAACAGCGAGCCCATGAAGCGATCGTGCAGATCGATAATTTCGTCGATCAGCGTGGCACGCGTATCGAGGAGAACCGCGGCCAGCGTCGCATGACGACGCGTCGATTCCAGGTCGCGCAAGTGCTGGGCCGTCATTTGGCCACCCTCGCGAGCCAATTTCAGCAGGCGGTTCTGGTGAACGACGTGTTCCAAACCGGTCGGCAAGTCCAAATCATGAACGGTTTGCAACCGTTCGAGGTGCGCCCGAATATGCTTTGGCCGCGGCGGGCCCGGCGACTGGCGTAGCCAGGCGAGCGTGCTATGCGCGGTCTCGGCGCGAATCGCCAAAAGCCGCGCAAAGGCATGCCGGTGATTAGCGGTTAACGGCGCGGTCAACGCCTCATAGACAAGGCGCGTGCCGCGTGTGAGCGCTTCGCTACATACGCGCTCGATGACCGCCAACGGCGGCAGGATGATGCGCTCTTGCCGCAGCTTCTCGACCAACGCCTCGGCCAGCACGATGCCCCGGTCCGTTTGCTGGGCCAGCTCGGCAATCGGTTTCATGAGCCGCCGATAATCCGCGCCGCTGAACGGGGACAGGTTTAACCAAGCCTGCAATTCGACCAAGTGCTCACGCCGGGTTTCGGGCCGCTGGGCATACTGCGGCCAGATGTCCGGATCAATATTCAGCTGTTGACCGATCAGGGCTAGCAAGGCGGCCGGCGGCCGCGCATCGGTCGGCAGCGTAACGCCGGGATAGCGTAGATAGCACAACTGCACCGCGAAACCGAGCCGGTTATGCGCACCGCGCCGTTGGGAAATGACCGCCAGCTCGGGTTCCGAGAAGGTGTAGTGTCGAATCAGTTCGTCGTCTGTCGCCGGGAAGGTCAGCAGGCTATCCCGGTCGGCGGCACTCAGTAGACGGCGACGGGGCATGGTTCAGGCATCCGCTCGGAGGTATTGGTACAGCGTCTCGCGGCTAATACCCAGATCGCGGGCCAGCTTCGCTTTCTGCTCGCCGTCGGCCACGCGCTGTCGAAGCTCGGCGATCTGGTCGGACGACAAGGCTTTCTTACGCCCCTTGTACTTGCCTCGTCGCTTGGCCAGCGCGATGCCTTCGAGCTGACGTTCGCGGATCAGCGCGCGTTCGAATTCAGCGAACGCGCCCATCACCGATAGCATGAGATTGGCCATCGGCGACGCCTCGGCAGTGAAGGTCAGATTCTCCTTCACGAATTCGATGCCGACACCGCGCTCAGTCAACGCGTAAACCAACCGGCGTAGGTCGTCGAGGTTGCGCGCCAGCCGATCCATGCTGTGGACCACAACGGTATCGCCTTCGCGGACGAACGCGATCAGCCGTTCCAACTCGGGTCGGTGCGTGTCTTTGCCGGACGCCTTGTCGGTGAACACGCGATCGACTGTGACCTGCTCAAGCTGGCGCTCGACGTTCTGACCCACACTACTGACGCGGACATAACCGATGCGTTGGCCGTTCAAATCGCTTCCCCGAGCCAATGTGTCAGATTGGACTCTATGACCCTGGACGACAAACGTCAATCATTGCTCAATGCGACTCTATCCTGACGCATTTGAGATCAGCCGCCTGACGTCCGGATAGGGTGTACTTTACCTTGACGCACCAGCACAAGGTATGGCGTTCCCATTAGCCGAGAGAGGCGTAGCATTAGGTGCGGATTTAGCTCGGCCAAGTTTAAACCCGGGCACAACACTTGAGTGTGCCCGGGCGATCGCTTAGTCGCGCATTCCGCACATTATTCGTTGGGCTGCTTGGTCATGCGCAGGTAGGGCTTGAGCTCGTTCCAGCCGGCCGGGAACAGCTTTTCGGCCTCTTCGTTGGACAGCGCAGGCGACACGATCACGTCGTCGCCGTCCTGCCAGTTGGCCGGGGTGGTGACCTTGTGATTGTCGGTGAGCTGCAATGAATCGACCACCCGCAGGATCTCGTCGAAGTTGCGCCCGGCGCTCTTCGGATAGGTCAGCGTCATCCGGATCTTCTTGTTGGAATCGATGATGAACACACTGCGCACCGTCGACGTATCGCCGGCGTTCGGGTGGATCATGTCGTAGAGTTCCGCGACCTTGCGGTCGGAATCGCCGATGATCGGGAAGTTCACGGACTGGCCTTGGGTTTCCTCGATATCGGCCGACCAGCGCTTGTGATCATCCACCGAATCCACCGATACCACGATGGCTTTAGTGTCGCGCTTGGCGAACTGTTCCTTGAGGCCGCCGACCGCGCCCAGCTCGGTGGTGCAGACCGGCGTGAAATCGGCCGGATGCGACATCAACATGCCCCAGCCGTCGCCGAGCCACTCGTGGAAATCGATGCGGCCTTCGGTGGTATCGGCCGTAAAGTTCGGTGCGGTATCGCCTAATCGTAGGCTCATATCTATACTCCTGTTCGATGAAGAAGATGTCGGCGACCTTCAATGGACGCGGTCGCCGGGGCGGTCGGACCTAGCACGTACCGACCGATCGCTACGGTATCGCCTGCTTGGTGTCGTAGTGAATGCCGCGGGTGTAGCCGCGCTCATGCCCGGACGCGGTAATAGCGCATCATGCCGTTGTCCTCATGCTCCATGTTGTGACAATGGTAGATATAAAGCCCCTCGAAATCGGCGAAGGTCACCGCGATACGCACGCGTTCGCCCGGCAATACGAGTACCGTGTCGCGCCGGCCGGCATCCACCAGCCCGGCGGCCAGGCCGCTCCAGTGCCGGCGCCCGCCGATTGGCTCTCGCCCGACGACCGCAAACTGCAGCCCGTGCACGTGCATGGGATGCGGCATCATGGAGTCGTTGACAAACTCCCAAACTTCGGTTTTTCCCAAGCGCACGATTTCGTCGTCGGCCACGGTGGCGCCTTTGAATTGGCGGCCGTTGATGGCGAAGCCGCGCATCATGACCCTACTCAGTTTGAAGCGACGCGCCGGGGTATCACGGTCGACCGGCGGCGGCTGTAAATCCTCGGCAAGACGTTTGGGCAGTCGTTCCTTGCCGCGTTCGCGCCGCGTGACGCGCAGGGTGAGTATGTCGAAGCGGGCGCCGGCTGGCAGCTCCGAGCCGCCCATCATGTTTCCCATCATGCCGGCCCTACGACCATCTCTCTTGCAACCGTCGCCCATGCCGTCACCCATCATGTTGTCCATCATCCCGGCCTGGTAGCTGTCGCTGAGCAGGCGCAATTCATCGCCGGGGTCGTTCGTGGATAAATCCACCCACAGATCGATGCGCTGGGCCGGCGCCAGGGTCACGTAGGGATATTGGCCTGGCGCCGCCAGCAGGCCGCCGTCGGTGCCGAGCACGGTCATGGGCCGGCCGTCGCTCCAGGCCAGCTTGTAGATGCGCGAATTGGAGCCGTTGAGGATGCGCAGTCGGTACGGCCGGGTGGCGACTTCGCGTGCGGCATCGGGGCGGCCGTTGACCAGGATGCGGTCGCCGAGAAAGCCGCGCATGCGGGTCATCATGGTGCCCATGCCGCTGCCGATATAGGTCAACTCGTTGTCGCCGGCGAAGCGGCGGTCTTGCAG
>DJIE01000138.1:0-133 GCA_002433465.1 Salinisphaera sp. UBA6602
ATGCAGAACCGGGCGCAAGACGGCATGACAGAAAGCCGTGACCAAATACAGAGCCAGCGGGATCGCGCCCAGCGCAACGCCGGCGAAATGCAGCAACGTGCACGTGGCTAGGTTCAGGGCCAGGGCAGCGCGC
>DJIE01000138.1:437-9068 GCA_002433465.1 Salinisphaera sp. UBA6602
TTCAGGGCCAGGTTCAGGGCCAGGGCAGCGCGCAAGGCCAGACCGGCTATGGCCCGCAGGGCGCCAATGCGCAGGGCACGGTCGAAACCGACGGCTCGATTCAGCGTTCGGACAACTAGCCGTCAGTCGCGGCCGATAGGCCGACCCTCGACGCCAGCGCCTTCCAGAAGCCGCGCAAGGGGCAGCCCTCGTACCTTCGGGTACGGGGGCTTTTTTTCATGCGGCGGATCGGGCGCCGCATGCTACGTCGACAAGTCGAACGTTTCCGGGGTCGCGGTGATCGACCGGGCCCCTTGGACGCACTCCACTACGCATACCGCTGACCGTTTGGCGACTGTGGCCAGCGTCGTCGTTCACGACGCCTTCTCGAGCGTCGGTGATCGCTTGGCAATCATTTTGTTCCAGCCAGTGCTGCGTGCCGGTAGGCCACGGCGCGCATGGCGCGGCTTCTAGCGGCAACACTCGTCGGGAGGTTGTCGTATGGGGTCGAATAGCCATGCCGGCGATGGCGTGCGCGTAGGGCCGCGTTGTCGATCGAGCCGTGGTTGAGCACGGCTGTGCTCGCTGGGAAACCTGCTCGCGCGGCAAGCGGCTGGGTTCGGGTGGCCTGGACAGGCTAGCGCGTAGGCTTACCCACCGGGTATGAAAGAGATGGTTTTACGTGGCCGCGGCTCAACCGCAATAACGCAGCCGGCGCGTTGGCGATAACGATGGCCCAAGGGCAGGAGCGCGCCGGGCATGGCTTTCACTGGCGTCTGTCAACGCTAACGCCAATCGTCGCGGTGCTATCCAGAAATCCATCAGGCGAGGCGTGATCACCAGTGTCTGGTGCGCCAAATGAACGACCCGCCGCGCTGCGCGGTGGATTTTTCGGACGCAGGCCGTCGGGACGCGGGCCCCTGCGTCATTGTTCGAGGCGCGCGGTCGGGCATTGCCGCTGGCTCATGTCTCAGGGCGGCACTGCATTTTCTTGCAAAGAAATGGGCCGCGGCGCGGCAGTTCTGTTCGCGTTAACACGCCCTGGACACAGACAAAAAAAGCCCGGCGCGTGGCCGGGCTTTTGCGTACGTGGCTTGGCCGGCTGGTTTAGCCGTTACCGCCCGCAGCCGCAGCCGCCGGCATCTGCTGACGCAGTTTGCCGCGCAGCTCGTCCATGTCGTCGAGCAGCTTGCTGGTCTGGCTATCCTGATCCTTCATCGCGGCCAGCGTGTCTTGCTGGAGCTTTTCGCCGGCGGACCGGATTTCCGGCTTCTGCAGTGCGGCATCGCGGGCCTGCACCATCTGCTGGCGTTCGGCCTGGAAATCCTTCATCACGGCCTTGCGCTCGTCGTCGCTCAGATCACCCGACTGCAGCTTCTGGGCCATCTGCTGGACGCGTTCCTGGCCCTTGTCGACGTCGTAGCCCTGATCTTCGACCGCGTCGCGAACCTGGTCTTCGAAGTCTTCCTGCTGCGACGCCAGGTCGGGATGCGATTTGATCGTCTCTTCGTGGATCTGCTGCAGCTTCGACGCCTTCTGGCGGTACTGCTGCATGAGCTGCTGCGCCTGCTGCTGATCCGCCGTGGCGCCGTTGCCCTGCGCTGTCGCCAGACCGGGCACGGTGCCGAAGGTCAGCGCGGCCAGTGCCAGCGCCGTGATGGTGGTTGCGCGTTTGATCATAGAGTTAATCCGTTGTGCGAATGTCGTTGAACTGTCTGTGACCGCGGCTAAGCCTATCAGTGCCGTAGAAAGCCCTCAAAATCTGCAAATCGGCCGATTCGACCCCGATTCATCGATTCGAGGCGAGTTTATCGGCCACTCGCGTGGTTTCCGGCAGACGATACCGCGTGAGTGCACTCATCGTGAACGAAAGCGCACTCTCCAGGCCGATACGATGCCCGGGCGAGATGAAGATCGGCTTAACGCCGACCCGCGATCGCAATACTGCGCCGATCGTTTCGTCTCGATCCTGAAGTTCGGCCCAGGCGCCGCGCTCATCCGGCGGCTGTTCGTAACTGCCGGTCAGACGCTTCTTGGCCACGCCGATCGTTGGCAGCCCGGTGACCAAACCCAGATGCGTGGCGACGCCCAGCCGGCGCGGGTGAGCAATGCCATGGCCGTCGACCAGAATGAGATCGGGGAGGGTGGCCAGTCGTTCGAGCGCGGCCAACGCCCCCGGAATCTCGCGAAAAGACAACAGGCCGGGAATATAGGGGATGCGCGTGGGCACCCGTGCCAGCTGGGTATCGATCACTTCGAGCGTCTGGGCATCGAGTACCACCGCGGCGGCCCGCGTGATCCGGCCCCCGTCCTCGAAGCCGATATCTACACCGCCGAGCCGGCGTACCGGTGGCAGATCGTCCACCGTATTCACGTACGTGGACAGCGCTTTCTGCAGGGCTCGGCATGCACCTGCCTGCTGCGGCCAGTCGTGTTCGACAGCGGGGTGCCCAAACGGGCCGGCCTCGACGAGACGAACCTCAGGCAGGCTTTCAGGCATTGTCACCCGATTCGTTGCGATCGACGAAGGTGCGCATGATATCGATCGTCTCCGCGCTGACGTGGTGTTCTACGCCCTCGGCGTCCTTGCGGGCGGTGGCTTCGGACACGCCCAGTGCGCGCAAGAAACGCAGCACCACGATATGCCGGTCGCGTGATTCGGCGGCCACCTGCTTGCCGTAGTCGGTAAGAAATATCGAGCGATACGGTTCGCTGGTCACCAGCCCGGCGTCGGTCATGCGGCGAATCATCTTGCCGACCGTGGCCTGGGTGACGCCCATGCGCTGCGCGAGTTCGACCGCACGCGCTTCGCCCTTGGCGTCGATCAGGTCGGCGATAAGCTCGACATAATCCTCTACCAGCTCGGTTTCGTGCGCCTTGCGTACGTGGCTGTACTGACGCGCGTGATCCTCGGGGTGCAGCAGCTCGCCCGAGGTGTCGCCACGCAGAACGTGGTCGAGGTTTTGCAGGGATTCGTGTGCGCTCATGACCGCACAATTATAACGGTTATGACGGTTGCCGGTCGCCGCCGGGGCGCAGTGCTGTGATGACCTCTGCGGTCTGCGGGCGTACACCGCGCCACAGCGCAAACGATTCGGCCGCCTGTTCGACCAGCATGCCGAAGCCGTCGCAGCGGCGTTCGATACCGTGGCTGGCCACCCAGCGCAGAAACGGCGTGGGCTTATCGGCATAGATCATGTCGTAGGCGCCGCGCGCATCCTCGAGAACGGTGGGCGATACATCCGGCGTTTCGCCGGCCAGCCCTGCCGATATCGCGTTGATCACGATATCCCAGCCGCCAGTGGCACCTGTCAGCGTACTGGCCCGTATCGCACCCAGGTCGGAGAAATCCGCTGCGATGGCCTCGGCCTTGGCGGCGGTGCGGTTGGCGACATGGATGGCGGCCGCGCCGTGTTCGAACAAGACCGGGATCACGCCACGTACCGCGCCGCCGGCGCCCAGAATGAGGATTCGACTTCCGGCGAGCGGTATCTGTAGCTGGCGCTCCAGATCGCGGGCCAGACCGATGCCGTCCGTGTTGTCGCCCAGCAGCCTGTCGTCGTGGTCGCGTGCGAGCGTATTCACCGCGCGCGCGCGCCGGGCGCGATCGGTCAGCCGATCGGCATAGGCGGCGGCTTCGCCCTTGAACGGCAGGGTGACGTTGAGCCCGGCGCCGCCTGCGGCAAAGAAATCGGCCACGGTGGGCGCGAACGCGTCGGGCGCCGCCGGCAGGCGCTCGTAAACGAGGTTTTGGCCGGTCTGGCGGGCGAATGCGCCGTGGATATCGGGTGATCGGCTGTGCTCGACCGGGTGGCCGATCACGGCATAGCGATCCGGTGATGCAGTCATGACAAGGCGTTGGTTTGGAGCGATGACGTGCGCGGTGTGGGCGCGCTGCCGCGGGCGTAGTGCAGGGAGGGTATATCGCGCGCCGCCGGGTCGAGACAGGCGCGTAGTACGTCCGCGACCGGAATATCGCGCATGCAGGCATTGTGTCCCAACGGACACTGGCGCTTGCGACAGGGCGCACAGGCCAGGTCAAGCCAGAAACGGGCTTCGGCATTCGACAGGGGCGGCGCGTAGTCGGGGTGGGTCGAGCCGTAGATCGCCAGCACCCGCGGCGCGGCCGCGGCCGCCAGATGCATTACGCCGGTGTCGTTGCCCACGAAGGCGTCGGTCAGCGAGGCGATATCCGCAATATCAACCAGGGATGTGCGTTCGCACAGGTTGACGCCGTGCTTCGGCGCAGCGGCGGTGAGATCGGCGGCGAGCTGACGGTCGGCCGCGCTGCCGAAAATCCAGCATGCGATCCCGCGCTGGTCGAGCTCGGCCGCGAGCCGCGCGAAATGCGTGGCCGGCCATTGTTTGGCGCCGCCGTACGCCGCGCCGGGCGCAAAGCCGATGGCAGCACGGTTCGTTTCGAGCCCGAGCGCCTCTACCAGTTCGGCGCGGCGGGCGGTGTCGATACGTAATTCCGGGTGCTTGAGTTCGGCCAACGCCTCGCCTTCGCGGGCGAGGCCCAGCAGGGCGTAATGCTCGACCTTGCGCGGATAGCGGTCTTTATCCAGAGAGCGCACGTCGTTGATCAGGCCGTAGCGCATCTCGCCGAGATAACCGGTGCGCTGCGGTATGCCGGCGAGCCAGGGCACCAGCGCGGCCTTGATGCTGCGCTGGAGCACGATGGCCTGGTCATAGCCGCGTTCGGCAAGCGCGCGTGCTGTTTGCCGGCGCTTGCCCAGCGCGACTTCGCGATGGCCGATCTCCATGCGTACGGCGTTATCGACCTCGGGCATGCGCGCCAGCAGGCTGGCGGTGATCGACGGGGCGAGCACGTCGATGATGGCGTTGGGCATACGCTCACGCAGCAGCATGAACAGGCTCTGTGCCATGACCATGTCGCCGATCCAGCTGGGACCGACGACGAGCACGCGATATGGGCCGGCGTCGGTTTCGGTCACGAGGTTTTGTGAGCGCGGGTGGGCGATGCGCATAGATAGCTGCGGCGACAGCTCACCAGCGTGTAGTAGCCGGCAAACACGGGGAATATCCAGATCCAGGAGCTCATCGTCTTGCTGTGTTCGTGACGGTAGACCGCCGGCCCGTAAACGGCGATCCAGTAAGCGACGACGATGAACAGCAGACAATAGGCACGGGCGAGCACGTGGCGTCGTCCGTGCTGCAGCAGCACCGCTGCGCCCGCGCAGGCGACGCCCGCCACCGAACAGAACAAGCCGAGCTTGCGAAAGCTTTCGAACTCGTTGTTATCGCGCAAGTGCAGGAATGAATTGCCAACGGCGATTGCGAGAATCGCGAGCACGGCGAGCGTCATAAACCGGGCGCGGCCTTCGGTGAGGATATGCGTTTTCAGCGCCACGGCGGCCGCTGTCGCAAACAACAGCCATCCGGCCAGTTCGAACGGCTCTTCGAGCGCACCGAATGAGTCGACCCAGGGCGCGAGTACGCTTTGCGAAATATCCTGGCCGAACAGGTTCTCGAACTGAACATGCGTTGTATGGTCGCCGAGCTGGCCGACCATGGGGACGGCCACGCCGAGCAACAGCAAAAGTATTGGTGCGAACGACCGCGCCAGCACGAGCTCCACGGTGATCCACACGAGCAGGATGATCAGGAACTGTGGCCGAATATCGTCGCGCATCATGTTGTTTTCGCTGATCATCGAAATCACGAAGAACACGATGAACAAAGATGACAGACGCACCTGGGCGCCATCAGTGGCCGTGTAGCCGTGATAGGCGATCAACACGCCCAACAGGCAGGCCACAAGAGAAACAACCTCGGTCAGCATGAATTCGCCCGTGCCGATAAAAGGCGCGATGGTCGCGGTGCGGTCGATGCACAAACCGATGTTCCAGCCGAACGAGCAAGCGCCGGTGAGTGCGAAAGTCGCCGCCGCGATAGCGGCGATTGTTATAATCCATCCTGATTTAGTCATTGTCTGGTTAGCGCTGTGTACTCGTTGGGAAGGCCCCGCGCGTCATATTGATGCAGGCGGGTTAAGCCAAGCGCGGCCGACACCTGCGTTGGGCCGTCGGCATGCACGTCTAGCCTGCGAGAATCTACCAGAGATCAGTTTATGGGGCGCAACAAGGGCCGTCAGGGGCTGCGCTTGACGCATTATGTGAGCTTGAGCGGATTTGGCGGCGTAGAACAACAGTTCGTCACCTTTGCCGCGCGTGCGGCGCGCCGATACGCGGTTGAACAGTCTGTCGTGGTATGCAGCACGAAGGTTCATGCGCACCATCGCGAGCTGCTGCCGAATTTCGAGGATTGGCGCTACGAGAAAAAGCTGTTCGGTTTCAAGGTCGGCCAGCATCCAGCGGCGTTGCGTCGCATGCGCTATCGCTGGCTGGGTCGTCGGTTCAAACCGGATGTTGCCTTGCTCTGGAACCGTCTCGATCAGCAGGCGCGCGTAATCGATGCGCTTGGCGTGCGCCGGTGCCTGTATTGGGAGCACGGTTCGGCCTGGTTGCACGGCGATGATGAAGCCCGGGCGGACGTGCTTTCCCGCGTGCCCGCCGTAATCTGCAACTCGCATGCGGCCAAACGAATGCTCCAGCTACGCTGGGGGTATCAGGGCACGGTGCGTGTCTGCCCGAACGGGATGCGCAATCGTCATACGGTCAAGGATTTCAAGCAGCTGCCCCGCGATCGCGCCCTGCATATCGGCGTCGCCGGCCGGCTGGTGCCGGTCAAGGCGACGTGTCTTGCCCTGCATACGCTCGCGGCACTACACCGTCGCGGTATCAGGGCCTCCATGTCGATTGCCGGGGATGGCCCGCTGCGGGCCGAGCTCGAAGAGTTGGCACGATCCCTGAACGTCGCCACCCACGTGCGTTTTCTGGGTGTGGTGAAGGACATGGCGCTATTCTTTTCCGAAATCGACCTGCTGCTGCACCCGGCACTGCGAGAGCCATTCGGGGTCGTCGTTGCCGAAGCCGGCGCCATGGGCTGCCCGGTGGTCTGCACTGCGGTCGATGGTCTGCCCGAGGTGGTCGACCACGAGCAGACCGGCCTGTGCGTAGAGCCGACGGCCGATCTGGCGCGCTATCGTGAACTCGGCGGCAGCAGTGATGGCTTGCCCGCGGCGGTGTATATGCCGGGCCACGACATGATCGATACGCCAAAAGTCTGCGAGCCGCAGGATCTGGCGGATGCGGTCGAGTCAGTCACTGCAAACGCAGAGCGTTTTTCCGCCATGAGCGATACGGCGATGGTGCGGGTGGCACAGCGCTTCAATTTCGATAGCCACGTTGACGACGTCATGAATGCGGTGAAGGAATACCACGCCACCGGGACGCTCGAGCCGGGTCAATGAGTCTCGAGCGCCTGTTGCATTACGTCAGCCTCGACGGGGCGGGCGGTGTCGAACAACAGTTCGTCGACTTCGTACACGCCGCGCGGCAGTTGAGTCGCGCGCGGCACGCGGTCGTTGCCTGCGGCCGAGGAATTCATCCGCTGGTCGCGGCGCGGCTCGAAGAGGACGTGCCCGTCGTATTCGAAAAGTATGCCGGCGGCGTGAAACTGCCCAAATGGCCACGGGCTCTGCGTCGTCAACGCCAGCGTCACATCGTTGCACGTAACCGACCGGATGTGGTGCTGATCTGGAATCGGTTGCGGGATAGCCTGGATACGCTCGCCGCTGCCGGCGCCGAGCGCTGTATCTACTGGGAGCGGGGCGCGAGCTGGTTTGCCGGCGAGAGCCGGGCCAAACGCGATTTTCTGGCGGCGGTGCCCGCGATCATCTGTAATTCTCATGCCGCCCAACGCATGCTCGAGCTGCGCTGGGGATACGCAGGCCAGGTGCGGGTCATTCACAATGCGCTTCGGCCGTCGTTGTTGCCTGCGGTGGCGCCTGAGCCGCGGCGATCCGCCGGCCAGGATGCGCTCACTCTCGGCGTGGTCGCACGTCTGGAATCGATCAAGGGCGTAGCGGTCGCACTGCATGCGCTCGCCCGACTTATCGCCAGCGGCTACGACGCCATACTGCGTATTGCCGGCGATGGGCCCGAGCGCGCACGTTTGCGTGCGCTCGCGCAACGGCTGAACATTGCCGATCGGGTGGTTTTCGAGGGGATGGTTGCGGACATGGCCGCCTTTTACGCGCGCATCGATCTGCTGGTGCATCCTGCCTTGCGTGAACCGTTCGGCCAGATCGCGGTCGAAGCCGGCGCTTATGGTGTGCCGGCGGTGGTGAGCGCGGTGGATGGCCTGGTCGAGGTCATCGAACACGAGCGCACCGGCCTGTGTATCGAGCCCACGCTCGATGCGGCCGACTATCGTGCGCTGGGCGGGGATGACGCCGGCCTGCCGCCGTTTGTCTATGATCCCGCACGGGATACGATCGCTGCACCGCGCGCGCTGGATCCAGAAACGTTATGCCGGGCTATTATGCAGATCTGCAACGATGACACGCGCTATGCGCGCATGAGCGAAGCGGGCCTGCGGGCTGCGCGCGAGCGTTTCGTGTTCGATAACCACGTGCGTGATGCGTTGGCCTCGATCGAGTCTTTCCGGAACTCGGGGCGTCTGGCCCCGGCGTGTTGATGAACGAGCGCGCAAAACACATTGGGATCGCCTTTCGTGGGGTCGGCGATATCGGTGGAACGAACAACACCATCACCGACCATGCGC
>DJIE01000220.1 GCA_002433465.1 Salinisphaera sp. UBA6602
GGGCAGGGTGACTTCCCGCTCGAAGGCGCTCTCGATCTGGGATTCGACCTGGAAACGCGAGAACAACGGCGTTTCGTCGGTGTATTGCTTGAGCTTGCCCAGCGCATGCGGCATGACCTGCTGCATGAACTCGCGGCCGGTTTCGTAGATATCCGCCTGGTCGATGAGCACTTCGCCGATATCGTCGCGCAGGTAGTCGCGCAGCGCCCGGATGATGACGTTGGATTCCTGATAGACCAGGAACGGCGCCTTGCGCGCGTCGGCGGCTTCGTTGATCGCTTTCCAGACCTGGGCGAGATAGTCCAGATCCCACTGCAGTTCTTCGGCGCATCGGCCCACGCCGGCGGTGCGCACGATCACGCCCATGCCGTTGGGTACCTGTACCTCGTTAAGGGCTTCGCGCAGCTCGTTGCGGTCTTCGCCTTCGATCCGCCGCGACACGCCGCCCGCACGGGGGTTGTTGGGCATGAGCACCAGATAGCGCCCGGCCAGGCTCACGAAGGTGGTTAGAGCAGCGCCCTTGTTGCCGCGCTCCTCCTTTTCCACCTGAACGATGATCTCCTGACCTTCGGACAGCGCGTGCTTGATGCTGTCCTTGCCGTTACCGCCGTTCTGGTTCTTGTTGAAGTAATCCTTGGCGACTTCCTTGAGCGGCAGAAAACCGTGCCGATTACCGCCGTAATCGATGAAGGCGGCTTCGAGGCTCGGCTCGACACGCGTCACGCGGCCCTTATAGACATTGGCCTTGCGCTGTTCGCGGCTGCCGACTTCGATATCTAGATCATGGAGTTTCTGGCCATCGACGATCGCCACGCGCAGCTCTTCGGGCTGCGTGGCGTTGATCAAAATGCGTTTCATTCGAATGGGTCTCGACTGGCGCTCGACTGCCCGAAAGTGCAAGCGGCGCGCGCAAACAGGCGCCGGCCGCCGGCGTAGTCGTGGTCTCGTGGCCGGTAAGGACGGCGACGATCACACGGTGCGCAGCAACAATCAGACAGGAGCACATGAATAAATAAATGACTCTTCGCGGAAGAACACGCTGTATCCGGGGCGCATGCTAGGCTTGCCCGGCATTTTTTAAGCGTGTGACAAATGACTGTCAGTCGGCGATTGCGTGCCCGCGCGGGAAAGGCGTCGGCGGACAGATTAATCAACCCGACCTTGGGAGTGTAATCTGACTACGGCACCCGCTCAAGTTCGCTATGTCCGCGTCGATAGTAACGATGCAGGCATGCGGCTCGACAATTTCCTCTTGCGCACCTTTCGGGACGTTCCGAAATCGAAGGTCTACCGGATCATCCGCAGTGGCGAGGTGCGGGTTAACCGCGGCCGCGCCAAGCCGGGCACGCGTCTGGCCGAAGCCGACGAGATCCGCCTGCCGCCGGTACGCCAGAAAGAAAAGCCCGGCCCCGGTCGCCCGCCCGACGGCCTGATCGAGAAGACCCGCAGGGCGCTGATGCATGAGCGCGACGACATGCTGGTGTTCAACAAGCCGGCGGGCCTGGCGGTGCACGCCGGCAGCGGCCTGCGCTTTGGCCTGATCGAGGTGCTGCGGGTGGCGCGGCCGGGCGAGTACGTCGAACTGGTACATCGCCTGGACCGCCAGACCAGCGGCTGTCTGCTGGTGGCCCGTTCGCGCGCGGCGCTGGACGCCCTGCGGGCCGGCCTGAACGACGCGGCCGCGACCAAGCGCTATCTGGCGCTCGTCGATGGCCATTGGAAAGAGGGGGCGATCGAAGTGGACGTGCCGCTATCGCGCGACGTCGAGCGCAGCGGCGAACGCATGGTCACGGTTGACCCCGAGCGCGGCAAGGCGAGCGTGTCGCGCTTCGAGCCGGTCGCCTTTTATGGCGATGCCACGCTCATGTCGGTCGAGATCAAGACCGGGCGCACCCACCAGATCCGTGTGCACGCCGCCCATTGCGGCCATCCCGTGGCCGGCGACGACAAATACGGCTCGAATCGGCGTGCCGCGCTATGGCAGGAGCGGGGGCTTGGCCGCATGTTCCTGCACGCCGCGCATATCGATATGCCCTACGGACAGGATACGTTACAGCTCGACGCGCCGCTGGCCGCGGATCTGGCGCAGCTACTCGACCAGTTGGATGAACAGGAATGAAGCGATACGAACTGCTGGTATTCGACTGGGACGGCACCTTGATGGACTCCGCCGGCGAAATCGTGTCGGCCATGCAGACCGCGATTCAGGATCTGGGGCTGCCCGAGCGCTCGCCGGATCGCATGCGCGAACTGATCGGCCTCGGTCTGGACGATGTGCTGGCACGGTTGTTTCCGGATCTGGACACGCAGCGCGTACGCGCGCGCCTGCACGCCTATCGCGCGCGCTATGGAATGAAACGCAGTGCCGCGAAGCTGTTCCCGCCGGTCGTGGATGCCTTGGAGGCACTCAAGGCGCAGGGCTTCGAGATGGCGGTGGCCACCGGCAAGAGCCGGCGCGGCCTGGATGCCGCGATGCGCGACACGGGCACCGAAGGTTATTTCCGCTGGACGCGCTGTGCCGACGAATGCACGCCGAAACCGGCGCCGGACATGATCGAGAACATCCTCTTGCGGTCGGCCACGCTGCCCGAGCATGCGCTGATGATCGGTGACACCGAATACGATGTCGCCATGGCCCGGGCGGCCGGAGTGGATGCGATCGGCGTGGGCTGTGGCGTTCACGACGCCGCGCGGTTGCGTCGTGCCGGCGCGCTTGAAGTGCTCGACAGCGTCGAGACGCTGCCCGATTGGCTGGCCTGCGAACGGCGCAGCGCCTGATCGCGACGGCTCGGGAATCGCTGCATGACCTTTCGTGGCTCGCGTTCGAGTCCTCGAATGCGTTGCGACAAGGCGGGCGAGCGCGGCGCCTGTCTTATGGGCAGGTCGAACTCGGCAACGCAGTGGCGGCGTATTTGAGGCCGCCCCCTCGGGGCAGCCGGCCTTTTCATGCCGGCCGCGCGCAAAGCACGCCGGCGCGACCACGACAGGTTGGCCAGAGCTTCTCTAGCGTTTCTCTAGGGAATCTCGACGCCGGCCTCGGCGAGCAGCCGGCACAGCGCAATTAGCGGCAGTCCGACCAGCGTCGACGGATCTTTCGACTCGATCGATTCGACAAGGCTGATGCCCAGGCCTTCGGACTTGATGCTGCCCGCGGTGGCGGTGACGTCCTCGAGCTCTACATACCGCGCGATGCGGGCATCGTCGAGTTCGCGAAAACGCGTGGTCACGGTTTCGACACAGGAACGCGGTGTGTCGAATACGGGCGCGCATACACACAAACCGGTATGGAAATACACGGTCTTGCCGGATTGATGGCGCAGCTGTGCCCGTGCCTTTTCCGGAGTGCCGGGCTTGCCGAGAATATCGCCCTCCACATCGGCGACCTGGTCGGAACCGATTACGATGGCTTCGGGGCGGTCATCGAATATGCGCCGTGCCTTGCCGATAGCCAGGCGCTCGGCCAGCGCCGCCGGGGCTTCGTTGGCGCGCGCGCTTTCATCGATATCCGGCGAGATCGCTTCGAACTCGAGCCCCAGGCGAGTCAAAAGCTCGCGCCGCCAGGGCGAGCTGGAGGCAAGAATGATGGGTGCGGGGGAGGTCGGGGCCATGCGGAGTCCTTTGTCGGCGAATCTCTGGCCGCCAGAGGATAAACGATCCGTACCGCCATCTGTCGGCCTCGCGTACGGTGCATGCCAAGACTGAAACGGCGAAATGCTTTGACTTGGCGGGGTTTCGGCCCTATTATCGCGCGCCATGAGCACGCCCCGAGCGCTGGTACCTCGTGTCGATTACCGTCGGCTTGCCACACAGCAGGGGCGAATCGAAGGCCGTCTCGATCTGGATCATCTGGATCGAGTCGCGGCACAGACGATCGACGCATCGGCCGGTGCAAGCCCGGTGATGGTGGATCTCGAATTTCGGGAGGATGCGCAACGGCGTGTCCATGTCGAGGGTGATATCAGCACGACGCTTCGGCTCGAATGCCAGCGTTGTCTGAACGCTTTCGATCATCCGATGAACGTGGCCGTGTCCGGCGTCGTAGTCGGCGACGACGACGCTGCTGCAAACGTGCCGCGCGAATACGAACCGGTGCTGGCCGACGGCGACATGCTGGATGTGCATGCGCTGGTGGCCGACGAACTGCTTCTGGCGCTGCCTAGCGTAGCCCGGTGCAGCCGGCCTGAATGTACGGCGCAGTATGTCGATCACGACATGCCGCGCGGTGACGAACAATACGATGAACGACGCAACAATCCGTTCGCGGTGCTGAGTCAGCTCAAACGCGACGATTGACGATTTTCGACAACGCTGGAAGACATAGAACGCCATGGCCGTCCAAAAGAACCGCAAATCCCGTTCGAAGCGCGACAAGCGTCGCAACACGCACGCCAGCATGAATCCGCCGACGCTGTCGATCGATCAGACGACGGGCGAGACGCATCTGCGTCATCACGTCACGCGCGACGGTTTCTACCGTGGTCGTCGCGTCGTCAATACCGGCGACGACGTTTAAGCACGGATGATTCCCGGGGCTAGAAGCCCCGGGCTCCGACTTATGACGCGTATTGCAGTCGACGCCATGAGCGGCGACCACGGCGCCCCTGTGGCCGTGGAAGCCGCGATCAAGAGTTTGCAGGCTCACCCCGACCTGGAAATCATTCTGGTTGGTGACGCCGAAACCCTGCATCCACAGATCGCACGCCACAAGAAGGCAGACGTCGGCGAGCGCCTCGCCGTGCGCCATGCCAGCGAAGTGGTGGGCATGTCGGAATCACCGGCACGCTCGCTGCGCCAGAAGAAAGACTCTTCGATGCGCGTGGCGATTAACGTGGTTCAGAACGGCGACGCCGCGGCCTGCGTATCGGCGGGCAATACCGGCGCGCTGATGGCAACGGCGCGGTTCGTGCTCAAGACCCTGGCCGGTATCGACCGGCCCGCGATCATATCGCCGATCCCGTCGCGTCAGGGCCATACCCTGATGCTCGACCTGGGCGCAAACGCTGAATCGACCCCCGAACAATTGTTCCAGTTCGCGGTCATGGGCGCCGTACTTGCCGAAGCCGTGCACGGCGTCGAGGAACCGCGGGTCGGGCTGCTCAATATCGGCGCCGAAGAGATCAAGGGCAATATCCAGATCCAGCAGGCCGGCAAGCTGCTAGGAGAGAGCGAGCTCAACTATATCGGCTTCGTGGAAGGCGACGATATCTATATCGGCGACGTTGACGTCGTGGTCTGCGACGGCTTTGTCGGCAACGTTGCGCTCAAGACCAGTGAAGGCCTCGGCAAGCTCATAGCCCAGTTCCTGAGAGAGGAATTTTCGCGCAATGCGCTGACGCGTAGCGCGGCATTCTTCGCCATGCCGGTGCTCAAGGCATTTCGTCGGCGCGTGGATCCGCGCCAGTACAACGGGGCGACCTTCATCGGCCTGCAGGGTACGGTTATCAAGTCGCACGGCGATGCCGATGCGGTTGCCTTTGCCAGCGCGATCAACGTGGCCCGCATGGAAGTCGAACAGAAAGTGCCGCAGCGTATTCGTTCGCTTCTAGCGCACAACCTCGGCGAATAACCCCGCCCATTCCCGCGCCGACCCGCGCGGATGCCCTGGCTACGAGGCCTGGGAGATCGATTGCGTCCGATCGATTGATTTGCTGCCCCCGTATCCTTATATCCTGCGTATAGAAAATGGATTCGATGCCGATTGAGTCTTCATGCAAGACTCGACGGCAGGCCAAGGTAGGCACGAGATGAGTCAGTCCGACAAACCCAAGCCGACGGTGGAAGACGAAGGCGAGGCCGTTGTCGAAACCAGTCGGCCGAAAACCAAGCAGCCACCGCTCTACAAAGTGGTCATGCACAATGACGACTTCACACCGATGGAGTTCGTTGTGGAAGTGCTGATGACGTTTTTCAATCTCAACCGCGAGCAGTCGGTCCAGGTCATGCTGACCGTTCATACGCGGGGTAAGGCGGTGGCTGGTACGTTTACGGCTCAGATAGCCGAAACCAAGGTGGCCATGGTCAACGACCATGCACGCGCCCATCAGCACCCGCTGTTGTGTACTATGGAAAAAGCCTGATTTTCGCAATCTTCGAGGACAGAATCAGGCCTCAATCGAACATTAGGTTCGGGGACGCAAAATGCTGAGCCAGGAACTTCAAACCGCTCTGGATGCCGCCTTCATGGTGGCGCGACGTCAGCACCACGAGATGCTGACTGTCGAGCACCTGCTGATGTCACTGCTGGATAATCCCGGCGTGGCCGAGGTGCTGGAAGCGGTAAGCGCGGATATTCCGAGTCTGGAACGCGAACTCAAAAGCTATATCGATACGCATGTGCCGGTCGTGCCGGCCGGTGAAGATCATGAAGTCCAGCCCACGCTGGGCTTCCAGCGCGTGCTGCAGCGCGCGGTCTACCATGTCCAGTCGTCGGGCAAGAAAGAGGTGACCGCGGTCAACGTACTGATCGCGATCTTTTCCGAGCAGGAATCGCATGCGGTCTATCTGCTCGGCGAGCAGGGTGTAAGCCGACTCGACGTGGTCAACTACGTATCGCACGGTGTATCCAAGTCGGGTAGCGAAGGCGAACAGCCCGGCTCGACCTCGGAGAAAGGCGCCGAGGAGGGCGGCGAGGCCGGCAAGTCACCGCTCGAACAGTATGCGACCAACCTCAATCGCAAGGCGGCCGAAGGTGACGTAGATCCGTTGATCGGCCGTGATCACGAGATCGAGCGCGTGGTGCAAACGCTGTGCCGCCGGCGCAAGAACAACCCGCTGCTGGTGGGCGAGGCCGGCGTTGGCAAGACCGCGATCGCCGAAGGCCTGGCTCGCATGATCGTCGACGGCGAGGTGCCGGAGGTTCTCGGCAAGAGCGTGATTTATGCGCTCGATCTGGGCGCGCTGATTGCCGGTACAAAATATCGCGGCGATTTCGAAAAGCGTCTCAAGGGCGTACTGGCCGAACTGGAAAAGCAGGACGGCGCGGTGCTGTTCATCGACGAAATTCATACCATCATCGGCGCCGGTGCGGCCTCGGGTGGTGTGATGGACGCCTCGAACCTGCTCAAGCCGAAGCTCGCTTCCGGCGAGCTGCGCTGCATGGGTGCGACCACCTATCAAGAATTCCGCGGCGTATTCGAAAAGGATCGGGCGTTGGCGCGCCGTTTCCAGAAAATCGATGTGCCGGAGCCGAGCGTGGCCGATACCGTGCAGATCCTGCGCGGTCTCAAGGACCGTTTCGAGGAGCATCATCAGGTGCGCTACACGCAGCCGGCGCTGGAGGCGGCTGCGGAGCTGTCGGCCCGGCATATCAACGACCGGCACCTGCCGGACAAGGCCATCGACGTGATCGAC
>DJIE01000043.1 GCA_002433465.1 Salinisphaera sp. UBA6602
CGGCCTGCCCTTCGCCGTGGTCTTGAAGCCGGACGGGACCGTGCACCGACGCCTACCCGATCTATTTACGGTGGGCACTTTGAAAACAGCCATCGAAACCAGTGGAGAGCAGACGCGTGTCGACCCGTAAAAGTTTTGTCCTCACTTGGCTATTGCCAGCGACCATCGCTATCACGGTCAGCGGCCTTTTTCTTTTCTGGCAATGGACAGTGCCTGGTACGGAATCCGAAGTGCAATCGACGACCGACCAGTCGACCGTTAATACCCGGGATGGCAAGCAGGACGTTGTTGACCTCTATACCGCGTCAGAGTCATCAACAGCCTCGAAGTCCGTCCCACCGCAAACACAGCGTTTTAGCGCGGCCCACGTGGATCTCGATGCAACGCGCGAAGGCGATACGATCCAAATAGAACTGGACATCGCATCGGAGTGGCATATCAACGCCAATCCCGCCTCCTTCGACTTTCTTATTCCGACCGACATCAAAATATTTGCGAACGGCGTGCTGTTATCGACCGAGGTTGCGTACCCAACGGGTGAGGAACTCAGCGTCGGCCTCGAAGACCCGATCCGGGTGTATTCGGGCAAGGTTAAGTTGATAGCGGCCCTGGATGAAGTTGTCGACAACGACGTACCCACCGTCGAGGCCGTGGTACAAGCCTGTAATGACTCGGGGCTTTGCCTTCCGCCCTCAACGCTTTCTACGTCTATTCCGAGCACCGTGAACCCATCGCTACCTTAAGCTGCATATGAGCTTCAAAAAACCTCTAAGGCCTCCGGTCGATAATGCAAGCAAAGCGGAGAACATGTCCGACCTTGCATGCGTGCGCTTCGCGCCTTAGAACCACCCAACCTCGATGATTTAAAACTTTCTTGCTCGAGCAAAAACTTAGGCGACGGCCATTGCTAGCCTCGTCTATTTTGATATACTCAACATGATGCGTGCCTTCTTGGTTCTAATTTTGCTGTTGCAAGCTTTGGTCGCCCAGGCGGGCGTTCCGGGGATATCTTGCCTGCACGATTCCGAGCACGCTAACGCGGAAACATCCGCTGTTACGAACCCGGGTGCCACGGCCAGCGGGCATTCACACGCGACCAAGCACGTCGAGGGTAGTGGCGACTCCCCATCGCATGATCGATGCTGTTGCTCGGTCATGGGCCATTGCTCCTCTAGTGCGGTCGACACCAGCTTCCCAACCGATGCGCTGTTTCCCCCTGCGGCGCACTTGGTAAGCCGTGCGCTTGTCGCGGTCGCCCCCGGGTTCGACCACCCCCCCTATCGGCCGCCGTCTATCCGCGTCTAATTGAAGCTTCTGGTGCATTTCACATGCGCCAAACATCAATCAGGACGGTGGTTGCGGCTTCTGCGAAGTGGTCTACCGGGATTTGTCGAGTGGCACCAAAACTTGGTGTTGATCTTGGCTAATATTCCCTAGATCGCTCCACCGCGTCACCGTTCCGACGGAGACGCAGCGTGCGAACTTTGAAAATTATTGTTGCGACGTTAGTCGTGAGCCTGCTAATCGCAGGCGGCGTGGCAGCGGGCGCAATTTATTCCGGTATCTACAACGTCGCGGCCACCAGCGAACATTGGCGCATCACGCGCTGGGCATTGGAAGAAACTGTTCATAAATCGATCGAACAGCAGGCCTCCGGTATCGACGCCCCCGAGCTGGGCTCTCAAGACCAGTTACTGGCAGGCGCTGCCAACTTCGACGCCATGTGTAGCGCGTGTCATGCCCCACCTGGTAGGCAACAATCGGTTGCCGCGCGCGGCATGTATCCCAAACCACCCGAACTTACGCACGCCGCTGAGGAAAAAAGTGCAGGCGAAATTTTCTGGGTGATCAAGCACGGCATCAAGGCGTCCGGCATGCCCGAGTGGGGCTCGTCACACAGCGACGCAGACATGTGGGCTATGACCGCGTTCGTCGAGAAATTGCCGGGAATGTCAGCGGCCGACTATGACCAAATGCTGGCGCGGGCCGAAGCGAGCGGCGTCGGACACCACGCCATTGGCGGCGCACCCGATCATGGTGGTGGAAACGCAACTCGCGAAGTGGATGCGACGACCGGCTCGAGTAAAGGCCATAACGACGCGCACAGCGCCGGCTCGAACGAGGAGCATCACGATGAGGGCACCAAGGGGCCAGAGAGCGGCGGCGACTCAACCGCGGGTCACGACGATGGGCACGCGCATTAGGCGCGCAATCGTCGAAACACGGCTCGCATGTCATCCGAACCAATTGAATAACGAGGATATTTAAATGACTCGACATACACACGATAGCGACCGACGTCGCCTGTTGCGCGCCATGGGCGCGACCGGCGTGCTGGCCGGCTTCAATGCGTTGTTACCAGCCTATGCCCGCAACGGCCTGGCCGCTGGCGCGGCAAGATACCTCGACACCGCCGCCGCTCAGGTCCCGGGCGGCGCCGCACGCGATGTGGTGATGGACGTCCATGTCCGCCGCGAGATGATCGATATCGCCGGCGGTCGCGCGTCGGCCATTACGCTGAACCACACCACGCCCGGCCCGATCGTCGAACTCTGGGAAGGACAGAACGCCCACCTGCGGGTGCATAACCATCTCGACGAGTCGACCTCGATCCACTGGCACGGCATTTTGCTGCCGTTCCAGATGGACGGCGTGCCCGGCGTCGCCTTTCCCGGCATCGATCCCGGCGAGACCTTCGAAGTCGATTTTCCGGTGCGCCAGGCCGGCACCTACTGGTACCACAGCCATTCCGGGCTGCAGGAGCAAGTTGGCCAGACCGGGCCGATCGTGATTCATTCGCAAGGCGACGACGGCATCAATGCCGACCGCGAGTACGTCATCGTACTCAACGACTGGACCTTCGAGGATCCGCATCGTCTGCTCGCAAAGCTCAAGGAAATGAGCGATTACTACAACTTCAGCGAGCGCACGCTCGGCGATCTGGCCGAGGATTTTCGCCAATCCGGCGTCGCCACCACGCTGAAGGATCGCCTTGCCTGGGGCGACATGCGCATGAGCCCGCGCGATATCGCCGACGTCACCGGTTACACCTATAGCTACCTGATGAACGGCGTACACCCGGATGCCAACTGGACCGGCCTGTTCACGCCCGGCGAGCGTATTCGCCTGCGCGTGATCAACGCCTCCGCGATGACCTATTTCAACGTCCGCATGCCGGGCTTGCCGATGACCGTGGTAGCGGCCGACGGCAAGGAAGTGCAGCCGGTCGAGACCGACGAGTTTCAGATCGGCGTGGCCGAGACCTTCGACGTGGTGGTCGAGCCCCGGGCCGATCAGGCCTACACGATCATGGCCGAAACCATGGACCGCAGCGGCTATGCCCGCGGCACGCTCGCGCCGCGGGCGGGCATGGTCGCCCCCGTGCCGGCACTGCGCGAACAGCCGCAGCGCACGATGATGGATATGGGCATGGACATGAGCCAGATGGACATGGGCGGCATGGACATGTCGCACAGCAAGAGCGCGAAACCGATGGGCCACGGCCAGATGGCGATGGATCACGGCTCGATGCAAAAGATGAACATGCCCAAAAAGGAATCGGGCATGGCCGGGATGTCGCATCAAGGCCACAAGATGGCCGACTCGAAGATGTCTGGAAAAATGGCCGGCATGGGCCACGATATGAAAAAGATGGCCCATGGCACGGGCCCGAATGCCGGCACCATGGGTACGGGCGCAATGATGGAACAATCCGGGCCGGTGATCGCCAAGCACGGCCCCGACATGCACGGTGCCGGCAATATCAACATCGCCAACGTACAGCGTGATCGCCTCGCCGAGCGCGGCACCGGGCTGGAGGACGTCAATCATCGCGTGCTCACCTACAGCCAGCTGCGTAACGTCGTTCCAATGCAGGACCGGCGTGAACCGTCGAAGACCATCGAGATCCATCTCACCGGCAATATGGACCGCTATATGTGGTCGTTCGACGGTGTGAAGTACTCCAATGCCACACCGATCGAATTTCCGTACGGCGAGCGGATCCGGTTGATCATGGTCAACGACACGATGATGGAACATCCCATCCATCTGCACGGCATGTTCATGGAGCTTGAAAATGGCCAGGGCGAGCACCTGCCGTTCAAGCACACCCTGAGCGTGCTGCCGGGTTCGCGCGCCTCGCTGCTGGTCACGGCCGACGAGCCCGGCCGCTGGGCCTTCCACTGCCACCTGCTCTATCACATGGAAATGGGCATGTTCCGCGTCGTGCGGGTAAGCGATCAATCGGGAGAAAACAATGCTTAAACAATCGACCCCAGCCATCCTCAGCGCGACTGTCCTTTTCTTGGGATCTACGGCCCCGGCTCTTGCCGCCTCCGATGGCAAAGCCGATCTCGACTCAGTGATACCCGGGGGGCCTGCCGACCCGAACAGCGGCGCACCGCTCAACTGGAAAAAACCGATCCACGATCAGCAGGTCCATAAGTTCTTTCTGATCGATCGCCTCGAATACGGTGATGTCGACGGCACCAACAACTATCTCTGGGACGCCCAGGGTTGGATCGGTGGTGATTACAACAAACTTTGGCTGAAGACCGAAGGCGAGGGCCCGATGCGTGGCGGCTCGCCGGAGGACACCGAGTTCCAGGCACTCTATAACCGCACGATCACGCCGTTCTGGAGTGCCCAGGCCGGTCTGCGCTACGACGTCAATCCGAACCCGGACCGTGGCTTTGCCGTGCTCGGCCTGCAGGGCCTGGCCCCATACTGGTTCGAGTCCGATACCGCACTGTTCGTCAGCGAAGACGGCGACGTGAGTTTCCGGGGCGAATTCGAGTACGAGCTGTTGCTTACCCAGCGGTTGATCCTGCAGCCACGGGCCGAAATCAATGCCTCAGCCCAGGACGTGCCGGAATACGGGCTGGGTAGCGGCCTCAATAACACCGAGATGGGGATCCGGCTGCGCTACGAGATCAAGCGC
>DJIE01000005.1:0-1933 GCA_002433465.1 Salinisphaera sp. UBA6602
CTGGCCGGCGGTATTCCGATCATCGACCCGGTCAAGAAGTGGGTGTTCAAGACGCCGCATACCGACCGCATGGCGGCCCGCAAGATTCTCAAGGACATGCAGAGCCGCGGCTTCACCAAGGTGGGGCTTATTTCGGGTTCCGGCGGCTTCGGCCAGTCCGGGCGTGAGCAGACGCTGGCGGCGGCTTCGGAGTTCGATATCGAAATCGTGGCCGATGAAACCTACAACAACAGCGATACCGACATGACCGCCCAGTTGACCAATATCGCCAACACCCCGGGCGTGCAGGCGGTACTCAACTTCGGCTTCGGTCAGGGCCCGGCGATCGTGACTCGCAACTACAAGCAGCTCGGCCTCGAATTGCCGTTCTACCAGTCGCACGGCGTGGCGTCCGAGAAGTACATCGAACTCGCGGGCGATGCGGCCGAGGGTGTACGTCTGCCGGCCGGCGCGTTGCTGGTCGCCTCCAAGCTGGACGACGACGATCCGCAGAAGAAGGTCGCACTGGCCTACAAGAAGGAATACGAAGACACCTTCAACGAGTCCATCTCGCAGTTCGGCGGCCATGCCTATGACGGGCTGATGATCGCGGTCAAGGCGATCGAAGCCGCCGGCAGTACCGACCGTGCGGCGATTCGCGACGAGATCGAGGCCACCGACGGGTTCGTCGGCGTGGGCGGCGTGTTCAACATGAGCCCGGACGATCACATGGGGCTGGACCTGTCGGCGTTCCGGATGCTCGAAATCCGCAACGGCACCTGGACCCTGCTCGACTGATCGGGATGGGGCGGACCGTGCGGCAATCGCGGCACGGTTCGCACCCCTGCGCTGCAGGCTCTAGAATTCGACCCGATACGGTGCCCGCGCTGTGCTGCGGGCATTTTCATGTCAGCTGATCCAGCGGCCGCAATCGGGTGGTCCGTGCAGCGCTTGCCCGGAGAATGAATTGGCACGATCCCGGCCTATCGATGCATTGATCGAAGAATTCAGCGCCCGCCGCTCTCTGCGCGCGACATCGTTGATCATTTCGGTCTACGGCGATGCGATCGCGCCGCGGGGCGGCACCGTCTGGCTGGGCAGCCTGATCAAATTACTGGAACCGCTGGGCCTCAACGAGCGCCTGGTTCGGACTTCGGTCTATCGGCTGTCCAAGGAAGGCTGGCTCAGTTCCGAGCAGATTGGGCGGCGCAGCTATTACAGCCTCACGCGTAGCGGCTGGCGCAGTTTCGAACGGGCCTATGAGCGAGTCTATAGCGAGCCGCGGGTGTCCTGGGACGGCGAATGGACGCTCGTGCTCATGGGGCAGGTGCCGCAGCGCAAGCGCGACACGCTGCGCAAGGAGTTGTCGACACTCGGTTTTGGTGCGTTCTCGAGTGACATGCTGGCGCACCCGCTACCGCCGCGATCGGCGTTGACGTCGGTGCTCCAGGATCTGGATGTTCAGCGTCGCGTGGTGCTCATGCGCGCACGCAACGAAGGCCTGCCCACCTCGGCGCCGCTCAACCGCCTCGTGCGCGAATGCTGGAATCTGGAAGCACTCGGCGTGCAATACGCCGAGTTTCTGGATCGTTTCCGACCGGTCTGGCGCGCTATCGACAGCAACGGCGGGCTCGACCCACAGGCCGCGTTTCTGATCAGGACCCTGCTTATCCACGAAATACGCCGGCTGTTGCTGCGCGATCCTCAGCTGCCCGACGACGTATTACCTGGCGATTGGCACGGGGCGGCGGCGCGGCTTTTGTGTCGCAACCTCTATCGGGCCACCTTCCGACAGGCTGAAACCTATCTGGCCGACGTGCTGGAAACCGCCGATGGGCCGCTGCCCGAGCCGGCCGCGTATTTCTACGAGCGTTTCGGCGGTCTCTGAACGCATCGGCGGCCCGGTCCGGGGGACGCAATAACCCGATACATTTGGCGCGCACAAAGAGTGCGC
>DJIE01000005.1:2251-4826 GCA_002433465.1 Salinisphaera sp. UBA6602
GCGCACAAAGAGTGCGCCTGTATCGCGCTGCAATGCAGCAATGCCGCTTATCACGCTCGCAATGGCCCTTGTTTGCGTTGCCCATTCCCTCCCTTGATTCGCGGCACTTCAGAAAATTCATAATTATTCATGCGTAATCAGACAGTTGGGTGCTGATTCGCCGGAATCTGACGCGTGCGATATTTATTTGATACAAAACGTACGATCATGTAACTTGATCTGTATCAAAATGAGCGCCGCACCCGCGGCGCCTGTGTCGGCACGACCCGACACTACAACGCCAAGACAGCCTTTTTCGGGGCGGGAGTGCGAATCATGTATGCACAGAATGTAGATACCGGTAGCAAGGGGGTTCGCGGCGCGGACGAACTGTCGCCGGAAGAGGCCGCGTTTCAAGCGCGTATCGACGACAACATCAAGATCGAGCCCAAGGACTGGATGCCGGCCGCGTACCGCAAGACGCTGATCCGCCAGATCGGTCAGCATGCCCATTCCGAGATCGTGGGCCAGCTTCCCGAAGGCAACTGGGTCACGCGCGCGCCAACGCTCGAGCGCAAGGCGATCCTGCTGGCCAAGGTGCAGGACGAAGCCGGCCATGGCCTGTATCTGTATTGCGCTGCCGAGACGCTGGGCATCAGCCGCGACGAGCTGATGAACAAGCTGCACTCGGGCGAAATGAAGTATTCATCGATCTTCAACTATCCGACCCTGACCTGGGCCGACATGGGTGCCGTGGGCTGGCTCGTGGACGGCGCCGCGATCATGAACCAGGTGCCCCTGCAGCGGACCTCCTTCGGGCCGTATGCGCGGGCCATGGTGCGGATCTGCAAGGAAGAGAGTTTTCATCAGCGCCAGGGCTACTCGATCATGATGTCGATGGTCTCCGGAACACCCGCGCAGAAAGAGATGGCGCAGGACGCGTTGAACCGGTTCTGGTATCCGGCGCTGATGATGTTCGGCCCGTCGGACAAGGACAGCGTGCATTCCGACCAGTCCATGGCCTGGAAGATCAAGATGAACACCAACGACGAACTGCGTCAGCGCTTCGTCAACGAAACCGTCCCGCAGGCGCATTACCTGGGGCTGACGATTCCCGATGACGATCTCGTCTGGAACGAAGAAACCGGCAACTACGACTTCAGCCAGCCCGACTGGGACGAGTTCAAGGCCGTACTCAAGGGCAACGGTCCCTGCAATCGCGAGCGTCTGGGCGCCCGGATCAAGGCCTGGGAAGGCGGTGAATGGTTCCGCGACGGCCTGGCGGCCTACGCCGAGAAAGCGGCCAAGCGCCGGGCCGCCGCATAAGCGGTCCAGGCCCTGAATCAACGCAGAACACGGGAGCTAACGATGGCGAACGAATGGCCGCTCTGGGAAATCTTCATCCGTGGGCAGCACGGGCTCAACCACCGTCATGTGGGTAGCCTGCATGCGCCCGACGCCGAGATGGCGATCAACAATGCCCGCGATGTCTATACCCGGCGCAAGGAAGGGGTTTCGATCTGGGTGGCGCGTTCGACCGAGATCACGGCGTCCACGCCGTCCGACAAGGGGCCGATGTTCGACCCCGCCGAGGACAAGATCTACCGGCATCCCACGTTCTACAACATTCCCGACGAAGTGGGGAATATGTAATGCCGTCTCTGTCCGACATGAACACCGATGAAGTCACGAAGCTGGCTGACATCGCCGCGGCCGAGCAGACCCACGATGCGCACGTCACCAACGTCGAAACCCGGCCGGCGTTCTTCGAATGGCTGTGCCGCATGGGCGATACCACGCTGATTCTGGGCCAGCGGCTCTCGGAATGGTGTGGTCACGGTCCGGCCCTGGAAGAGGATATTGCGCTCACCAATACCGCACTCGATCTCATCGGCCATACCCAGCTGTGGTTGGGTCTGGCCGGCGAGGTCGAGAACGAGGGCCGCTCGGCCGATCAGCTGGCCTTCCTGCGGGATGCGTTCAAGTTTCGCAACGTGCTGCTCGTGGAGGTGCCCAACGGCGATATGGGCGTGACTACCATGCGCCAGTTCCTGTTCGACGCTTTCCACTACGAACTGCTGCAGCGGCTGACCGAATCGAGTAGCCCGCGCGTCGCCGAGATCGCGGCCAAGGCGCTCAAGGAAGTGTCGTATCACGTCGAACGGTCCACCGATCTTGTGGTGCGTCTGGGCGATGGCACCCCGGAAAGCCATGATCGGATGCAGCAGGCGTTGGACATATTGTGGTCGTACACCGGCGACATGTTCGTCAGCGACGGCGTCGACGCCACGATGGCGGATGCAGGTATCGCCCCGTCGCCGGATACGCTGCGCGAGGCCTGGCTGGCCCGGGTCGAGGACGTGCTCGACGAAGCGACCCTGAAAGTCCCCGATAACGCGTTCGTGCATACCGGCGGCAAGACCGGCAAACACACCGAGCATCTGGGCTATATCCTGTCCGATATGCAGTTTCTGCAGCGCGCCTATCCGGGCGCCAGCTGGTAGCGGCTGGCGCGGTGCCCCATGAAACAGCAGCAGGCGCTAAATACCCGGCCGACCACCCAGCAAGTCTGGGAATGGCTCGCGGACGTGCCGTA
>DJIE01000005.1:5141-7028 GCA_002433465.1 Salinisphaera sp. UBA6602
CGTGCCGGACCCGGAAATCCCGGTCGTATCCGTGACCGAGCTCGGCATTGTCCGCGAGGTGGGCTACCGGGATGACACGCTGGTGGTCACGGTGACACCCACGTACTCCGGCTGCCCGGCGACCCTGGTCATAAACCAGATGATTGTCGAACAGCTGCGCTCGAAAGGCGTCGACGCATTGCGCGTCGAACGACGGCTGTCGCCGCCCTGGACGACCGACTGGATTACCGATTCGGCACGCGACAAGCTGCGCGCATTCGGTATTGCCCCGCCGGTCGATGGCACCGCCGCGAGCGGCCAGCTGGCCAGCCGCGCGTCGCGTCTGGCCGGTGCGACAGGCCCGGCGATCGCCTGTCCGCGCTGCGAATCCAAGAACACCGAAAAGATCAGCCAGTTCGGTTCCACCCCCTGCAAGGCGTCGTATCGCTGCAAGGATTGTCTGGAGCCCTTCGACTATTTCAAGTGCCTCTGAGCGCCAGAGCCTAACGGAAAGTTTTGCATGCCACGCTTTCATCCTCTCGAAGTTGTCGACGTTCGCCGCGATACGCGCGACGCCGTCGTTGTCACGCTCAATCTGCCGGCGGACAACGCCGAGGCCTTCGAATTCACCCAGGGCCAGTATCTGACCTTCCGTCGCGATTTCGACGGCGAAGAACTGCGCCGGTCCTATTCGATCTGTGCCGGTACCGACGAGGGCGTGCTGAAAGTCGGCATCAAGCGTGTCGACGGCGGCGCGTTCTCGACCTGGGCCAACGAACAGCTCAGCCGCGGCGACGTCATCGAAGCGATGCCGCCAATGGGCAAGTTTCATACGCCGCTCGAACCGAGCGCCGAAAAACACTATCTCGGGTTCGCCGGCGGCTCGGGCATCACGCCGCTGTTGTCGATCATCAAGACAGTGCTCGCGCGTGAGCCCAAATCCCAGTTCACGCTGCTCTACGCCAACCGCCAGA
Organism: Salinisphaera sp. UBA6602; assembly: GCA_002433465.1. GTDB lineage: Bacteria > Pseudomonadota > Gammaproteobacteria > Nevskiales > Salinisphaeraceae > Salinisphaera. The sequence continues at coordinate 6,095 of DJIE01000005.1, forward strand.
TGACGTCGATCATGTTTCGCGAGGAGCTGGAAGACCTCAAGAACCTGCATCTCGGGCGCTTTTCGGTCATCCACGTGCTCACCAGCGAAGGCCAGGACATCGATCTGTTCTCGGGCCGGATCGACGCCGAGAAGATGGAGCAGCTGTTCAAGTACTGGATCGACGCGAGCTCGGTGGATACCGCGTTCATCTGTGGCCCCGAACCGATGATGCTCACGATCGCCGATTCGCTCAAGCAGCACGGCCTGAGCGACGATCGAATCAAGTTCGAGCTGTTCGCCTCCTCGCAGCCGGGCCGGGCGAAGAAACCGGCCGTTTCGCGCCAGGACGCACGCGCCGGGGCAACCTGCACGGTTTCGGTCACCCTCGATGGCACCACGCGTACGATCGAAATGCCCAACGACGGCACCGCGGTGCTCGACGGCGCGCTCGCCAACGCCATGGACGCCCCGTATTCCTGCAAGGCCGGCGTATGTTCGACCTGCCGGGCGCGGGTGCTCGAAGGCGAAGTCGAAATGCTGAACAACCAGGCGCTCGAGGATTATGAGGTCAAGGCCGGCTATGTGCTGACCTGCCAGAGCGTGCCGATCACCGACACGGTGGTACTCAGCTATGACGAGTGAACCGTTCGATCAGACCATGCCGATCGAGGATTATCTGGCCCGCGGCGGCAAGCTGACCTCGCCGGACAACCCGCCGCCACGCTATCGCGGCGAACTGCTGCGGCTGATGTCGTCCTTCGTGGACAGCGAGCTGGCCGGCTCGGCCGGGTTTGCCGATTCCATCAACTGGGCCCCCGGTATCAAGGAACGCATCGCAGCCAGCCGGATCGTGCTGGAAAAAGCCGACCATGCCGAACGCGTGCTCGACCTCATGAGCGATTTCGGGACCGACAAGGCGCTCTACAACAACGCCCACAACTGGTCGGCGCGCG
>DJIE01000254.1 GCA_002433465.1 Salinisphaera sp. UBA6602
CGTCCACGAGGCTGAACGGGTGCTTTTACAGCGCCCGATCATGGTTCAGCGCGTCGAAGCCCTGCTGCGTGCTGCCGATCGCGCGACCACCGAGCTTGCGAACGACGACCCCTCGGTCGCACGGGCACGCGAATGGATGCACGCGCTCAACGGGCCGACACCGCTGTCGCGGATCGGCAGCCGAGAAGACTATGCCGCAGCGCTCGCGGAACTGGATATCAATGCACTGGCCGAAGAAGCCCACAACTTTGGCCAGGCCATGGCGCGCACCGGCCTGGTATCGGCCCAGCACGCGGATCTGCTGCGTCATCTGGTCGATAACGCACCCGAACTGGTCGGCCCGGCGCTGGCGCTGAACGCGGTCGGCAAGGTCAGCCTCGGCGCCCATCAGACGCTCATATCCGACATCATCCGATTCGCGATCTGGCGCGAGACCGCGCGCTCGATCTATGGACTGTCGAAGCTGCTCGAACAGGGCATGACCTTTATTCGCCCGGTGCTGCCGGGCCTGCGTCGACTCATGGTGCTGGCCATCCATCCGAGCGTGGCCGAAAACCTGCGCGCGGCCAGCGAATGGCAGGATCCGCCCGATGCCAACGTGCTGCTACTGGCCGGTACCTTGTCTGTGCTGGGCCAGCCACGCGGCGTCGATCAGGGGCATAACCCGACCTGCCAGGCAGCCCGGGCCATCAGCCTTTGGGCACAGAACGACGTGGGTTATCTGTTGGAGCTGATTGCCTTTGGCGCACGGGAGAACGAACTGCTCATGCAGTTCGAGGGCAAGACCATTCGTTCCAGCGAGCTGTCGTTCGGCCTAGCGACCAGCCTGCATACCGAGCTCGACCCGGTATCCCTGCTGCTGACACCGCATCTCGACCGTATCTATATGGAAATGAGCCGGCTCACCATCGGCCGCGCCGGCGACGGCCACCGCTGGGTGAACCCCGAGCTGCACGGCTGGTGGGTGCATCGCGGCTTCGGGGAACTGCTCGATACCGCAAATGGCAACGTCCGCGGTTTCGATGCGTTCATTCGCGATTTCTATGCCTCCTACCATCCGCTCTACAACGGCGGTCGGGATCTGGTCTATGCCCAGCCCTGCGGCATCGCCACCACCAATTTCAACGCCGAGCTGGTCGGCTGGCATGCGCTGTCGATCCAGCGGGTCGCCTACGACCCGGCCGGTGAATGGCGCGTGTATTTCTTCAACCCGAACCGCGACAAGGGTCAGAACTGGGGCCAGGATATCGTGACCTCGACCCATAGCCACGGCGAGCTCGAAGGCGAATCATCCCTGCCCTTCGAGCAGTTCGCCTCGCGGCTCTACGTCTACCATTACAAGAATCGGGAAATCGGCGATGCCAGTGCCGTACCCGACGAGGCAATCGCACGTATCCGCACCCTGGTCGCCGAAGGCTGGGCCTCGGATCGCGCCTGGGACGACTGAACACCGCCACAGGAATCGCGGGTTGTGGTGGCCCCCACCCGACCGGACGCTCTTGCGGCAACCTCGATTCAAGCAAAAAAAGGCCGCATCGGAAAACCCGATGCGGCCTTTTTATCGTTGGCGACGCGCGCGTCGCAACGACCTAGGCGCGACTAGACATAGAAGTCCAGATCTTCCTGGTGCTTGAGCAGATCACGCAGCTGGTGCGGATTGTCGCCGAAGAAGAACACCAGACCCCAGTGGGTACCGAAGGCGGTACGCTTGGTGACCGTATCCTGCAGCGGCGCCGTGAGCTCGTGGAAATCGAAGAACGGATGCTCTTCGGTTTCCTTCGGAATCTCGAGCTTGCTGACCACGCGCTTGCGCGGATACACGCCGAAGCAGCCCGCATAGCCCTTGGCATCCTTGACCGGCTCCGGGAAGAACGCGTCGATTTCTTCCTGCTTGGTCTTCGGATCCATGACCAGGATGGTGGCCTGGTAGGCGTTGAAGCCGTAGGCCCGCTCGATCAGCTCGAAAGCCTTGAAGCCCGGCGGACGATAGGCCACTTCGCCGAAGTACATGGTGCCGTCGGAGGTCACGAAGTATTCCGGATGGATCTGACCGAACTTGATATCGAAGGTCTTGATGAGCTTCTCGATCTGTTCGGTGATCGCCGTACGCCAGCTTTCCAGTTCCGGCGTGGCCGGTACGAATACCGAATAACCCAGCGTCACGTATTCCGAAATATTCAGGAACTGGATCTTGCCGTCCCAGATCCAGGCCTCGACCGCGAATTCCCAGCCGTCGAGATGGCTTTCCATGAGCAGCGGGTATTCGCTGTCGGGGATCGAGTCGATTTCCTCGGCCGACTTGATCATGCGATGACCCAGACAGCCGGCCTTGTCGAAGGCCTTGAGATGGATCGGATCTTCCGGGTCGCCGTCGAGCTTGAGCAGGGTCTGGTTCACGCGCTTGAAGAAACGATAGACGTCGTCTTTTTCATGCGCTTCCTCGAAGATACCCACGCGGATACCGCCCAGCTGCGCACGACGCTTCATGAGCGCCTTGTCACGGAACAGCACCGCCTGACCATGCAGACGCGGGTTGTCCATGAGCACCGAGTTGATCGCGCCGGCCCATTCCACTGTTTCCTCGAACAGCGGGATAGCCACGTCTACGCCTTCTTCCTTGAGCTTTTCGGCGATTTCCAGCGAACGCTCGTTCAGGCGCTCGAAATTCCACGGGATGTAGGGAATATCGTGCTGCTTGCAGTAATCCTCTGCCCAATCCGGAGCGACGACCACGTAGCGCCGATCGAAACGATCCGCCGCTTCGACCGCACCCAGGGACCAACCCAGCAGGGCGACATAACCCTTTTCGGGATTCTTCTCGGCCATAACCACTCCTAATAGGAAAAATACCCATTGACTCTAACATAGTGGCCCACTCCCGGGAGGCGGGCTCGGCGTCTATCATGCTGCGACCAGGCGAATACGCACGCGTAGTCCGGGCGCCGGCTGTCGGTCCAGAAGCTCCAGTTGTGTACCGTGCTGTTCTGCAATACGGGCGCATATCGCCAGCCCCAGACCGCTGCCCTCACGATGGGCGCTCAGTCGGCCGAAACGTGCCATGGCCCGCTCTCTCAGGTGAACCGGAATGCCGGCGCCTTCGTCGTCTATCAACAGGGTCGGACGCCCATTGTCCATGACCGCCTGAATATGTACCTGGCCGCCCTCCGGCGAATGGCGCATGGCGTTATCGATGAGGTTTCGAACCAGAAGCGCGAGCAGACCGGGCTCCGCACGCACCGCGACCAGACCCGGGCCGGCCTCCAGAGCCAGGGATTTGCCGGCCTGTTCGGCCAGTGGCGCCATCAGCGCCGCCTCTTCGCGCAGCAACGGCGCCAGCGCCGTGGGCTTGAGCGCAACGGCGATTTCATTCGACTCGATCCGTGCGAGTGTCAGCAGCTGCGAAGCCAGATGAGACCCTCGATTGCTCGCCTGCAGCAATCTGTCGAGCGTCTGCTTTCTTGCCTGGGGATCGGTTTCCGAATACAGCGACTCGGCGTGTAGCTGGATCGCAGCCAATGGCGTGCGAAGCTCATGGGCAGCTTCGTCGAGAAAACGCCGTTCGCGCGACCAGGCCTGCTGCAGCCGGGCAAACAGCGAATCGAGCGCGGTCACGATCGGCCGCAGATCGCGCGTGACGCCGCGAATCGCGACGGGCCCGAATGCCTTGTCGTCACGCGCGCTGATCGCGTCCGTGAGGCGCGACAGCGGGCGCAGCCCGACGCCGACCACGAGCCATACCAGCAAGGCCAGAAGCGGCAGTCCGTACAGGCTCTTCTGTACCGTCTTCCAGGCAATCCGTCCTTCGAGTTCGCCACGGATATCCTGGCGTTGGCCGACCTGCAGCGTGTCATCGGATTGCGCCAGGGGCAGAACGAACACACGCCACGAATAACCATCCAGCCGTACCGTGTCGTAGCCCATTGCATTTTGGGTAAACGGCGATGTCGGTGCGCTGAGCGTTCTGGCCTGAATATGCCCCGCCGAATCGAGCAGCTGAAACGCGAGTTTTCGCTCGTATTCGTGCCCGTCGGCCCTGACCTCGTCGCCCTCTTCATCTTCGTCTTCGTCTTCCTCATCGTAGCCGCCCATGCCCTGCCAGCCGTGGCGCTCGAGCGACTCCCGCAATACCGACGCCGACTCGGGCGTACCCGCCGCGAGCAGGCCTTCCAGCACGCGCGCCGACTCGGCCAGCTGGGCATCGAAGATTTCGTTGATCTCGTGACGGGCTGCGGTATAGCTGGACGACAACAGGGCGATGTTCATGCCCACGAGCACCACGATCAACCCGAGCAGCAAACGCCCGCGAATCGAGCCGGGCAACAAGCTCACGAGGCTTCGGGCACCATATAACCCACGCCGCGTACGGTCCGTATCAAGCCCTCGGGCAGCTTGCGACGCAACGCATGGATATGCACCTGAATGGCGTTGCTTTCGATATCGGTATTCCAGCCGTAGACCGCCGCCTCTAAATGATCCGATGTCAGCACCCGGCCGGCGTTTCGCAACAGCTCGGCCAGCAGTACGAACTGGCGCCGGCTCAGTACGATCGGCACATCGTCGACACGGGCTTCCCAGGCGGCGGTATCGAGTTCGATCGTGCCATGGCTCAAGCGGTGGCTGGCCTGGCCGACGCCACGACGAATCGCGGCCCGTGCCCGCGCCAGCAGTTCCTGAAGCGCAAATGGCTTGAGCACGTAATCGTCGGCACCGGCATCGAGGCCGCGTACCCGCTCCTCGAGCGCGTCACGAGCGCTAAGAATGACAACGGGCACCGTATAGCCATCACGGCGAATACGCTTGAGCAGAGTCACACCATCGATATCCGGCAGGCCAAGATCGAGCACGATCACGGCGAACTCGTGTGCCGCCAGCGCTTCGAGCGCACCTGCGGCATCCGCGACGGAGACGATACGATAGCCGGCCTGGCGCATACCGCTGTCCAGACCGGCACGTAGCGACTCGTCGTCCTCGATGACCAGTACAGCAGGTACCGGATCAGTCGCCAATATGGGCCTCCGCTTGCTCACGCAGCGCGCGAATCTCGTCTCGTCGCCCCTTGTCAGCCAACGGCCGCTGCGGTCGAGCGGTCGCAGCCGCGGCCTTGTCGAGATAATGAAGCGCGCCGCGATAGTCTTCTTTTTCGTCGACCAGGTACTGGGCATAGAAATAGTTGGGGTCGATACCGTCCGGGTTGATCGACAGGGCCTGTTGCAGCTGCGTTTCGGCCTTATCGTTGCTGCCGAAACCGAGCGGCCAGCCCGGCACCTTGTAGTAAAGCACACCCAGGCTGGTATGCGCTGAGCCCTCGAGGGCACCCGAGTCGATATCGATTGCTCGCTCGTAATCCTTGCGCGCCTTCTTGACCAGCCCCAGGGCGCCAAGCCCGCCCTGGGCGCCCGCCTGGCTGGAAAGAATGATGCCATCCCAGATCAGTGGTTCGGCACGGTCGGGATAGTCGGCAACCAATGCAGCGGCACGTTTTTCCAGCGCTTCGAACGCGTTGGCCTGGGCATCGTCGCCCTGGACTTCGTAGTTCACATGCGCCCAGGCGCGCTGCAGCTCGAGCAAGCGGCTGTCGAGCCCGGTGGTGTCTGCGGCCAACGCGGCGAAGGGAAAGCACAGGCCCACCAGCAATAACAACAGGGGTCTATTCATGAATCACCTCGAATCGGGTCAGCAGTAGCAGGCGTCAATCGCGAACGGATGGTGGGCAGGTGCTTGCGCAACGATCCGTCCACCATGCTCGGCGCCAACCGGTTGACGCGCAGGAAGAAACGCTCGGGCCAGCCGATACTGCGCTCAGCGCACGGGCGCCGGATCATGGCGACCACGGCATCGGCGATGCGCGTCGGCGGATCCACCTTCATACGCATGGCCGTCTGCAGCGAACGTACCCGGTCGTCGTTGAGTGCGGTATCCACTGCTCGGGGAGATAACAACGCCACTTTGACCGTCGTATCGGCATATTCGCGGCGCAGCGCTTCGGCAAAACCGCGCAGGGCGAACTTGGTCGCGCTGTAGGCGGCGAACCCCGGATACCCCAGGGCACCGAAACCCGAGCCCATGAACAGCATCAGCGCGTTCGGCTGTGCGCGCAGGTCCGGCAACAAGGCACGGGTGAGTTGCATGGGCGCGCTGATATTGGCCGCCACGATATCGTCGATCTCGGCATCGGCCAGCGTATCGAACAGACCGCTGACGTTGAGCCCGGCGTTGTGAATGACCACATTGACCCCGCCCTGCCACTGCGCGGCCACGGCGCACAGTTCGGCCCGATCGGCGGCGACGGTCAGGTCTGCGGGTACGATGGCGATCGTCGCGCCGCGTTCGCGCAACACCCGGGCCAGACGCTCCAGTTCGCTGGCCCGGCGCCCGGTCAGCAAAAGCGCCGCACCCTCGGCAGCGAGCCGTTCGGCGATCGCCTGGCCAATGCCACCGGTGGCGCCGGTGAGCAGCACGCGTGTCTTGTCGATGTTCATCAGGCCGCCTGCGTATCGGCGGGCACCGGCAGGGTGCGGAACATGTCGCCATAGAGCCGGAAGATCACACGGGCGGTATGGGTCACGGCCGCCTTGTCGTCATCGTCTTCGAGCTGGTTCATGAGCTTTTCGAAGAACTTGATATGGTCCTGATCGAGCGAGCCGTGCGTGTTGAGATACGTCAGCGCCTTCTCGGGCAGGCCCAGTTGCTTGCGAATGATCTCGGCGGCGGGCGTCGCCAGTTCGATGCTTGTGCCCTCGAGCACGTTGACCATGCCGAAGAAGCCGACCGGGTTGCCGCGGTCGATCACGTGATAGGCATAGCTGACCATCAGCTCGGTCGGCAGTGCGGGCGTGCCATGGCGCACGGCCTCGGCATCGCCGCCCATGCGCTCGATGTCACCCAGAATCCATTCCTGGTGGCCCATCTCCTCTTCAATATATTCGCCCAGCGCCTCGCGCAGCCATTCCAGGCGGGACGGCAGGCGTGAACCACAGGCCATGAGCAGCGGCACGGTGTGCTTGACGTGGTGGTAGGCCTGGGTCAGAAACGCGATATAGCTTTCGCGCGAAACACGACCTTCGAAAACGGCGCCGATGATCGGCGCGGAGCGCAGATAGTCACGTTCGACCTGCGTGTCAGCTTGTAGTTGATCGTAGAAATTCATGGGTCAGACCTCTGTTGATAGCGAGTTGAATTGGGACAGTGCGATCGCTTCCGCCTTGTGACGAATGCGCGCTTCGTAGTGCTGCCAGATCGCATCACGCCGCAATCGCCCGTTTGGCGTGGCCATGCCGTTGACCGCAGAGAAGGCCGCGTCGGCGACAAGCCAGCCACTGATGCATGCATAGCGGGGCAGCGCGGCGTTGGCCGCGTCGATGGCCCGGGCGATGGCGTCGTGGCGCATATCGCCTGTCATTGCCGGCACCACGACAGCGATATTCATCGGCATGGCCTCACCGAAGACCGCAACCTGGCGTAGTGCGCTTGCTTGGGCGAGCAGTGCCTCCGGCCATTCGGGATTGACGTTGCGCCCGAAACTGGTGGTGAACTGGTTTTTCTTGCGCCCGCGTACGTACACGAAGCCGTCTTCGTCGAATTCGCCGAGGTCACCGGTCGCGATTTCGGCGCCCGCACGCGGTTCGCCGAGATACCCGAGCATGGCGTTGTCCGCGACATGGATTTCGCCGTCGTCGGCAATGCGCACCCGCACATGCGGCAGCGGCCGGCCAACACTGCCCGGACGTATTTCGCCCGGACGGTTCAGGCTCACGACCGAGCCGCATTCGGACAGCCCGTACCCTTCATGAACCGGTAGCCCGAGTGCCTGCGCGCGCTTGATCAGCGCTGCACCGACCTTGCCGCCACCCACGGCGATGAAGCGCAGGCTTTGCGGCATGGGTGCGCCGCTTTCGCCCATGACGACCAATGCCTTGAGCAGTTCGGGCAGCAGAATGACGCTGTCGGGCGCCCAGTAATGCAGACAGGCAAGAAAACGCTGCGGGCTGAAGGCGCCGTCGGAAGCGAAACCGACATCGGATAGCGGCGGCGCGCAGACCGCCGCGCCGATACCCAGCGCGGCATAGGTCCCGGCAACATTTTCCAGCAGGGTCGCATAGGGCAGTACGCTCAGATGGCGCTGAATACCCAGCGGCGCCAGCGTACCCGCAAGCGCTTCGGCCAGCCGCGTGGCGCTTGCTGCAGCCAGACAGACACCTTTCGGGCGACCGGTACTGCCGGACGTGAACGTCACCTGCACGGTATCGGGATGCAGCACGGGGTCCGCGTCGACGTGCCGTGCCAGCAGATCGACGCCGCCGTGCGCCGCCACGGGTTGCAGCCCGCTATCGAGAGCGAGAAGCCGGCGCGGCGTATCAGTGAGCACATGGTCGATACCGGCGCTGGCGATGACATGTTCGAGCTGGGCATCGGCAAAGAACGACGGTAGCGCCACGCATACGGCGCCGGCCGCGCGTATACCCAGGTCAGCAGCAATCCACTCCGGCGAGTTGTCGGCCAGCAGCCCGACCACGCGCGCGCCCTGGCCATCGAGAAGCGCGCGCCAGGCCTGGATCTCGGCCAGTAATCCATCGCGCACGAACGAACGACCGGGGGCGATCACCGTACAGCCGGTTCCCAGCATGGCTTCCACACTCAGCATGCGCAGGCCTGGCGAGCCGGGGGCAGCGTCTGTTGGGCGCTTACGTCGATCAGACCCGCATAGACATGTGGACGGTAGGCGTAGTACTCACCCCAATCGGTACCGGACGGGGCCAGCCTGTGCGGATCGGCACTGCCCAGATCGAGCGGGCTCAAACCCAGACGAACAAAGCTGTTGGCCAGCCCGCGCGTCGCCGTGAACGCGGCGACGTTATAGCCGGCACCGTGCAGCCAGGCGATTGCCATGACGATGAGCCGCCGCCCGGCACCCGGCCAGTCGGCCGCCAGGCCACCGACCTCGACGATATCCGAGCGGGTCAGCGATGAGCCCAGGCGCGCGCCGATCGAGCGCTCGATCGGCGTCTGCAGATATTGTTCGAGAAACAGCGGCCCTTCGCTGGCCGGGCGAAAGCCCAGACAGCCGCGCAGCCCCTGAACGTCGAATAAAGCGAGCTGATGCGGGTAGAACTCGGCGACCTGGGCCGAATAGTGCAACGCGTATTGGCCGGCGGCGAAGCGCTCTATAACGTCGCGCCCGCAGGTCTGTGGCTGGTAATAGCGCAGCCACGGGTCCTGCACCGCTCTCGGTCTGACTGTCATCGCGCACTCCACGGATAGTGATGAGTGCCAGCGAGACTAGGCAGGAAAGCTTAAGGTTTTCTTATGTCGTCATTCGAGTATTGAAAAACGGATAATCGCCTCTCAATCAAGCGGCCAGAGACGGGCCGCCCCGCGCACGCCCGATGCATCGCCGTGGGCGGCCGCGACCAGCGGCGTATCGATATGCTCGGCGAACGCATGCTGTGCCCATATCTTCGGCACTTCGCTATACAGCCAGCGGATCTGCGATAGCCCGCCGCCGACCACGATCACGTCGGGGTCGAGAATATTCACGATCATCGCCATCGACCGGGCCACCCGTTGCAGCCAGGACTTGAGCGTCGCCCCGGCCAAGCGCTCGCCGGCTTCGGCACGTTCGACGATCGCCTGGGCCGGTATGTTGTAACCGCCACGCCGAACATGATCGGCGGTCATTCCGGGCCCCGAGATCCAGGCCTCCAGGCAGCTGTCCAGGCCGCACCAGCAGCGCGGCGGTTGCCGCACTTCGGCCGCGGTCGGCCACGGCAGGCAGGTATGCCCCCATTCGCCGGCGAGCCCGTTACGCCCGGTGATCAGTCCACCATCGATGACCACACCACCCCCGACGCCGGTGCCCAGAATCACGCCGAATACGTTGCGATGCCCGGCCGCCGCGCCGTCGCGCGCTTCCGAAAGCGCGAGACAGTCGGCATCGTTGGCCAGGCGCACTTCGCGTGCGAGTGCGCGCTCGAGATCGGCGCCGAGCGTACGCCCGTTCAGGCACTGGGAGTTGGCGTTTCGCAGACGCCCGGTCGCCGGCAGCACGCTGCCCGGCGTGCCCACGCCCAGCCGCAGCCCGCGTGTGCCCACCTCACCTTCCAGCGCCACGACCAGATCGATAATCGCTTCCAGCGTGGCGTTATAGCCGCTTTCCGGCGTATCGACCCGGCGTTCGGCACGCACCTGATCCTCACCATCGAGCACGATGCCGGCGATCTTGGTGCCGCCCAGGTCGATGCCCAGCCGCAGACGCGTGTTGTCCTGATTCTCGCTCATGTCACGCTCGCGTCAACAAGCGAGCGCAGACTCGTTCTCACGAGGCCGGGTGAAACGACACGCGTATTCGGAGATAGACTCATGATTCGCCAGCAGCTCAGATTGGTCGGCTATATTATCGTGACACGACTCGTCGTGGGGGCCGTGCCCTTCGGCCAGGTGGATGCCCTGCCCGAGACGCAGCGATAACGCCACCGCAGGGCATCCTCGACGCGTCTTCAATCGATAGCCGCCGCCAGTAACGCGGCACAATCGTCGTCGAGCTTGTGCGTGATCAGATCATCCGCGCGCGTACGCCCTTGATTGATCGACATGATCGGCAGGCCGCGTACCGCGGCCTCGCGCACGAAGCGAAAGCCCGACCACACCATCAACGACGAGCCCACAACCAGTACGGCTTCGGCACGGGCGAGCCCGGCCCAGGCCCGTGCGACCGTCTTTTTTGGCACCGCGCCGCCGAAGAACACCACGTCCGGCTTGAGGATGCCGCCACAGACCGGGCAGTCGGGCACGACAAAACGATCGTAGTCGACGTCGCCCAGTTCGATATCGCCGTCCGGACGAATGGCGTCGCTGTCGTGCAGCCAGCCGGCATTGGCTTCGATCAGCATTTCCTGCACGCGATTGCGCGACAGGCGCGTATCGCAGGCCAGGCAGACCACGCGGTCGAGACGTCCATGCAGATCGATCACCCCGCGATTGCCCGCCGCCCGATGCAGGCCATCGACGTTCTGGGTCAGCAGCGTGCCGATATGGCCGGCCGCCCCGAGGCGGTAAATCGCATGATGGGCCGCATTCGGCTGCGCGCGCGCTACCGCGGGCCAGCCGGCCATGCTGCGTGCCCAGTAGCGCCGCCGCTTGGAGATCTGACCGACGAACGCCGCGTGCTGAATAGGCGTCGCCCCTTTCCAGCCGCCGTCGCGATCGCGATAGTCGGGAATACCCGAATGCGTGCTGATACCCGCACCCGTTAATACGAACAGTCGGCGGTTGGCACCCAGAAACGCACGCAGCGCGTCCACGTGACCGGCGCGCGGCGCCTGTTCGGTCGCGGCGCGCAGTTCCTTAGGCATGTTCATGTGCTGGCGTCCACGCCGAGCGTTGCGAGGTCTTCACGCAGATGATCAATACCTTCGAAACGTAGCGCTTGCCAGCCGGCCGCCTGCGCGCCATCGACGTTGATCTGGCGGTCGTCGATGAGCAGGCAGGCCGCAGCCGGCGCGCCGAGCGCGGCCGCGACATGGGCAAAGCCCCGCGGATCGGGCTTGGCATAGCCGATTTCCTGCGAGGCAAAGGCGTGTTCGAGCACATCGAAAAAACGAAAATGCTGCTGCATGTAGCGCCAGTGCACGGCATTGGTGTTGCTGTAGCAGGCAAGCCTATGGTGGCGCGACAGCTGCTGCATGAAGGCGACCATCGCGGCGCTTTCGCCCTGCAGCATTGTTTCCAGTTCGCCAGTGAGCGTGCCCGCGTCGAGGCCTCGGTTCAGGCTGTCGTTGAGCGCGGCATGAAAACCGGCCTCGTCCAGTTCGCCGGTCTGGAAGCGCTCGGCGATCGAATACGGCCGCTCGGTGAAGCGCTCCCTGAGCGGCTCTGCGAGCTGCGGCATGGGGGTTTCGCTAAGGCGCGACAGTTTTTCGAGGGTGATCTCGGCAGGCTGAACGTCGACCACGACGCCGCCCAGGTCGAACACCAGCCAGTCAATCCGATATCTCATTGCGCTGAGTTTACGCAAATCGTCATGACGTCGATGCGTCATTTTCAAACCGCACTAAGAACGGATTGTTCGGGTTGATGGTGCGCGTAGGCGAAGCGTCCAAAGGCCGAGAAGCCATTGCACAACGAACGTCCGACAGCGGCCGGCGTTTGGTTTTTCGCTGGCGCGCAAAACATCTCACCCAGTCAGCTGTTTTGCTACCTTTTCCATACGTTCGGGTACAAGCTCGGCTGATGTCCACATACCACGTTGTCACAACCGTGCTGATCGCAGCCGCCCTGCTCGGTGGCTGCAGCCTGCGCCCGTCTACGGCGGGCGACGCGCTTGCGGTCGGCAGTCGGCTTGAACTCACCCGCGATCTGCAGGTGCCGCCACGACGCTGGAGCGTTTATTTTCAGGAGGGTCAGGCGCTGCGTTTTGGCGGCATCGACACCTGGCGCGGCTATTGCGAACTCAAGGTCCACGGCCCGATGCCCCGAGCGCAGCCGATCAAGGCCGGTGTCTTCGAGGTGACTGCAAGCGAGCAGTTCATTGACCGTACCGCGTCGCGCGAGATACACGTTGCGGCCAGCGCGCCGGTCCAGCTGGCGCTGGGCGAACGCCAGGACTGGAACTACGTCACCGAGCTCGCGCTGGCGAGCCGCGACCAAGCCGATATCCGTGCCTTCACCTGTACCCGTCGGCAGGAGGCCCGGCTCGGCCGCTATATGTCGCTGGCCGAGACGCGGGCCGCCGTAGGCGATTGGCTGAAGCTGAAACCGGCCTCAGCTGTC